>JAFEEI010000054.1 GCA_018241205.1 Pseudomonadota bacterium
CCATAAAGCGCTTGAACATGCAGCCCCCGCTGTCACGACAACCGTTACCAGCGATCCCGATGTGGTGCGTAAAGCCGCCCGCGTCGTAGTTGCCGGACAAGGCGCCATGCGCAACTGCATCGATGAACTCGAAACGCGCGGATTACGTGAAGCCGTCATTGAGGCAGCCACTCATAAACCCTTTCTCGGTATCTGTCTCGGTCTGCAAATGTTGTTTGAAGAAAGCGAGGAAGGCAATATCAAAGGTCTCAACATCCTGCCCGGAAAAGTCGTGCGCTTTCCCGCACCAGCCATGACAAATGCAACCGGACAAAAACTGAAAGTGCCGCATATGGGCTGGAATCAAGTGTATCAAGCGATCAAACATCCGTTGTGGGAAGGTATCGCAGCGGATGCGCGTTTTTATTTTGTGCACAGCTATTATGTCGAAACACCGGATACTGCATCCATCGCGGCGCAAAGCCATTATCCTTTTCCATTTACTTGCGCCGTTGCAAAAGATAATATTTTCGCGGTACAGTTCCATCCAGAGAAAAGTCAACTCGCGGGATTAACCCTGTTGAGTAATTTTGCCAAATGGACACCGCATTTCTAAAACCAAATCATAGTAAACTGACTCTTTAATCAACTATCCATTCTGATTAAGTTATGCTGATTATTCCTGCAATCGATCTTAAAGATGGGCATTGTGTCCGACTTAAACAAGGCGTGATGGAAGATGCCACGGTATTTTCCAAAGAACCGGGGGAAATGGCGGCGCACTGGCTGAATCAAGGTGCGCGCAGACTTCATCTGGTTGATTTAAATGGCGCCTTTGCCGGAAAACCGCGAAATGAAGCGGCGATTCGTGAAATTGTCGAGGCTCTGGATGACCGGATTCCGATTCAACTCGGCGGCGGCATTCGTGATCTCGATACGATCGAACGTTATCTCGACGACGGCATCACCTACATCATTATCGGTACCGCCGCGATCAAAATACCCGGATTTCTGCAGGATGCCTGCAATGCTTTTCCGGGTCAGATCATGGTCGGATTGGATGCCAAGGAAGGCAAGGTTGCAGTCGATGGCTGGTCCAAAGTGACCGGACACGATGTCATCGATCTGGCGCGAAAATTTGAAGGCTACGGCGTGGAAGCGATTATCTACACGGATATCGGCCGCGACGGCATGCTCAACGGCGTCAACATCAAAGCGACTGTCGAATTGGCGCGGGAACTCACCATACCGGTGATTGCCAGCGGCGGCATTACCAATATCGATGATATTCACAAACTGTGCGAAATTGAATCGGAAGGCATCATGGGTGCCATTACCGGGCGTGCCATTTACGAAGGGTCGCTGGACTTCATGGAAGCACAGATTTTGGCTGACAAACTCGGTAAGGATAACGACATCTCTTGATATTGATCTCGCGATTCGCTGTCATTCCTGTCCATAGTATTTTCCTCTCATTACCCCAAACAGCTTTAAAATCCGATGAGCCTCGCTAAACGCATCATTCCATGCCTGGACGTAACCAATGGGCGTGTTGTCAAAGGTGTCAACTTCGTTGAATTGCGCGATGCCGGAGATCCGGTGGAAATTTCGCGCCGCTATGATGAGCAAGGCGCGGATGAGCTCACTTTTCTCGATATCACCGCCAGTTCGGACAATCGCGACCTGATTCTGCACATCATTGAAGACGTCGCGGCGCAAGTATTCATCCCATTAACGGTTGGCGGCGGCGTGCGCCAGGTAGCGGATGTCCGCCGGTTACTCAACGCCGGTGCCGACAAAGTCAGCATCAATACATCCGCGGTGCTCAATCCGCAATTGGTTGCCGATGCATCCGATCATTACGGTTCGCAGTGCATCGTCGTGGCGATCGACGCCAAACAAGTCCGTTCACCCGATAGCGGCGTACCGCGCTGGGAAGTTTTCACCCACGGCGGCCGCAAAGCGACCGGCATCGATGCCATCGAGTGGGCGGTCAAAATGCAATCGCTCGGTGCCGGTGAAATTTTACTCACCAGCATGGACCGTGACGGCACCCGCAACGGCTTTGATATCGCTTTGACACGCGCGATATCGGATGCCATCGATATTCCGGTGATCGCCAGCGGCGGCGTTGGTAATTTGGATCATCTGGTCGACGGTATTTTGCAAGGACATGCAGATGCGGTATTAGCCGCCAGTATCTTTCACTACGGCGAATTTACCGTCCAGCAAGCCAAACAGTATATGGCGCAGCATGGTATTGAAGTGCGGTTATAATGCTAAAATGACGGGCAAAATTGATAACTGAACGGAAATAGCACTTAATTTATGCCTCCCGATACGTGGCTTAGTAAAATCAACTGGTCTGAAGATGGACTGATACCGGTCATCGCTCAGGAAGCAGGAAGTGGAAAAATTCTCATGGTGGCCTGGATGAATCGCGATGCGCTCAAGTTGACCGTGGAAAAAGGCGAAGCCGTCTACTGGTCGCGCTCGCGCAAAAAACTGTGGCATAAAGGTGAAGAATCCGGTCACACCCAAAAAGTGAAGGAAATTTACTTGGATTGCGATGAAGACGTGCTGTTGCTCATGATCGAACAAACCGGCGGAATTGCCTGTCATACCGGACGGCACAGCTGTTTCTTCCAGAAATTGGAAGGCAATGAATGGGTTGTTGCGGCGCCTGTAATCAAAAATCCGGAAGAAATCTACACAAATGACTGACACAACGATTCTCCGCCGCCTCGCGGAAACCATCGAAGCACGCAAAGCAGCCGATGCGAACAGCTCATACGTCGCCAAACTGCTGCACGGCGGACAAGATAAAATACTCAAAAAAATCGCCGAAGAATCCGCCGAAACATTAATGGCATCGAAAGACGGCGACACAAACCAGGTGATTTATGAAACCGCCGATTTATGGTTTCATTGTCTGGTATTACTCGCTTACCACGGACTGACGCCGGATGACGTTCTGCAGGAACTGGAAAGGCGCGAAGGTGTTTCCGGCATCGCGGAAAAAGCTTCTCGAAAAACGGACTAACGCATGGATAACTGTATATTTTGTAAAATCGCACGCGGAGAAATTCCTTCCAATAAAGTCTACGAAGATGAAGACATTCTCGCTTTTCATGATGTCAACCCGGCCGCACCGGTTCATTTCTTACTGATTCCCAAGCTGCATATCGATTCGCTCGCGGATGTCCGGGAAAATCATCAGGATCTATTGGGAAAGATGCTGTTATTAGCCCCGAAATTAGCGAAAGAACAAGGCTGTGAGAACGGCTTCCGCACCATCATCAATACCGGGCGGGCGGGCGGCCAGGAAGTATTTCATCTGCATTTGCATATCATCGGTGGCCGGGAGCATTTGCCCGGAATGATTCACCGCGGCTAGAGCGGTGCTGGTTCACCTAACAGGAGAAAGTCATGGGTACATTTAGCATCTGGCATTGGATTATCGTACTGGTCATTGTTGTTCTGGTATTCGGCACAAAAAAATTGCGCAATCTCGGCAGCGACTTGGGCGGTGCCTTGAAAGGATTCAAGGAAGGCATGAAAGAATCGGAAAATAGCCCTGCTCCATCATCGCATTCAAACCAAGAACCAGTAATCGAAGTCACCGCGAGCAAAGAAACCAGCGCGAATACCTTCAAAGAAGGCGGTAGCAGCATCAATCGCCCGGCAGCAGACGCTGAAATTAAGGAAAAAACTCACACCCGGACTTAGATCATCCGTTTTTCACGGCAAGTATTTTTCATCCGGATTCGGTCAGCGCGACACTATGTTTGATATCAGTTTCATGGAATTGCTGGTGATTTCGATCGTCGCCCTGATCGTCATCGGACCTGAGCGCCTGCCCGCGGTAGCGCGCACCCTAGGTCACTTGTACGGACGTTGCCGCAATTTCGTCTATGCCATTAGAACCGACATTCATAATGAAATGCGCATGGAGGAACTGAAAAAAATGCAATCTTCCGTGCAGGAAACCGTGCACTCCATCGAAGATTCAGTGCAGCAAGGTGTTGATCATTTAAAAACGACAATGGCGGATGGCAAAACTGAAGAAACCCCGCCTACCGGCTCACACTCGCAATCGATAGAGCAAACTCAAACAATTGCAGAAAGCAGCGAAACGGTGCACATCAATCATGATAAGGAAAGAAAGTAGCTACCCGATGCAAACGGCAGAATTCTTGCTGATGCCGATCCGGCTTAATCCGCGCTGCCGCATTCATCATGCTTGAAGGCTCATTTCTGTCGCATTTGGTGGAATTGCGTGTCCGCATGATACGCATCCTGGGCGTATTGCTGATCGGATTCCTACCATGCGCTTTTTATGCACGCGAGCTGTATACCCTGCTGGCGCAACCGCTACTGGAAAAACTGCCGCAAGGCGGGCAAATGATCGCTACCGATGTAGCGACACCGTTTTTTGTACCGATGCAGGTCGCAATGATGATGGCATTTGTCTTCACTTTGCCGCATACGCTGTATCAAATCTGGGCTTTCGTCGCGCCCGGACTTTATTCTCACGAAAAGCGCCTGGCGCTGCCGCTGGTCATCGGCAGCAGCCTGCTGTTCTTTTGCGGCATGGCATTCGCTTACTTTGCCGCATTACCGGCGGTATTCGAGTTCATCACTTATTTCGCACCCGAAGGCGTGGCGGTAATGACCGACATCAGCAAATACCTGAGCTTCGTTTTATCGATGTTCATCGCCTTCGGCGTGACTTTCGAGGTACCAGTGTTCGTCATCGTGTTGGTCAGAACCGGTGTCATCACCGTTGAAAAACTCAAGGAAGTTCGCCCTTATGTCATTGTCGGTGCATTCGTCATCGCCGCCATTTTCACGCCGCCCGATGTGGTGTCGCAGTTTATGCTCGCGGTACCTTTATGCCTGCTGTATGAACTCGGCATCTTCATCGCTGCACTCATGATAAAAAAACAGCAGCCGGAAGAAGAAGGTTCTGCAGATGCCTCAAAACAAAAAGATGTTCCGGCTAAAACCGATTGATCAGGCTATCCGGCTTGCACAAAGGATCTTAGGGAAACGCTGATTAATTCGGCGAATCAGCGTTTCCTTAGAATAAGCTAAGACCGCTATAATGCAACCAACGCAATCCCTGTCAATCTAAGAATTCGTTATAGCCATTGTCCGTAAGGAGATTCGCAATGTTTGATAGCCGCCCTGCCGCTGATGCAGCAATCCGGATGACAGTATTCGCCGTTATTTTCAATGCCTGTGCAACCACTATTGCTCTCGCTCAATCCTCCGGAGTAGATCAAGACCAGCGGCAGCAGCCGCAATCGCAGCGTTTGACAACACAACCATCGCCTGAAAGCCCGCCCGACGTCAACCGGCCGCCGCGGATCATTCATCGTACCGGCACGGCTATTGCGCCACCGCGCAACAGCGTCAGCATCAAAAGCACGGATGCGGGCATCATCCACCGGCAGCCGCCGGCAGCCGGATGCAACAATTGCGGGATTATCGACTTCGTCAACAAAATCGGGCAGGGTCCCGGCCTCAATGCTATTGTCGGTGGTGTGATCGCCGGGACTGTCGCGCGGGAGGTGATGCGCCAGAATCCGTATCCGCAGGGTGCCAACAGCCCCGGCACCGTTCACGGTTCCCATGCAGGAGGAGCCGCTCAGCCGCACGATCAGTATCAAGTCGGCGTCACCATGAGCGATGGCAGTCAAGCCATCATCGCGCTTCCGGATGCAACGCATTTCCACCAGGGCGATCGCGTCAGATTGGTTGATGGTGTACTGACGATTGATCGCCAGTAATAGCCATAGCCGGAATCACCCCATTATCTGGAAAAATAACCGTGAATTCCCAATCGCTTAAACACCTCGAACTGCCGATTGAAGGCATGACCTGCGCAGCCTGCGCGGCGCGTATCGAAAAAAACCTGAACAAGCTGCCGGGCGTGGAAGCAGCTGTCAATTTCGCCAATGAAAAAGCGCAGGTAAACTACGACGAAAACCAAATCAATACTGGTGCGTTGGTTAAAGCCATCGAGAAAGCCGGTTTTCACGTCACACCGCGCACGGTGCAATTGCAGTTGCACAAAATGACCTGCGCCGCCTGCGCCGGTCATATCGAAAAAGCGCTCAACCAATTGCCCGGTGTCACGGCCACTGTCAATGTCGCTACCGAAACGGCGCGAGTCAATTTCGTGCCCGGCGCAGTGACCGTTGACCGCTTGATTCAAGCTGTCATTGAGGCAGGCTATGATGCCACCGAAATCAGCGAATCCGGTCATGCCGAGGAAAAAGCACGGCGGCTCGCCGCCTACCAAGCTGAATTGCGGTTATTCCTGATTTCGGCGCTGCTCACTTTGCCGCTGGTGCTGCAAATGGGTGCGATGTTCACCGGTCACGACATGGACATGCTGCCGCGCTGGCTGCAATGGCTCTTGGCCACACCGGTACAGTTCTGGATTGGCCGCCGCTTTTATACCGGTGCATGGTATTCGTTGCGCGCAGGTGGCGCGAACATGGATGTACTGGTTGCGCTGGGCACCAGCATGGCATATTGCTTCAGTGCCGTGGTCACCGCCTTCGAGCTGGACCAGCATGTGTATTTTGAAGCCAGTGCCGCCATTATTACGCTGGTGCTGCTCGGCAAATTGATGGAAGCGCGCGCCAAGGGAAAAACCTCCGAAGCGATCGAAGCTTTGATCCGGCTGCAACCCAAAACCGCCCGCGTTGAACGTAACGGCGAAATTCTCGAAGTTCCGGCCGGCAACCTGCAAGTCGGCGATGTTTTCATCGTGCGCCCCGGTGAGAACCTGCCGGTCGATGGCGTCGTTATCGAAGGAGCTTCAAGTGTCAACGAATCCATGCTGACCGGCGAGAGCCTGCCGGCCGGCAAACAGACCGGCGCTAAGGTTTTTGCCGCCACACAAAATGTCAACGGCTTGCTCAAATGCCGCGCCACCAGCGTCGGTGCGCATACGCAGCTCGCCGCCATCATCCATCTGGTCGAGGAAGCGCAAGGCTCGAAAGCGCCCATCCAGCGCCTAGCGGATACGATTTCGGGTATTTTCGTTCCGGTTGTTGTGGTCATCAGCCTCTTGACCCTGGTTATCACCTGGTGGCTCACGCACGAGTTTGTTGCCGCGCTCATCAACGCCGTCGCCGTGCTGGTGATCGCTTGCCCTTGCGCACTGGGACTGGCCACACCGACCGCGATCATGGTTGGCACCGGACGCGGCGCGCAGATTGGTGTGCTGGTCAAGAACGCAGCGGCGCTGGAACACGCCGAGAAAATTCAAACCGTTATCGTCGATAAAACCGGCACTTTGACGGAAGGCAAGCCGGAAGTCACGGATATTATTCCAGCCCATTCAATCAGCGCACAGGTATTGTTGCAAACCGCAGCATCATTGGAGCAAGGATCGGAACACCCGCTGGCGCGTGCGGTTCTGGATAGCGCGCAAAAGCAGCAGTTACCGCTGCACACCATTGCCGATTTTTCCGCCATCGCCGGCAGCGGCATCACGGCGCGGATCAACGGTATTCAATACCTGCTAGGCTCTCCCAAGTTTCTTGCGCAACAGGGTATTGCCTTAGAAGAGAAAGCGGTTGCCACACTGCAGAACGAAGGAAAAACCGTCGTGGCCGTTGCATCCATTACTGGAAGCACGCCTCAATTGCTCGGTTACTTAGCGATTGCCGACCGCTTACGCGACACCTCGATCAAGGCCGTCAAGCAACTGCAAGCGATGGGTATCGACGTGGTGATGCTGACCGGCGACAACGCCATGGCGGCCGCGGCGATCGCCAAACAAACCGGTATAACGCACTATCGCGCCGAAGTCTTGCCGCAAGACAAAGCTGCAGCCGTTGCAACAATGAAAAGCAGCGGCAAATTCATCGCCATGGTTGGCGACGGCATCAACGACGCGCCGGCTTTGGCTGCCGCGGATGTCAGTTTTGCCATCGGCGCCGGTTCGGATGTCGCCATAGAAGCTGCCGATATTACCTTGATCCGCAATGACCTGATCAGCGTCGCCGACGCCATTTCCTTGTCACGCGCCACGCTCAGGAAAATCCGCCAGAATCTATTCTTTGCTTTTGTCTACAATACGCTGGGTATTCCATTGGCAGCCGCCGGTATGCTCAATCCGGTCATCGCCGGTGCCGCCATGGCGATGAGTTCGGTATCGGTCGTCAGCAATTCACTGCTATTGAAGCGCTGGCAAGCCAATCATTAAAAAAACAAGAATCATTTTAGGGAGTCGTCATCATGCAAACCGCTATTATCAAAATAAAAGGCATGACCTGTATGGGCTGTGTCAACAGTATCAAGACCGTGCTCAAAAATTTACCGGGAATCGCTCAGCTGGAAGTTACGCTTGATCCCGCGCAAGCCGTCGTTCAATTTGATCCTTCCAGCACCAATCCCGATCAGCTTAAAGCAGCTATCGTTGATGCAGGATTTGATGTCATCGAATAAACATATAGCATCGCCACCAGCCTGCAAAAAATCAGAAATCTTTCCCAAGCCATTTTGTTATAGTAAAATCCACGCCGACTCGCGTAAGATAATTCTTATATATTAAATTTAAATTAATACTGCATTATCCCAAAAAATATTAAAAACGGGATTTTATGAAGGTAATCATCGATCCAGCATGGCTTGGATTAATGCTGTGCACAAGAAAAATCACAGCAACTTATGACGGCACTGGCGCATCCGCTCATTTATCTAGCGCGCTCATAAACAGCATCTTCCACATCACTAGTAAATTTGCCAACACTCCACTAGTCATTCAGGAAGATCGTAAGTGTTGGATCGCGCTATGCCAGATCCGGCTATGATTTACAAGCAAATAATCAATGATGCAGTACAAAAAATTTTGTCGGTTATCGATTCGATTATTATCGTTACCAATGAAAAAGGCATCATCATTGAAGCCAATCGCAGCGCCTGTCAATTATTTGGTTATAGCCCTGAAGAATTAGCTGGCAGTCCAGTACATCTTTTACTGCCACCGTCTTACCGCGAACAACATGCCGATGCGCTCGAACAATTCGTACAGAGCCCCGATACGCAACGCCACAGACATCAACGAAATTCCGTATTAGGCTATTGCAAAGACGGCACTCTGATTGAGCTTGAAGCCGGAATCGCCAAATTTCATGCAGGTGATCAGTGGATATTGGTGGTCACGATGCTCGATATCACACTGCGCAAGCATCAAGAGCAAGAATTGCTCCGCCAATCGACACATGACGCACTCACTGGCTTACCCAACCGCAAACTGATCCTTGAGCGGTTAAACCACGCCTTGCAATGCTCGTTGCGAAACAAGCTGAACGTCGCTTTACTATTTATCGATCTGGATGGCTTCAAACTAATCAACGATAACCATGGCCACGAAACCGGCGATGAGATACTGAAAATAATCGCAACCCGGCTGCTGGATCAAGTCAGGCCGGGTGATACCGTCGGACGGTTATCCGGGGATGAATTCGTTGTGTTGTGCGAACAAATTGAAAAACCCGAACTAATTGCAAACCTAGCCATGCGCATCAACGACGCGCTAAAGGAAATGATCCAATATCAAGAATTGAATCTATTTGTCACTGCGAGTATCGGCATCACCATCGGTCACGGTCAGCAGTATACAGCCGAGGCAATGATACGTTCAGCGGATACGGCCATGTACGAAATGAAACAAAGAGGCCGCGATGGATGGCAATTTTTTAATGATCAACTGCAATGGCAAGCACAACAGAAAAATACGATCAGTCTAGGATTACACCGGGCACTTGAGCGCAATGAGTTTTCCTCAGTTTTTCAGCCGATCATTGCATTTGATACGAAGCGAATTGCTGGTGCCGAATTGCTATTGCGCTGGAATCTGAATGGGAAAGCCGTTTCCCCGGAAATTTTTATCCCGGTTGCGGAAATGACTGGCATGATCTTTCCCATCGGAGAATGGGTATTTCGCGAAAGTTGCAAAGTACAAACCGATTGGCGGCAACGCTGGAAAGAAGAGACGCCTTACGTCGCAATCAATTTGTCAGCACGGCAATTAAACCAAAAACAATTAGCCGCAAGTTTTGCAGCGATATTGCAAGAAACTGGAGCCGATCCCGCAGGGATAGTACTCGAGTTAACGGAAATGGCTCTGATGCCGGATGTTATTGAATCAAACTCGACGATACTTCATCAGTTAGCGGATTTAGGCTTGCAAATCGCTATTGATGATTTTGGTAAGGGTTACTCGTCATTAGCGCAATTAATTCAGCTACCCATCAGCCAACTAAAAATCGGAAAATCATCAGTTGATAGCTTGGAGAATCAGCAGAATGCAAGTGTATTCATTGATGCGATCGTCCAGTTGGGACATTCTTTGGGATTACAACTGGTTGTTGAAGGTGTAGAAACGGAGGCGCAATTAGCGAAACTGAAACGCTATGGCTGCGATCTCATTCAGGGCCATTTCTTTCATTCACCGATGCACGAACTGAATTTCATCCAGCATATGAACCATCAAGTGATGAAAAACGACTGACGGCATTATTTGATGCCGGAATGCAATTCACACCGAGAAGATCGCGACAAACTTCTTGCTGCAGAAATGAACAATGCTCACCGGTGGATATGTAATATCTTCACCAGATGAGCATTGTTTAAGGATACTCGACTGACTTTACCCTGCTTATCACTGATAGTGATGATCTGTGTTTCGATAAATGTAATTTTTTAGCAAAACAAAAGCACGGGCATCGATAATTTTCTCAGTCTAGAATACGCCGTAAATAATTGCCCCGATCACGAGGAAAGCAGCTGTTGTAATGAAGAACAATCTTAAAACTTGTGCATCTGTTTCTCTTCTGTTGATTTCGGCCATAACAATCTCCTTTAACTTTAATTAAGAATTAGAACCGATCAGTGACCGGTCCCTCCACGTACGATTACAAAACTTTATAACCGTTAACTTTATTCTCTGTTCCCCAGATTCACTGCAATAGCGATCTTTATTTTATAGAACTGAGTATATTATCCGCAATCATCTTGCACCATTAAGATTACTGCGCCCGGTGATTCTAACTCACATTTAACAACAATGAAAGTATTGAAATTGAGTACGCCCTATTTTTATTATAAAAATCCGAGCAATCAGCAGAATATCTCACTTCATACTGAAAGATTAAGCAAGCGATTCCATCACACATAACTTCCATTCATTCTATAGTTTCAAAGGCTTCGCATAGCCAGTCAGCTCGAGGTAGCCGCGCCCAGCCGGTTGATTATCACGAGTCAAAGTCACAGCGCCTTCCCAGTAAATCGAGCCGGTTGACTGACTTGAATCCAGTTCCTGATCGTCCAGCAACGGCGTGAGCCGCCATTCAATCTCAGCCGTGCGGATATGCATAGCAACTGGATAAACCGCTTCCGTATGCGGCGATTGCCAGGTGCGAACCGGGGTAAATTCCACCTCTTCCGGTGCGAAAAAGCGGATATTGCCGCTCGCGTCACGCAATGCGGCGTATGCCCAAACTTTACCCCCGCCCTTGCGGCGAATCTGGAAAGCCATCAACGCCGAGCCGTCATCCAAGTTGGCACCGGTCCAATCCCAGCCATCCGCATCGGGATCGAGATAAGCCGTCGACCATTCATGATCCAGCCAAGCGCTGCCCGTTACCTTGGCCGGTTTGCCATTGCGCAACACCGCGCCAGTTACTTGCAAATGCGGTTCGCTGTAATAGTAGCTCGCTTGTTCCGGTTTCGGTCCTTTGCGCGAGAAACCGTTTTGATCTTGCAGCATCGTCATTTGTGTTGGCGTCAGCGATAGCTGTAAACCGAAATCTTTACCCTGCATATCGACTTGGTAACGCCCACCCTCTTCACGCACCAGTGTCCAATCGTCCAGTTTCACATCGGTATTGCCTGGTCTGGCATAAGCCAGATCGAACCCCTCCCGCAACGATTTTTCTTCATGCATCAATTTCCCCGTATCCGGATCGGACAACGCCAGATGCGCGATGATCAGATATTTCGCGGCAAACCGGCTGGGATTATCGTGATTCTGATCGGTCGCGTAGCGGAAAAAAGTCACCTGGAAACCCAATGGCTTCTTATCCTCTGTCTCCAGCCAGCCCGTGATATACCACCATTCGATGCGAAAATCCTGATGCGCGCCGTAATCCTGCGGAAAAACGAGTCTGTAATCCGGCGTGACCGGCTTCAACCGGCTCGACTCGGCCAGCACTTCCATTGCGAGAAAACCGAGCAGCATCAACATGAGCATAATCATGCGTTGTGCGTTAGGCTGTTTGCAGGACTTCATTACCAATCCTCCTTCACTGCGCGCACCACCTCACCGGAAACCGCCCACCGTCCGGCCAGCAATGCCGTCAACGCCGCCGTAACCAGCATGATCACGGCAATCATGGCCAGCCAATTCCACGGCAGATGCAATTCCATGGTCCAATGGAAAGATTGCGGATTGACGATAAAAACCAGAATCAAGCTGATGCTCCATCCCAATAGAAAACCCAGCACTATGCCCAATGCAGTCAACAAACCGCCTTCCGCCGCCAGCATCGCAAGAATCTGCCGCCGCATGACACCGATATGCCGCAACATGCCGAATTCCTTGATACGCGCCAGCGTCTGCGCGGAAAAACTGGCCGCCACACCGAGCAAACCGATCACCACCGCAATCAGTTCCAGCAAATAGGTCACCGCAAAGCTGCGGTCAAAAATCTCCAGACTCAAGGCACGCATATCGCTCGAACGCGAAATCTCCAGCGCGGCACCGAACGGCAATTGGCGCAATCCGGTAGTCGCCGCATCCAGACTGACACCCGGCCGCACCCACATAGCCACGGTATTGATACTCAAATCGCCGGTCAATGCTTGATAATCCGCCAATTGCATCTGAATCGCGCCGAATTGACGGCCGTAATCGCGCCATACCCCGGCAACCAGGAATTCGCTGGGTGTTGCGCCGACCGGCAAGGTCACTTTATCCCCTACCCGGTAGCCGTATAAATCCACCATCGCTTCCGACACCCACACCGGCATGGTATTCTCCGGCAATGCTCCGGGAGCGATCATGTCATCCGTCAACGGTAATGTGTTACGAGGATCGGCCTGATCGACAGGCCGGGCGAACAGCGTGATTTCCGGGCGATTCACATCCAGCGTCAATTGCTGGGTGCGGAAAAAATCCACCCGGCCGAAACCAGGCAGCCCGGCAATCGCCTTTTGCGCATCCGCTTGCAAATCGCCGCTGGCCGCGGCGCGCACGTACAAATCCGCCGGTAGCACACGCCCCAGCCAATGATCGATCGAGATACGGAAACTCGTCACCATAATCGCCATTGCGACCATCAGACTGAAACTGGCCAATATGCCGCCCAAGGCGATGGCGGCCTGATTCGGCGCATTCGCCAAACGCGCCAGCGCCAGCGTGGACACAACGCCAATCCGGCGCTGCTGCCATTGGGCCGATAAAGCTGAAAAAAACCACGCAGTCAAACGCGGCATCAGCGCAATACCGCCGATCAGCAGTAATACAATGGCCAGATAGCCGAAAATGGGTAACTCGAAAACCGGCGGCAATTGCGTGAATATCAACGCAACTAGCAAACAAATCAATGCAAACCACGGCATGGACAATTTCGCCATCGCCGTATCCTCGCTGCCGGTGCGCAATGCCACCGCCGGTTTAGCACGCGCCGCTTCCAATGCCGGAATGATGCTGCCCAGCACTGTCACGACCAGGCCCACGGTGAAAAATAGCGCCGCATCCCAAGGATCGAAATGGATACCCGGTTTAACACCCGGGAAAAAATTAGTGCCCAGGTCGCCGCCTAGCAACCGGATCGCCAGCACCGCAACCGCATAACCCAATGCCAATCCGAGCAACGAGCCGATCACCCCCAGAATTCCGCCTTCGGTAACGATCTGCCGCAGCAATTGCCGCCGCGTAAACCCCAGCACGCGCAGCAATGCAAATTGCTGACGCCGCCGGATGACCGACAGCGCTTGCGTGGAAAATACCAGAAACGTGCCGGTAAACAGCGCCACCAGCGCCAGCATGTTCAAATTGATGCGATAAGCGCGCGACATATTGGCAATTCGTTTTTCCTGATCCACGATCTCGGTCACCCAATACGCCTCACCCAGCTCCTCAGCCAGCTTGGCTTTAAACGCCGCATGATTGACACCATCCCGTAGTTTCAGCTCGATGCGCGACAGCACGCCAAGATGCTGAAAATGCCACTGCGCCGCGCCGATGTCCATCACTGCGACACGCTGTCCCGCGCGTGCGCGCACCAGACCACCCGCCACACGCAGCGTGATGGTTTGCAATCCGGCGTACAATTGCAATGCATCGCCTTGTTCAACCTGCAACCATTCCATCGCCGCTGGGGATAGAAAAATCGCATCGTCCGCCAGCCGGTCGAGCGTTTTCCCTTCCGCAGGCAATCCGAGCAGGTCCGGCGAAATCTGCGCCGCACGAAACATATCGATACCGACGATTTTCAGTTTGTGATCGTTTCTGTTTTGCTGCTTACCGGGTATCGCCACATCAAATTCCAGCACCGGATTCGCCACTGCGACACCGTCATGCCGGGCCAGCACGGGATATAGCGCTTCGTCAAAGAATGCCTTACGCCCGCGCACCTGCAAATCCGATTGTCCGGACAAGCTTTTGCTGGCGGCAGAAAACTCATTGAACGCCGCGGTATTGATCAAATGAATGGAGAACGCCATGGCGACACCGATGGCAATGGCGGTCAGAGCCACCGTCACTTGCAACCAGTGCGCGCGCCACTCACCGGCCAGCAACCAGCGCGATAACGATACCGGGTTCATGCGAGTTGCTCTGATCGCGCCGGGCGCAAACCATCCTTCGTTAAGTTCAGCACAAAATCCGCTGTGGCCGCTGCCGCATGCGAATGCGTCACGAGAATCGCGGTTGCGCCGTTGCTTTTGATTTCCGCGCGCATCAATTGCAGGATTTCATGCGCGGTATCGGGATCGAGATTACCGGTCGGCTCGTCCGCCAGCACCAGCTTGGGCCGGTGAATCAACGCGCGCGCAATCGCCACGCGCTGCAACTCGCCACCCGACAACTGGCGCGAAAAATGATCGCCGCGCCCCTGCAAACCAACCTGTTCCAACATCTGTTGCACATATTCCGTGGTTGCGCCGTTCAGCAGCAACGGCAACGCAATATTCTGCGCCAGCGTCAAATGCGGCAGCACATGAAATGCCTGAAAAACAAAGCCGAACTGCTCGCGCCGCAATTGCGTCGCGGCATCATCATCCAGCGCCGAAATTGCCACGCCATTGATCAGGATCTCTCCCGAATCGGGCGTATCCAATCCGGCGATCAGATTCAACAACGTCGACTTACCCACCCCCGATTCGCCCATGATCGCGACGTACTCGCCGGCATTCAGCGTGTAACTCAAATCGGCCAGCACCCTGCGTCCTCCGGCATACGCTTTGTTGACATTGATTAACTCAAGCATTCGCACCGCCACCGCACAAAATTTTCATCAAACCCTCTTCGCATAAAATGGCACAATGCTTCAATCAGCACGCCAATCTGTGCTTAAATGTACCATGTACGACAAATTATTTTTGATAAATACAGGAGAACCCCATGGCAAGAGCCAGCGCACGTCATATTCTGGTAAAAACCGAAGAACAATGTAACAACTTGAAAAGTGAAATCGCCAATGGCGCCAGTTTTGCCGAAATCGCGCAACAACATTCACTGTGCCCTTCCGGCAAGCAAGGTGGTGATTTAGGAGAATTTGGCCGCGGACAAATGGTGCAAGAATTCGATACCGTCGTGTTCAGCGCACCGGTCGGCGAAGTGCAAGGCCCGGTTAAAACACAGTTTGGCTATCATTTGGTGGAAGTGACGAAACGCAGCGATTAGAGTCACCGGTTTTTGCTTTAAGATAATCCCAAAAGCAATGCCGCAACATACCTGGGAGAAGCAGTCATGAATGTACAAAGCCGAGCAAGACAAATCCTGATCCATGGTCTGGCATTGGTGTTGGCCGGCATCGTCTGGGGATTGGTGATACCGCATACGCCTTTTCCGCGATTGGCCCTAAGCGCGCACATTCAAGCGGTGCTGAATGGCATGTTGTTCATATTAATGGCAGCGCTGCTTCTTACGCTACCGCATAAGGTCAGCGCGCGCTCGGCTTTGGTCATGCTGATAGCCGCCTGTTTGACGTGGCTCACCGTTATTTCCGAAATCGCCAATGCCTGGTGGGGTACTGCGGGGTCACTCTCAATCGCGGCGCAACAGGCCGGTGCAAGCGGCGCTGCTGTGTGGCAGGAGCAGTTTGTCAAACTGACTCATATCCCGGCCATTATCGGGTTGATCGTTGCCTGGATACTGCTCATCGCCGGATTTTTAAAAAAACCCGATTCTCAAGATTAATCCATCCAGCTTCTAGCAATCACAGCATCACCGGTTATTCGGTGGGATTTATTCATGACAGGTTCTCCAAAGAACACGCAAACGCGCTGGCAGGCAGTCAAACGAGCAGCCCAATTTATCGCACCGTACCGGCGTCAAGTCATTTATAGTCTGCTGGCATTATTATTCACCGCCACGATTACGCTGTCGATCGGACAAGGCATCCGGCTGATGATCGATCAGGGGTTTGCGACACAATCCAAGGAACTGCTGAGTCAGTATGTGATGATCTTTTTACTGCTGGTGATCGCCTTGGCCGCCGGCACTTTTACTCGCTATTACTGGGTCACTTGGCTGGGCGAGCGGGTGATTGCCGATGTCCGCAGCCGGGTATTTAATCATTTGATTCATCTGCATCCGGGCTTTTTTGAGGAAAATCGCAGCCTCGAAATCCAGTCGCGTTTGACTGCCGATATGACGTTGCTGCAAACCGTGATCGGCTCGTCGATATCGTTCGCGTTGCGCAATTTGATCATGATGATTGGCGGCATCATCTGGTTATTCATCACCAACGCCAAGCTGACTGCGCTGGTGACGATTTGCGTGCCGCTGGTGGTAGTGCCGATTCTGGTTTACGGCCGCCGCGTACGGCAGTTGTCGCGCCAGAGCCAGGATAAAATCGCCGCAGTCGGCGCTTATGTCGGCGAGGTACTCGGGCAGATCAAAACCGTGCAAGCCTATAATCACCAATCCATTGATCAGCACACTTTTCATAGCCAGGTTGAGGAAGCTTTCACTGTCGCCAAACAACGCACGCTGCAACGTTCATTGTTGATCACGCTGGTCATTTTGCTGGTGATGGGCGCGGTCGGCGTGATGCTCTGGGTGGGCGGCCTGGATGTGATCGAAGGCCGGATCAGCGCGGGCGAATTGGCGGCATTCGTTTTCTACAGCGTCATCGTCGGCTCCGCTGTTGCTTCCATCTCGGAAGTCATCGGCGAATTGCAGCGCGCCGCCGGTGCCGCCGAACGCACCATGGAATTGCTGCAAGCGCCGAATCTGATTCAGTCGCCGCAAAAACCGTATCCCTCGCCCGCGGTATCCGGGAATATTGAGATCAACCAATTGTGCTTTGCCTACCCTTCCCGCCCCAATGTCCTCGCCATCGACAATCTGACCTTGAGGATCCGGGCCGGTGAAACGCTGGCGCTGGTCGGTCCCTCCGGCGCAGGCAAATCAACCTTGTTTGATTTGCTGCTGCGCTTCTTTGACAGCCAATCCGGCGCTATAAAACTGGAAGGTATCGATATCCGGGAACTCGATCTTTTTGCCTTGCGCCGCTGCTTTGCGCTGGTATCGCAGAATCCGGCGCTGTTTTACGGCACCATCGGCGACAATCTGCGCTACGCCCGTCCCGATGCCAGCGATGCGGAAATGCAGGCAGCCGCTGAAGCGGCTTACGCACATGAGTTTATCCGCCAATTGCCGCAAGGCTACCAAACACATCTGGGCGATTCCGGGATTGGTTTGTCGGGTGGACAAAAGCAGCGGCTAGCCATTGCCCGGGCGATTCTAGCGGATGCGCCGGTTTTGTTACTGGATGAAGCCACCAGTGCGCTGGACGCGCAAAGCGAGCATTGGGTGCAGCAAGCGTTGCAGCAGTTGATGCGTAACCGCACCACATTGGTCATCGCTCACCGCCTGGCGACTGTGCAATCCGCTAACCGGATTGCCGTGCTCAATCATGGACGGCTGGATGCGATAGGAACGCATGCGCAGTTGCTGCAATCCAGCCCGCTGTATGCACAACTGGCTGCATTGCAATTCCAGTCACTCGTTATTGATTGACTGGCTCTGATTTTCCTGAAGATTACGATAAGAAGGTATGTAGTCGCTGGCAAAAGTCAGCCCGGTTCTTTGCACGACTTCAAGCAATGCGGAGCGCGCCACATGCATGCCAAGCCCAAGATGGATCAATGTCTTAATCGATACGGATCCGCTCAGCACTAATTTAATCAACTGAATTGAATCCACGCTGCCATCCGGATAAACCGCGTTCATCAGTGCTTCCGGAGGAGAAAATTCGATAGGATCGACAATCGCACGAATAGCCAGAAACGAGATACCGGCTTCGACCGCCACTTTTGCGATCGCCGCCGTTTCCATATCCGCCGCGCAAGCACCTGTTGCTTCCCCAAGCGCAAGTTTTTGTTCGGTTGAAGTTAACGGCTCCTCGCAAGATGCCAGAATTCCGCCAGCAACAGTCAGATGTTTTGACATTACACTCGCCAACCGGTTACGCCACTCCAGGTCCACCGGTAGGATCTCGCCGTTCATCGTAACCGTTTCGGGCAGCATCAAGTCACCGGGAATCAATTCGTTATTCACAGCAGCCGCAACACCGAAACTAACCAGGGCATTGATGTCGTGTTCGCACAATTTCAATGCCGCCCCTCGTGCTGCCTTGCTTCCGATGCTGCTAAGGCACACTGAAGTTCTCTCGCCGATCTCCACCACCTGGTAAAGCGGAAAGCTCTGTTTTTCCAATAAACAGCTTGCTTCCGATTTCAGTGCTGACACCACGCCAATAATTTTCAATTCATGCTTTCCCTTGTCAAAATCCGGTAGCGCGCCAATGCCCACAGTGGAAAGAATTTTGAATAACCGTGATAGCGCAGATAAAAGACACGCGGGAAGCCAGGCGCGGTAAACCAAGGTTCTTCCCACAGATGATTGTCGCACTGGTTGCGCAGCAGATATTGGATACCACTGCGTACCGATTCGCTATGGACTTCACCCGCTGCCATCAGGCCCAGCACAGCCCATGCGGTTTGGAACGCGGTGCTGGTTTCAGTAAACCGCCCTGCCAGTTGAGTATCCAAATAAGAATCATTGGTTTCTCCCCAGCCGCCGTCCACTCTTTGCACCGATTCCAGCCACTTCACAGCGCGGCGCACCGAATGGTGTTGCATATCGAACTTGGCCAGCCGGAAGGCTTCCAGCACTGACCAGGTGCCATAAATGTAATTTGTCCCCCAGCGTCCGAACCAAGAGCCATTTTTCTCCTGCTCACGCAATAGAAAGCTGATGCCGCGCCAGACTTCACGCTGATGCTTACCGTATTTTGCCAGCAAACCCACGCAACGCGCCGTCACGTCGCTAGTAGGCGGATCGATCAACGCGCCGTGATCGGCGAATGGAATTTCATTCAAATAGTGACACACATTATCGATATCGAAAGCCGCAAAACCGCCATTGCGCGATTGCATTCCCGCAAGCCAATTCGCCGCTCGCTCCAGCGATTTATGATGCCGCTCTGCTCCACTCTGGTCTAATGCCCACCCCACCGCAGCAGTATCGTCGAGATCCGGATAATGCGGATTGGCATACTGAAAAGCCCAGCCGCCACCCGGCAGATCGGGGCATTTGTCGCGCCAATCGCCCGGCTCATCCAGAACCTGCTGTTCGACCAACCAATCCAGTGCTTTCAATACCGGTTCCTGATCGGTCGCGGGGTCTTCCTGTAGCGCCAAGCTTGTCAACACCGTATCCCAAACCGGCGATGTGCAGGGCTGACACCAAGAACGCTCCCCTTCGTCGACCAGCAGCCCGCGCAGCGCGTTACGGCATTGCGCGCGATTCGGATGATCATAGCCGTAACCGAGCAAGGTCAATGCCTCATGCGCATTGACCATGGCTGGAAAAATGGCACCGATACCACATTCGCCGTTCAGCCGTTCAAGCGTCCAGCGCTCCGCCTTACGGATCGAATATTGCCGGATTGATTGCGGCAGCTTCGGTTCGACGCGCGACAAGACGCGCTCAACCAGCATAAAAACACGCTTCAGCAGCGTATCCGCCTTGGGAAAATAATTCTTTTCCTCTTCAGGCGGCACGATGAACAACTCGCGGATATCCGCTTTGCGCGGATTGATCGCACGCGCCTTCAGCGTGCACAAGATGGACAGCGGTATCATCACGGTGCGTGACCAATACGAAACCTTGCTGATATGAAAAGGAAACCAACTTGGCAGCAATATCAGCTCCGTCGGCACCACCGGCACGCCGCGCCAGGGAATTTGGCCGTACATCGCCAGCAATAAGCGCGTAAACACATTGGCTTTAGCCGCCCCGCCGCGCTGCAAAATCGCTTCGCGTGCACGCGCCATATGCGGCGCATCGGGTGAATCACCCACCAGCTTCAACGCATAATACGATTTAATCGTGCAGCTGATATCAAACGCGCCGCCATAGTATAGTGGCCAGCCGCCATGCGTCATATCTTGTTTGTCACGGATAAAGCGGGCAATTTTGTTTTCCAGAATGACGTCGATTTCATCCATGAAATGCATCATCAAAATATACTCGGCCGGGATGGTGCAGTCCGCTTCGAGCGGGAAACACCAGTGTCCATCCGGATTCTGTAATGCCAGCATGGCTGCACGCGCTTGAGCAAACTTCGTCTCCAGTTCAGCAGCATTGATTCCATCCTGATTCAGGGCTGGCACTGTATACGATTGAGATGCTTCACCGTTAACCGCAAAATCATCCGGTTGCTGCGAAACAGCCGCTGTTCTTTGAAATCCGTTCATATATTCCTAAGCACTTAATTTCTTTACAAATTCCCAATGGACAAATCTTTTTCTTCCGTTTAAGCTAACTTTGGTTTTACATACGAGCGCCTTACCGTAAACAATTCACAAGAATAAACACGCGATGATAATTCGAATTCATCATTTTTTCTTTTTCCCGTCTTTTTCAAAAGGATTATCCTGAAAAGGTTCGGAGTCATAAAGATCCAACGGCAGCTTGCCGTCGTGCACAAGAAATTCACGTTGTTGCATGGAGGCTTCGCGTACGAACAAATAAGGATCGATTGCTGCTTCATCCCGTATTCTCATTGGTCCTATCAAACGAGCACGTTTATCAATAGCGCCCAGGACAGTCAGTGGTGCCGCAAAATAGGAACCGACTACAAGACCGGCATAAAACAACACATTCGTGAAAATACCTACGGGAATATTGGTTACGTCACGCTCACTACTCGGGCCGATAAAAGGAATGAACAAGTATGACCCGGGATCCACTCCCCAAACACCGAGCGTTTGACCAAAATCCTCATCATTCTTCTGTAATCCCATGTGCGATGCCATATCAAAAAGCCCGAACATTCCCACTGTTGAGTTCACAAAAAAACGTAAAGTATCCGAGGCACCTTGCGCCACCTTGCCTTGTAGGAACGAATTCAGTGCTACATTAGGATAAGACAAATTATCGTAGAAATTGCCGATTGACCGCTGTGCAGCATTCGGAACGTAATCAATATAGGCATTCACAATAGGCACAAACACCGTCCGATCCACTTTGTCGGTAAAATCATAAGAAGCACGATTAATCGTTTCGTGTGGATCAACCGGATCCGTTTCCAGATTACCATTCTTTGGCGCTGATGCGCAGCCTTGCAACGCGACAATACAAACAAGAAACAAAATAACAATCAGATAGCTATTATTTATATTTGGATTTGTACTTCTCAAAATACTACTATTCTCGTTCATGTACGTATAAAACAAAACAATCAGCTTGCAAAGCTTTTACCAAGAGAACCACCATCACTTTAGTCAGCTTGATCTCGTGATCTCCAGACTCTGGGATCCAACAGCAGTTAAAAATATCTTCTTTTCCACCTATCTATCAGTTCCTACTTATATTTCGAGTCCAAATTAATTGGACCGAAGTATACACTACTCAGTTGGCATCACACTGGATTTACCATTCCAGTTTCGTACCACAGATACTCTCTCGATTTCTGGCTTGCAAATGTGCACTGAGAGTCTCGCGCATGCAAAACTTCATAGGTTTCATTCAGATTTCTCGTTCGCCATGCACCATTTCGACCAGCTTTAATGCCTGCAATTCCATTTCCACAACGATATCATCAATTTTTGCACGGAAATGGCGGTAGAAAATCATGCTGGGAATAGCAACGAGAATCCCGAAAGCGGAATTATACAAAGCAACGGAAATTCCGTAAGCAAGCTGCGCCGGGTTGCTGCCGGTGGGCGAGTTCGATCCGAAAATCTCAATCATCCCGACCAAAGTGCCGAACAACCCCATCAGAGGACTCAGTGCGGCAATCGTTCCCAATGTTGTCAAATAGCGATTCAGATCGTGTGCAATCACCCGGCCGGACTCTTCGATCGATTCTTTCATGATCTCACGTGTGCTTTTAACATTCTTAAGTCCGGCTGCAAGAATTTGCCCAAGGGGAGAGTGACTCTGCAAACGTCCAAGCATCTCGGGATTAACGCCATTGCGCTTATATTCATTCAACACCCTTGGAAGCAATTCCTTCGGTGCGATAACGCTCAACCGCAATGTCCACATACGCTCCCCGATAATGCCCAAAGCCACGACTGAAGCAATGATGATTGGCCAGATCGGCCAACCAGCTGCTTGAATTAACGATAACACGTGATAATCTCCTCACTCACTTTAGATCCAGGTAACATTCCGTGCCTTACCAAATTTTCCAATTATATTCTATAACTGTGTAGCTGGCTCAGCATGCAAAGTATCGCAATACTCAATTTTCTGCAAAAATAACTGGCTTTCTATCCACAATTTCTGTGGATAAGTCTGTGAATATGTAATCAATAAGAGAATTAAGTAAACAAATCCAAACATTTTTTCTCCCTTGATTATTTTTTAATATCACATAATATTTTTAATAAACAAAAAATTACTCATTGAAACAGCATACTTTGAGAGTTGAAAATTATACTAATTTCGTTTCAACAAATGATGCGAATATCTGCATGTACTCATCATGAATCTTTTTCCTTTTCCATTAGTAAACCTTGCGCGTACAGTACTTTCAGTCAGTGAGCTGAATAGCAGCACCAAGCAATTCCTGGAACAGAATATTCCGTTGCTATGGGTAAAGGGTGAAATCTCAAATTTGAAATGTTATCAATCCGGTCACTGGTACTTCTCACTTAAGGACGCCGGTGCGCAAATCCGCTGCGTGTTGTTCAGTCATAAACATCAATATTTAGATTGGCAACCGAAAGACGGCATGCAAGTCGAAGTACTGGCACTGGTTACCCTCTATGAACCCCGCGGTGATTTTCAGCTCAATGTAGAAACGATGCGGCGCACCGGGTTAGGAGAATTATTTGAAGCCTTCGAGAAGCTTAAAGCGAAATTGGATAAAGCCGGATTGTTCAATCCGGCAAAGAAAAAATTACTACCTGCATTCCCCAAACAAGTCGGCATCATTACCTCTCTCGACACAGCAGCGTTGCGTGATGTTTTGTCGATATTGCAACGGCGCATGCCATCCTTGCCGGTTATCCTCTACCCTGCTTTAGTTCAAGGAAAAACTGCAGCCGGTTTGATTACCGCAGCAATAGCTACCGCCAATCAACGCGCCGAATGCGATGTGCTGATAATATGCCGGGGCGGAGGCAGCATTGAAGATTTATGGGCATTCAACGAGGAAATCGTCGCACGCGCCATTGCTGCCAGCACCATTCCGGTGATCAGCGGCGTCGGGCACGAAACGGATTTTACCATTGCGGATTTTGCCGCTGATGTTCGCGTCCCTACGCCAACGGCAGCGGCTGAAATGGTAAGCAAGGATCATAAGGAATTAATCCAACACTTGAACGCACTGCAGAGACGGCTAGCTCGCGCCATGTTGCACCGTGTAGAGAGCTCCATGCAACAGATCGATATTTTGTCGCATCGTCTCATTTATCCGGGGGATCGTATCCACCAGCAATCTATTCATCTGCATCACTTGCAAGACCGGTTGATCAATACTTACAACCATCAATTGGAAAGAAAGCAGTGGAAATTATTCGAATTTAATCAAAGATTAGTGGCGGCAAGTCCCAATATCGCCAGAATCGAGGAGCAACAAAAGGAGTTAGCAGCGCGCTTTCATTCTGCCTATATCCGCTATTTCGAAATCCTGTCGGTCAAGCTCCAGCATATGCAAGCCCAGCTATCTCATTTGAATCCACAATCGGTACTAGAGCGCGGATATAGCATCACGTACACCTCACAAAACACTATCATCCAAGACAGCAAACAAATTCATGGCGGCGATCGAATTCAGGTAAAATTCGCGCACGGCATGTGCGAAGCGGACGTCACCAAAACCAAGAGCTCCTGAAGCACGCGCAGTTACACAATATTTACTTTATTTCACAAAAACAAGAAGGGCTGGATCGTCGATGCCAAAAACTTTTCTCATACTAGGTACCTTGAATACGGTTTTATGCATCGCATTGGGCGCTTTCGGCGCACATGGGCTGAAGCGGGTTTTATCAGCCGATATGCTGTCTGTTTATCATACTGGTGTGCAATATCATTTTTATCATGCGTTTGGAATCATCGTCATCGGCTTACTATTGTTACATTTTCCAAAATCCCGCCTGATGCCGGTATCCGGTTGGTTGATGATGGTAGGCATCGTATTATTTAGCGTTAGCCTTTACGTGCTGAGCATAACCGGCATGCGCGGACTTGGCATGATTACGCCATTCGGCGGTGTTTTGTTTCTCACCGCCTGGTTATTGTTGGCATATGCTATTTGGAAAGAGAAATAAAATAATCTGCAACATTTAGTGCTGTTTACTTTGCCATTTTCCGGTGTAAAGCAGCCATTTCCTTATTGCGCTCCACCGCTTTTAAATATTCCCGCAATAAAGCCTCATGATGCGACTGGAAGTCTTGACCCTCTCGGCCATAATATTCGCTATACTGTTTATATTCTTCCAGTAACACCTTTTGTTCCTTGGCTTTCGCGTCCATTTCATTAGCTTCCTTATCATACATCTCTGCTAATCCGACATGATCGAATTTGGTTTTAGCTTGCGCTTCGGCTTTATCCATTTTCCCTAATTCTGCGAAGGATGTACCGGAAATAAATAATGTAGCAGTAATCAAAGTGATGATCAGAATTGTTGCTCGCATGGCAAGTTTCCTCAATTAAGTCAATGAAAAATAAACTCCAGTGCTACTATAGATATTCGTCGAGTTGATTTTTCCGATGATAGCAACAAACTATATGAAATTCACAAATGTTTAATGGACAAACTAAGTGATTCATTTGACTGAAGAGAAAAACAAAATGCGACTACTATTTTTATCGATTCTCCTCTGCTGTATCGGCTTGCTAGGCTATGCGCAATTTTTGCAGCATGCGCAAGGATTGCTCCCCTGCCCGTTGTGCGTAGCGCAACGTGTTGCTTACTGGTTATTGGGATTTACCGCTTTGCTCGCATTCCTTCATAACCCCAAAGCAATCGGGCGCCGTTTTTATGGTTTCTTGCTGTGCGGATTTGCCCTAGCAGGTGCAATCATCGCCGCGCGGCATGCATGGTTGATACGATATCCTGAGGCATTTGAATGCGGTATCAGTCCTGAGGAAGCTTTTCTGAATTCCTTACCGATTGCCGGCTGGTGGCCAGGAATGTTCGAAGCCAACGGCGATTGCGCCAGTATCGATTGGAAGCTCTTATCGCTCACTATCCCCGATTGGTCGTTGATTGCTTTTACGAGCCTAGGAAGTCTCGCGCTTTATGTGTTATTGGTTAAAAAATAACCCGGATGCGGGTTGACTAAGCTCGCGGGTGATGCCTGGCGTGCAACTGTTTCAGGCGTTCACGTGCGATATGGGTGTAAATTTGTGTGGTGGAAATATCGGCATGTCCAAGCAGCAATTGCACCACTCGCAAATCCGCGCCATGATTCAACAAATGTGTCGCAAAGGCATGCCGCAGGGTATGCGGAGAGAGTTGCTTCTCGATGCCGACAACTTGCGCATAACGTTTAATTAAGTACCAAAACGCTTGGCGCGTCATCGCTGCGCCACGCGCTGTTACAAATATGGTATCCGTGACAATACCATTTAACAGCGCAGGCCTTGCTTCTTTGGTATAGCGACTTAACCACTCAAGAGACTCCTCTCCCAATGGTGCAAGACGCTCCTTTCTGCCTTTGCCCATGACTCGCAAAACTCCCATATCCATACCGAGCTGCGAATACTTCAAATTGATCAATTCCGATACACGCAATCCGCTGGCATATAAAACCTCAAGCATGGCGCGATCACGTAAACCGAGTGGATATTTTAGGTCAGGAGCACTCAACAACAACTCGACTTCTTGCTCTGTCAAGCTCTCCGGCAAGCTGCGCTGCAATTTGGGCGTCTCAATATTGAGACTGGGATCTGTTGTAATCTTTCCTTGGCGCAATAAAAAACGATAGAAACGTTTCAGGCTGGATAATTCACGACTGGTTGTGCTGGCCTTGATCTTGGCGGAAACTCTGGAAGCGAGAAATTCAAGCAGGTCGGTGTGGGTTGCATCCGTGAGCACCCGATTATCTTGATTGCGTTTTCTGAGCCATTCACTGAAAAGTTGCAAATCATTGCGATAACTGTCGAGTGTGTTACGCGACAAGCCATCTTCCAGCCATAAGGCATCGGAAAATTCATCCAGCAGACCGGCGTTAAGTTCGGGTGTTCTCATGACACAATAACCAACGTTTGATCTCGAGAGGGTCGCCATCACTTGCATTCATAAAACCTCCTAATCCGCCATTCTTTGAAATAACCCGATGGCACGGTATGATGATCGGTATCCGGTTGGCGCCGCACGCCCGGCCTACTGCTCTAGGTGCGGAGTGTAATTGTGTTGCAATCTCGGCATAACTGCTCGTTTCTCCGCTTGGAATTGCTTGAATGGCCTGCCAAACACGTTGTTGATGCGTCGTTCCGCTAATATGCAAACTTAAATCAAATATAAAACCCGGTTTGGCCAGATAGGCCTCTAACTGCCTACACACTTCTTTCGCTAGCAAAGTCTGCGGCGCTAGCGTTGGCGTATCTACTGGCAAATAATCAATAGCTGTAAGCCAGTCTTCTTCCGTTTTAATACCGAGTACAGCAAATGGTGTTAGCAACTTTGCTTGATAGGGTTCGACTAAATCTACAATCTGATTTTTTTTTGTTCTACCCACTGTCTACCTGAATATTTATCTTGGAAATTGTTGAATATTTTCGTATGCAAGAAATGGACAGCCGAACCGAATAGAAGTTTCAAGGAAGTTTTGAATCTTCCGGCCTCAAAAGGCTTCAGCCGGAAGATTTATTGGAAGCAAATAAACTTTATAGGCTTCAGGATTTCAGCAATAACAGTTCATTAAGTCTTTTTACAAATGCGGCTGGGTCTTCGAGCTGCCCTCCCTCAGCCAGCAATGCTTGACCAAATAATAAATGACTCCAATCCTCAAAGTTTTCCACTTCAGCCTTCAATCGCTGCACCATCGGGTGGTGTGGATTGATTTCCAGGATCGGTTTGGTATGTTGCACCTTCTGCCCTGCGGATTTCAGCAACCTCTCAAGATTCCCGCTCATATCATAAGTATCCGCAACTAGACAAGCTGGTGATTCGGTTAACCGGAAAGTGACACGAACATCTTTTACTTGTTCGCTGAGCACTTGTTTCATTTTTTCTGTCAGCTCGTGAAAGGCGCTGGTTTCCTTCTCACGCTCTTCTTTTTCAGTTTCATCTTCCAGGTCACCTAAATCCAATCCGCCTTTAGCAACTGATTGCAGCGGTTTATTGTCAAACTCGGTTAAATTACTCACTAGCCATTCATCAATACGATCAGACAGTAATAACACTTCGATACCTTTCTTGCGGAAAACTTCCAAGTGAGGACTGTTCTGTGCAGCTTTCAGGTTATCGGCAGTAACGTAATAAATCTTTTTCTGGCCTTCTTTCATGCGTTGTACATAGCTATCCAGCGAAACAGCCGGTTCATCGGTATCGCTATGCGTAGTAATGAAACGCAACAATTTTGCAATACGCTCGCGATTGGCAAAATCTTCACCGGCACCTTCCTTAAGAACTTGGCCGAACTCACGATAGAAAGTGTTGTATTTTTCTTTACCTTCTTCATCTTCATTTTTGGACAAGTCTTCAATCAATCCCAATACTTTTTTAACTACACCAGCGCGGATTGAGTCGATATCCTTGGATTCTTGCAAGATCTCACGTGATACATTCAGTGGCAAATTATTCGAATCGATTACACCGCGGATAAAACGAAGATAGTTTGGCAATAATTTTTCCACATCATCCATAATGAATACACGTTGCACATACAATTTAATTCCATGGCGACGGTCACGATCGAATAAATCAAAAGGAGCACGTGCCGGAATGTATAAAAGCTGCGTATATTCTTGCTTGCCTTCTACGCGCGCATGCAAATAGGCTAGCGGAGGCTCGAAATCATGTGCTACATGCTTATAAAATTCATTATATTGCTCAGCCGTTATTTCATTTTTAGGGCGCGCCCACAATGCATTGGCCTGATTGATCGTTTCATCTTCATCGGTGATTTTGTTTTTACTTTCATCTTGCGGCCATTCTTCTTTCTTCATTACGATAGGTAACGTAATGTGATCGGAATATTTACGAATAATGCTGCGAATTCGCATGCCATTTAGGAATTCATCTTCATCGGCGCGCAAATGCAAAATAATGTCGGTACCTCTTGTTGTTTTCTCAACAGTTTCCAATGTGTAATCACCTTCACCGCTGGATTCCCACCGAATGCCATGCTGGGCAGCCAATCCTGCCCGCCGGGTGATCAAAGTAACTTTATCTGCAACAATAAATGCGGAATAAAAACCGACACCGAATTGACCGATCAAATGTGCGTCTTTAACTTGGTCACCGGTTAGGGAGTTAAAGAATTCACGTGTACCCGATTTTGCAATGGTTCCAATATGATCAATGACTTCTTGCCGCGACATGCCTATACCATTATCTGAGATAGTGACCGTTCGCTCGTCCACATCATAACTCACACGAATTTTAAGATCGGAATCGGATTCATAGAGTGCAGCATCGATAAGACCTTCAAAACGCAATTTATCAGCCGCATCCGATGCGTTTGAAATCAACTCACGCAAGAAAATTTCCTTATTACTGTATAAGGAATGAATCATTAATTTTAATAATTGTTTTGCTTCTGCTTGAAAGTTTAATTGTTCTTTGTTTGTTTCAGCTTGCACGTTAATCTCCTCAAATATTTTGTTTTAATATAGGGATTGCATTAAGAAAATCAAGATTATTGGATTGCAAAATGATACTTTTATGCACTGCACAAGCATGCTTGGCAATGTTTGTAAGAAAAGAAATAACTAGAGAAAAGAAAATACTTCAGCTCGGAAGAGAATTTTCAATTTTGAAGAGTATTTTTTTGAATCTATTGAACAAGGATACTTTGAGAAGAATATCCTTGTTCATGCACAACTACATGGAATTTTGAATCGCGTATAAACTTAAGCTCATCAATGCCTGAGGAAAAATACCCAGAGCCAGTAATGCAAAACCATTCGCACTCAATAGGATTTTTACATCACTATTAGGCGTCAACGCTTCAATGCTTTCTGGTTCGTCAAAATACATTAATTTAATGATACGTAAATAATAAAAGGCACCGATCAATGAAAACAATACTGCAGCGACAGCCAGCCAAATATATCCGGCATTAACTACGGCTTGTAATACAGAAAATTTTGCATAAAATCCGATCATCGGAGGAATACCTGCTAAGGAGAGCATCAGCAATAATGTGACAAAAGCATACCAGCTGTTTCTTTTACTGAGTCCTTTGAAGTCATTGATGTTTTCAGCTTCAAATCCACTTCGGCACAGCAACATGATCATTGCGAATATACCTAATGTCATTAGAACATAAGCGATTACATAAAATAGCGCCGAGCTGTAACCATTCGAATCGGCACCGATAAATCCTAACAGTAAGAAGCCCATATGCGAAATAGTTGAATAAGCCAGCATTCGCTTAATATTAGCTTGCGCAATAGCAGCAATATTACCTACCGCCATCGACAAAACAGCAAGGATTACCAACATTCCTTGCCAATCTGAAACCATTTCCCCCAAACCTTCTATCAATAAGCGCATGACAAAACCGAATGCCGCAAACTTGGGTGCAGAACCGATAAATAAGGTGATTGCAGTCGGAGCACCTTGATAAACATCCGGTGCCCACATATGAAAAGGTGCCGCACTGAGTTTAAAACTGATTCCCGCCACAATAAATACCAGACCGACAACCAATACTTCCTTACTACTCGCTTCACTTTGAATAATCTGGGTCAGTTGCGAAACATGCAATGTACCGGTTGCACCATAGACCATTGACATACCATAAAGTAAAAACCCGGAGGCGAGAGCACCTAATACGAAAAATTTCATAGCTGCTTCCGTTGCCACTATAGAATCACGTCGTAATGCAACGAGCGCATAAAGCGATAATGAGAGCAATTCCAATCCAATGTAGAGAGTCAGGAAATGACTGGCAGAAATCATCACCATCATTCCTAGAGTCGCAAACAGCGCTAAACTAAAAAACTCACCTTTCAGCAAACCGCGGTCACTAATATAAGAATGGGAATACACAAGAACAGCCGATACTGTGCCGTACACCATCAATTTCAGAATATCAGCCATTGCATCATCGACATACATGCCGTAAAAAGTCTGCTTAACTTCAGTAGAAAATGATACAAAAGTCAGTACGGCACACCCTAACAGCGTCACTTGTGTCAGTAGATAAGCTACATAACGTCTATTGTCACCTGCAGTAAGATCAGCCAGCATGACCACACACACCATGATGAGCATAAATATTTCGGAAGAAGCAGGTGCAAAATCAGGCGGTATAAAATTCATTAATTCTTAATCCTTATATCAGGAGCTTTTATTGTTTCAAAATGATTTTTTATAATTTGCTGTTACTGACATGTGTTAACAATTGATCAACTGTTGTATGCATAATTTCAGTTAATGGATACGGATGAACGCCAATCCATAAAACCGAAATTGCCAGAATGGTCAGTAAAGCAAATTCGCGTTTTGAAATATCCTGCAAACTCTCAACCCCAGGGCTTGCTATAGCACCGAAAATCACTCGTTTATACATCCACAATGTATAGGCCGCACCAAAAATGAGTGTGGTCGCGGCAAGGAATGCATACCAAAAATTAGCTTTGATTGCGCTCATTATGACCATAAATTCACCGACGAAGCCACTCGTACCAGGCAATCCAGCATTTGCCATTGCAAATAGCATGAAAAAAGCAGCAAAAATAGGCATTTTATTGACAACTCCACCATAATCAGCAATCTGGCGGGAATGTAATCGATCGTACAATATGCCAACGCAGAGGAACATAGCGCCAGAAATAAAACCGTGAGAAATCATCTGAACCATGGCACCTTCAATTCCATATGCATTCAATAAGAAGAAACCTAAGGTAACAAATCCCATATGCGCTACAGATGAATAGGCAATCAACTTTTTCATATCGGCCTGCATCAATGCGATCAAGCTGATATAAACAACAGCAATCAAGGATAGCACGATCATCATATCCGCCAAATAAAGACTGGCATCAGGAACGATTGGCAACGAGAAACGTAGAAATCCGTAACCGCCCAATTTAAGTAAAATCGCAGCTAAGACCACCGATCCACCTGTTGGTGCTTCAACGTGGGCATCCGGTAACCATGTATGTACCGGCCACATCGGAACCTTAACTGCGAATGCCAGCAAGAAGGCGATAAAAATAAAAATTTGCGGTGTCAGAGGAATTGCAAGTTTATGGTAATCTTCAATCGAAAAACTTCCTTCCGATGCTTGATAGAGATAAATGAATGCAATCAACATTAATAAAGAGCCAAGCAATGTATAAAGAAAAAACTTGATCGCAGCGTAAACCCTGTTTGCCCCCCCCCAAATGCCGATAATTAAAAACATCGGTATTAAAGAAGCTTCCCAGAATACATAAAATAGAATTGCATCCAGTGATGTGAAAACACCATTCACAATGCCGGACATAACGAGAAACGCGCCCATATATTGCGACACACGTTCCTTAATCACTTCCCAGCCTGCTACAACAACGAGCGGTGTAATAAGACAATTTAACAAAATCAGCGGCATTGATATCCCATCAACACCAAGATGATAATTAACATTGAAGCGTTCAAACCAGACATGGTTCTCTACAAATTGCATTGCACCTGTGGTGGCATCAAAGTTACTACACAGTGGAATTGCCACTAGAAATCCTAATATCGATCCTACTAGAGCAATCCACCGAGCAAGTTGCGCGTTATTATCATTTCCGGTTGCAAAAACGGCAATGCCAAACATGATGGGCAGCCAAATAATTAAGCTCAATAATGGGAATTCAAACGACATGCTTATTCCGTTGTTTTTTGTTAGTACTTATATATGGTATATGGTTGAGTTATTAAACCTTTACACTCAAACTCTTCTTAAGAAAGCGAATGAAGCTAATAAAGCCATAGTGTCAAAATAGCAAATATGCCGACAATCATTGTAAAAGCATAATGATAGATATAGCCAGTCTGATATCTTCTTACTATAGCTGCTGATAATGCTACAACTCGTGCTGTGCCATTGACAAAGAATCCATCAATTACTTTGATATCTCCATACTTCCATAATGCAGTTCCCAATGCTCGCGTTCCATCCGCAAATAGCCATGAATAGAATTCATCAATATAATATTTATGATTCAGCAAGTTGTACAAATAACCACAACGTGCTTTTATTTTTCCAGGTAATTCGGTTCTTGAACTATACAAAAACCAAGCAGTAAAAATTCCTGCTATGGACAACCAAAATGGTGCTGTGGAAAATGCATGCAGCATCATGCCGCCAATTCCTGAAAATTCTGCAGCTAATTTTTCGATAGCATTATGCTGAGGTGTCACATAAATTACTTTATTAAAATAATCACCAAATATAATTGGATCGATAAACCAGCCTGCCGCAATAGTTGGAATCGCAAGTACTATTAATGGCAAAGTGACAACCCATGGCGATTCGTGTAGATGGTGTTTAGTATGTTCATCCATACGAGTGTTACCGTGGAATGTCATGAATATCAAGCGGAACGTGTACAAAGCTGTGACAAATACGGTGGTGAGTACACAAAAATAAGCAAAACCGACACCTGGTATATTGGCAAAATGAACCGCTTCTATAATGGCATCCTTAGAAAAAAAACCGGAAAATCCTGGTACACCAGCACTGGCTAAAGCAGCAATAAACATCGTCCAATAAGTGATTGGCATGTAGCGCTTCAGTCCACCCATTTTTTCCATATTTTGTTCGTGGTGCATAGCGATGATGACAGAACCTGCACCTAAAAATAAAACAGCTTTAAAAAAAGCATGTGTCATTAAATGAAAAATCGCGGCAGAATAAGCTGAAGCTCCTAAAGCAACTGTCATATAACCTAACTGAGATAGCGTGGAATAAGCAACTACACGCTTAATATCGGTTTGCACGACTGCAACAAGGGCCATAAATAATGTAGTGATACCGCCAATTATCAAAATAACTGATAATGCAGTTTCTGACAGTTCGAACAAGGGTGACATACGAGCCACCATAAAAATACCAGCAGTCACCATCGTAGCTGCGTGAATCAATGCGGAAATCGGTGTGGGGCCTTCCATAGAATCCGGTAACCAAATGTGCAAGGGAAATTGCGCTGATTTCCCCATTGCACCAACAAACAACAAAATGCAGATCAGCGTAATCACTAACCAAGACATGCCAGATACTAATTCAATTTTTTCGTCAATAATTCCAGGTGCTTGGGTAAATACAGATGCGTAATCCAGAGTACCAAAGTGCATTAACACCAATGCAATACCAAGAAGGAAACCAAAATCACCAACCCGGTTAACTAAGAATGCTTTCATGTTGGCGTAAATTGCAGTCGGACGGGTATACCAGAATCCAATTAATAAATAAGAAACCAAGCCGACAGCTTCCCAACCAAAAAACAATTGCAGGAAATTATTCGACATTACCAACATCATCATTGAAAAAGTAAACAATGAAATATAGCTGAAAAAACGTTGATAGCCTGGATCATCATGCATATAACCTATGGTATAAATATGCACCATAAGTGAAACTAAACTGACGACAACCATCATTGTTGCTGATAATTGATCAATCAAGAATCCAACTTCAAATTGTGTATTGCCAGAGACTAGCCAAGTATAAACGCTTCCGTTATAGCTGTTACCTTCCAGCACATCCAAGAAAATAACGATAGATGCCAGCAAAGAAACAAAAACTAATGTAATAGTCGCCCTATGACTCCATACGGGACCAATAAAACGTCCGAAAAATCCAGCTATAAGCGCACCAAGCAGCGGAGCAAGTGGCACTAGTAAGTAAAGTTTTTGCATCTCAATCAAAAATTCTTTATTAGTGATAGGTACTTAAATTAACGAATTATTGCGTACTAACCCTTAAGTTCATCTAAATCATCGACATTAATCGTATGCATGCTGCGAAACAACACTACCAGAATTGCCAGACCTATTGCAGATTCTGCAGCGGCAACCGTTAAGATGAAGAATACGAAAATCTGTCCTGATATATCCTGCAGATAATGGGAAAAGGCAACAAAGTTTATATTTACTGCCAGCAGCATTAATTCAATCGACATCAACAGAATAATGACATTTTTTCGGTTGAGAAAAATACCAACCAAGCCGATCGAAAATAAAATTGCTCCAAGAACAAGATAATGAGATAACGATACCAAGACTTACTACCTCTTTTTATATTTTATAAAAATGTTACAAATCAATTCCATGATTTCGTTATTCTTTCTTTTCCGCCGTCATTGTAACTATTCGCAGTCGATCTTCTTTTCGAACTTTAACTTGTCTGGATGGGTTTGGAGATTTCTTATCTTCTCTATGGCGTAAAGTCAATGCTATTGCCGCTACCATTGCAACCAATAAAAGCACTGCGGCTAGTTCAAATGCATAAACGTATTCTGTGTAAATCAACCGCCCCAACTCGCGAGTATTACTATAATCAGAATCTTGTGGTCTTGGCGTAGGCATTTCTTCTAATCCGAAATATTTTCCCATCAGTACCATGGATATTTCTACGACCATAATTAACGCTACAACCGCACCGAAAGGAAACCATTTCCAGAATCCTTCACGTAATCGATCCAGATTAATATCGAGCATCATGACTACAAATAGAAACAATACCATGACCGCACCAACGTATACCAACACTAAAGCGATTGCTAAAAATTCAGCTTCCAGCAGCAACCACAATCCTGCACACGTGACAAACGCCAACACCAGCAGTAACGCTGAATTCACCGGATTACGCACAGTAATTACACCTAGCGCCGATGCAACCAAAACGGTTGAGAAAATATAAAACAAAATATCTTGAAAACTCATTTTTATCTACCGGCAAGATTCAGCGATAACGTGCATCAGCTTCACGATCTTTTGCGATCTGTTCCTCATAGCGATCGCCAATAGCCAATAACATTTCTTTAGTATAGATCAAGTCGCCCCGTTTTTCTCCGTGATACTCTAATATACGGGTCTCTACAATCGAATCGACCGGACATGATTCCTCACAAAAACCGCAAAAAATACACTTACTCAAATCAATATCATAACGTGTGGTCCGTCGTGTGCCATCTGCACGCTGCTCCGAATCAATAGTGATTGCCATTGCCGGGCAAACAGCTTCACATAGCTTACATGCGATACAACGCTCTTCTCCGTTCGGATAACGTCGTAGCGCATGAAGGCCACGAAAACGCGGCGACTGAGGAGTCTTTTCCTCAGGAAAATGTACAGTAATCTTCGGTTTGAATAAATACCGGCCAGTAACCGCCATCCCTTTCAGCAATTCGAATAGCAAAAAAGTACTGAAAAACTTTTTGATACGATCCATTTTATTTCTCTATATTAAAACCAGATATTTAACGGAAATATATTCCGAATCGACTCAGGCAATTGCATTATTGAGCCCAGTAAAACAATCCATATAAGCGTGATCGGGATGAATATTTTCCAACCCAATCGCATAATTTGATCATAACGATAGCGCGGGAAGGTTGCACGAAACCAAAGAAAAAAGAATAGAATGAATGCAATCTTCAATAGTAACCATACTATTCCTGGTACCAGAGTAAATGGCGCCATATCGACAGGCGGCAACCATCCACCCAGGAACATAATGGATGTTAATGTCGCTACCAATATCATATTGGAATATTCAGCTAGGAAGAATACAGTAAAAGCCATGCCTGAATAATCCACATGAAATCCTGCAACAATTTCAGACTCGCCCTCAGCTACATCAAAAGGTGCGCGATTGGTTTCAGCAACGCCTGAAATCAAGTAGACAAGGAACATTGGGAATAGCGGTATCAAATACCAGTTTAAAAAACTACCGCCTTGCTGTCCATGCACAATATCACCTAAGTTTAAACTTTGTGACATCATCAAAACGCATACTAAAGCAAAGCCCATTGCCAATTCATATGACACTACCTGTGCTGCTGAGCGCATGGCACCTAAGAATGCATATTTTGAGTTCGATGCCCATCCTGCAATAATAATGCCGTATATGCCCATTGACGTCATCGCCAAAATATAAAGTAACCCGGCATTAATATCAGCTAAGACTAATTCAGGCGAAAATGGAATTACCGCCCAAGCCGCTAATGCCGGCATAATGGTCAAAACCGGAGCCAATATAAAGAGAAATTTGTTCGCACCTGTTGGAATCACTATTTCCTTCATGATTGCTTTAACAGCATCAGCAATCGGTTGCCCCCAGCCACGCAACCACGGTATTCCAAAGAAAGTGACTCTATTTGGACCAACCCGAATTTGCATATAAGCAATAATCTTTCGCTCAGCAAAAGTTAGATAGGCGACGCCTAATAGCAATGGAATAACTATGGCAAAGATAAATGTCATGTTGGTTGCTAATGAAAACAACATGGAACCCCATTCTGCCCCGAATATTTCCACAAACTGTTGCTGAATATTCTCCATTAATAAGCTCCAACCATTGCCATCACAGTTTTTCCAGCACAATTTCACCAAATAAAGTACCCAATGCGGTTGTTTTAGAATGAGCACCCGCTATGCGTACACAATTGGCTGGCAACTTTTCATCATGCGCCGCTTCAAGTTGAACAGATCCTTCGCCTTGTCTAACCTTCACTTGATCTCCTGCCGTAACCCCTAATTTCTCCAGCATTGTAGCCGTCATCCAAGCTTTAGGCGGATCTGCATCATGTGTAGCCTGTAAAGACTGAGCGCGACGCACAATCGGATCAGCCTGATAAATCGATATTTCTCCAATGCGCTCTATGCCTTGGCCTTCATTCACTATGATCGCAGCATCACTACTCTTCAATTTATTATTCAGATACTGATTGATTTCTGTGCCATTAGGAAAAATCTCTTCACGAATCTGTTCGGATGTTTCGTAATCAAATCTTTCCAGTCCGAGCAAATTAGCTAAAACACGCAACACTTTCCAAGCTGGTCTGGCCTCACCCAAAGGCGATACAACACCGTTAAAACTTTGTACTCTGCCTTCTGTATTGACAAAAGTACCCGATGTTTCAGTAAATGGCGCGATCGGCAACAACACATTCGCATAATCTTTAGCACTGCCTTGATAAGCGCTGAGTGATACCACAAATTCGCTCGACTTGATTGTTTTAAGCGCTTGCTGAGAATTGTAAGTATCAAATTCCGGCTCCACGTTCAACAATATAAACGCTTGGCACTTACGTTCTGCTGAATCATTACCGAACCCTAGCATTTGCGCTGCATTTAATCCGGATTCCGCATAATCTAATTTTGCTGCAACTGCTGCGGAATCAATTTCTGGCACCGCACCTGCTAAATAAGCACCTACACTATTTGCCGCTTCGCCCAACACACCATAGCTTGCACCAGTTATTTGAGCGATTAAACCGGAAAGCAAATTGAGCGTTGCATAGTCTGGGTGATGCTGTGATAAATTGCCCAGATAAATTGCCGCTGGCGCATTCTCGATCAAACTGGAAGCGATCGCGAAGGCGTTGGCCGTACTTGAAACGTTAACCGAATCAATGTACTGTTTCAGCTCATTTACCAACCCCGTTCCCTTAATCTCTGCAGCAGCTTTAAGAATCTCCGCCAGAACTCTCGTCATTGAAGCTGGCGAAACTATCGCTTTATTCGCAATCTTGGTCAGCAAATCATCATCAATTGGGTTTACTATGTTTAACGCCATGCCGTTTTTAACAGCCTGACGCAAACGCTGTGCGATTAACGGATGATCTTTACGTAATGTACTACCAACAATGAGCGCTGATTTTAATTGAGATATATCCGCAATACTGGTGCCTAGCCACGGTACACCCAGCATTTTTTTATCTGCACGAAAATCAGATTGACGTAAACGGTGATCAATATTGCCGCTACCCATGGTACGCAGTAACTTCTGCAATAAATACAATTCTTCCACTGTACTATGCGGAGATCCTAATGCCGCTATGCTTTTAGCACCATGTTTTTGTTTGATCATTTGCAAAGAATGCGTGGTAAATTCCAATGCCTCTTGCCAGTTACATTCAAACCATTGGCCATCACGCTTGATCATGGGACTTGTCAGCCTATCCTCGGAGTTCAAGCCTTCGTAGGAGAATCGATCTTTATCCGATAACCAACATTCGTTAATCGCTTCATTTTCGCGTGGAAGAACGCGCATGACACGATTCTGTTTAACTTGCACAACCAGATTTGAACCTAATCCGCAATGCGGACTTATTGATTTTCTGCGTGATAATTCCCAAGTACGTGCGGAATAACGAAATGGCTTACTAACCAGTGCACCAACAGGGCAAAGATCAATGACATTGCCGGACAATTCGGAATCAACCGTTTTGCCGACAAAAGCAAGAATCTCGGAATGTTCCCCACGCCCTGCCATTCCAAGTTCCATAATTCCGGCAATTTCCTGACCAAAGCGAACACAACGCGTACAGTGAATGCACCGCGTCATATCCGTTGAAATCAATGGTCCTAAATTCTTATTCACCACCACCCGCTTCGCTTCGGTATACCGCGAGCCACTCGATCCGTACCCTACCGCCAAATCCTGCAGCTGGCACTCGCCACCTTGATCGCAAATAGGACAATCCAAGGGGTGATTGATCAGCAAAAATTCCATCACACCTTTCTGTGCTGTGATTGCTTGTTGTGAATGCGTATAAACCTTCATACCATCCATAACCGGTGTAGCACAAGCGGGCAACGGCTTAGGGGCTTTCTCAACTTGCACCAGACACATACGGCAATTGGCGGCAATGGATAATTTCTTGTGATAACAAAAATGCGGAATATATACGCCAATCTGCTTGGCACCATCCATGATGGTACTTCCTTTAGGCACAGATACTTGCTTACCGTCGATTTCTATATTGACCATCGGCTAAAATTCTTGGATTAATCACAATTGAAAAATTGATGCGGTTTGATTATTTAACAATTAAATAATCAAACCATGCAGTTCTTATGTTCTATATGGTAAACAAATTCGTCTCGAAAATGCTGGATCATCGCTCGAACAGGCATCGCAGCAGCATCGCCCAGAGCACAAATTGTCCTTCCTTGTATGTTGTCCGCGATATTATCTAGCAACTCCAAATCTTCTAGCCGGCCTTTACCATGTTCTATACGATTGACAATACGATAGAGCCATCCTGTTCCTTCTCTGCAAGGTGTACATTGCCCGCAAGATTCTTCAAAATAAAAATAAGACAGACGCTCTAACGCTCTAACCATGCATGTCGTATCATCCATAATGATAACGGCTCCCGAGCCTAACATGGATCCGGCTTTAGCAATCGAATCATAATCCATGTCGGTTTTCATCATGATATCACCTGGCAACACCGGCATGGACGATCCGCCCGGAATACATGCTTTTAACTTCCTGCCACCGCGCATTCCACCAGCTAATTCCAACAACTCGGCAAACGGCGTTCCTAATGGTATCTCATAATTGCCCGGTTTATTGACATGACCGGAAACTGAGAAAATTTTTGTACCGCCGTTATTCGGTTTACCAAGTTGGAGGTACTTTTCTCCGCCGTTCCGAACAATCCAAGGAACCGAGGCAAAAGTTTCAGTATTGTTGATCGTGGTCGGCTTCCCATAAAGACCATAATTAGCGGGAAATGGCGGCTTAAAACGCGGTTGACCTTTCTTACCTTCTATGGATTCCAATAACGCAGTTTCCTCACCACAAATGTAAGCGCCGTAGCCATGATGATTATAGAGTTGGAAGCTGAATGATGAGCCTAGAATATTATTGCCCAAATAGCCGACAGCTCGCGCTTCCTCAACAGCTTCTTCCATACGCTCATAGGTTTCCCATATTTCACCATGAATATAGTTATAACCTGCCTTAACTCCCATTGCGTAACCAGCTATTATCATCCCTTCAATAAGGAGATGTGGATTGAATCGCAAAATGTCGCGATCCTTGAAAGTACCAGGTTCTCCTTCGTCTGAATTACAAACTATGTACTTATCACCCTCATACCCCTTCGGCATGAAGCTCCATTTCAGTCCCGTTGGAAAACCGGCACCACCTCGTCCACGCAGTGCAGATTTCTTTACTTCTTCAATTACTTCCTCAGGAGAAATTTTTTTTGCCAGTATTTTTCTGAGTGCCGCATAACCTTCACGCTTTTCATAGCTTCTAAGTCGCCAATTTTCAGGATCGGAAGGATTCACTCCATTCATCAATGTTTGCGGAAACTGATTCATTTGCTCAGTTCCTTCAGCAATTTATCGATCATTTCATTAGACATAAAGCTGCACATACGTTTGTTATTAACCAGTAATACTGGCGCATCGCCACAGGCGCCAAAGCACTCGCCTTCTTTAAGGGTGAATTTCCCATCCGGTGTTGTTTGATTAAAACCAATACCTAATTTCTGCTTCAAATATGCTGCCGTATCATTACTACCTGACAATGCACAAGGCAAATTGGTACACACCGTAATTTTATATTCGCCAACGGGCTCCAAATTATACATATTGTAAAACGTGGCCACTTCATAAACTGCAATGGGCGGCATACCTAAATATTCAGCGACGAAATTCATAGTCTCATTCGCCAACCAGCCTTTTTCTTCTTGTGCAATTGCAAGTGCTGACATAACAGCTGATTGTTTTTGACCAACCGGATATTTCGCGATTTCTCGATCTATTTTTTTTAGAGATTCAGTGCTTAACATCGTTATCTATCTATCTCACCAAACACAATGTCTTGTGTGCCAATGATTGCTACTACATCAGAAATCATATGTCCAGTTGACATTTCATCCAAAGCAGCCAAATGTGCGAATCCAGGCGCGCGTATTTTCAAACGATAGGGCTTATTGGCACCATTCGATACTAAATAAATACCAAACTCGCCTTTCGGGTGCTCGACCGCTACATAAGCTTCACCTGGCGGCACATGAAATCCTTCCGAAAACAATTTGAAATGATGAATCATTTCTTCCATATTTTGTTTCATATTGATACGTGAAGGTGGAGCAATTTTATGATTATCAGTGATCACTGGCCCTGGGGTTTTTCGTAACCAATCGACACATTGCTTGATGATACGATTTGATTGACGGAATTCTTCCATACGCACCAAATAGCGATCATAGCAATCGCCATTAACGCCTATAGGTATATCAAAATCAAGACGATCATAAACTTCATAAGGCTGCTTCTTTCTTAGATCCCATTCGACCCCCGAGCCGCGCAACATTGGTCCGGTAAAACCTAATGCTTTAGCACGCTCTGGAGAAACAACACCGATATCGACCAAGCGCTGTTTCCAAATTCGATTATCAGTGAGCAAAGTTTCATATTCATCAACGTAGGCTGGAAAGCGATTGGTAAAATCTTCTATAAAATCTAACAGTGAACCTTCTCTATTAGCATTCCGTATTCGTGTCTGTTTTTCATTATGAATTTTAGATGCCTGATATTTTGGCATAGTATCTGGCAGATCACGATAGACACCGCCGGGTCGATAATAAGCAGCGTGCAACCTAGCACCTGAAACTGCTTCATAGCAATCCATTAGATCTTCTCTTTCGCGGAAAGCATACAAAAACATTGTCATGGCCCCCACATCCAAAGCATGAGCACCAATCCATAGCAAGTGATTCAATATACGGGTAATTTCATCAAACATTACGCGTATGTATTGTGCTCTTAGAGGAACTTCAATTTGCAGCAGCTTTTCGATCGCCATGACATAGGCATGTTCATTGACCATCATTGAAACATAATCCAACCGATCCATATACGGTACGGATTGCAGATATGTTTTATTTTCTGCCAATTTTTCGGTAGCACGATGCAACAATCCAATGTGCGGATCGGCACGTTTTACAACTTCCCCATCCAATTCCAGAACAAGTCTCAACACGCCATGAGCTGCTGGGTGTTGCGGCCCAAAATTCATGGTGTAATTACGTATCTCGGCCATAAGCTACTTCAAAAAAAATTCTTATAAATACAATTCATGTAAAAGTTCACCACCAGCTAGGATTCGCAATCTCCATAGTGCTCTTCACGTATTACAAGCGGTGTGATTTCTCGCGGTTCGATAGTAACAGGTTGGTAAATGACGCGCTTCTGCTCTGCATCATAGCGCATTTCAACATGACCAGTGATCGGAAAATCTTTGCGGAACGGATTACCTATAAAACCATAGTCGGTCAATATGCGACGCAAATCCGGATGACCGGTAAAAACTATTCCATAGAGATCAAATGCTTCACGTTCAAACCAATTAGCTGCCGGCCAAATTTCAGTTACTGAATCCACAACCGGGAATTCATTATTTTCCGCTAGTACCCGAATGCGTAATCGATAGTTCTTTTCTACCGAGAGTAGATGATAGATCACAGCAAATCGCTTATTACGTAGGTCATGCTTTGCAGACAACTCGTCACCATAAGTTGAGTAATCAATGCCACACAGATCAATCAACGTATCAAATCTTAACTTAGAATTGTCTCGTAAATTTGTACACGCAGTGATGATATCTTCCGCACGTACTATGATGGTTATCTCACCGAAATGTGTTTGCAAACCGACCAGCTTATCGCCCAGCACATCCTTCAACGCTGCCGCAAGATTCTCCAATTGAGTAGTAGACATAGCGTTAGCGTGCAATAGTATTGGTACGGTTTATTTTATTTTGTAGCTGAATAATGCCATACAGCAGAGCTTCAGCTGTCGGTGGGCAACCAGGCACATAAATATCAACAGGCACGATACGATCACATCCACGAACTACCGAATATGAATAATGATAATATCCGCCTCCATTTGCACAGGACCCCATGGATATCACCCAGCGTGGCTCTGCCATTTGATCGTAAACCTTGCGTAAAGCCGGTGCCATCTTGTTGCAGAGCGTACCGGCAACGATCATCACATCCGATTGACGAGGGCTTGGTCTAAATACAATACCAAAACGATCAAGATCGTAGCGTGACGCACCGGTCTCCATCATCTCAACCGCACAACAAGCCAAGCCAAATGTCATTGGCCACATCGAACCTGTCCGCCCCCAGTTTATGATTGAATCCAAACTGGCTGTGACAAATCCTTTCTCAAGTGTTCCTTCAATACTCATAACATCAATCCCACTCTAATGCACCCTTCATCCATTCGTAGATGAAACCCACGACCAGGATACCCAGGAATGACATCATGGCAACGAATCCAAATAAACCAATCTCGTCCAGCACAATCGCCCAAGGAAACAAGAAAGCAATTTCCAGATCAAATAAAATGAATAAAATTGCAACCAAGTAGTAGCGTACGTCAAATTTCATCCGTGCATCTTCAAAAGCTTCAAATCCGCACTCATAAGGAGAAAGTTTCTCGCTATCAGGACGATTCGGCGCCAAAAGCCATCCACATAACATTGGGACGACACCAACTAAGAATCCCACGATAAGAAACAGTAAAATTGGAAAATAATTTTCAAGCATTTTGTAAAATTAAATCACTCGATTTAACAAAAATATTATTCACAAAAAACAACAAACTTCTTACGAGTACACTTTTTTTGTATGGTGCCGACGGCGAGACTCGAACTCGCAGAGCTTTCGCCACTATCCCCTCAAGATAGCGTGTCTACCAATTTCACCACGTCGGCCGT
>JAFEEI010000055.1 GCA_018241205.1 Pseudomonadota bacterium
GCCGAGCTCGGTTTCCTGAGCTTGGATGAATTCACCGGTATCAAAATACAAGCCAGCGGCTGGGCCAGTCAAACCGGCGACATTGCCAATTAGGGAAACGCTGATTAATTCGGCGGATGAGATGAAGCACGAGGCGCACGGAACACAGCAACCGAGACATATCAACAAGATAGACGAGGGAGCGAGTACCGCGCAACGAAGTGATTCGCTCGTATAGTCAATTAATCAGCGTTTCCCTAGAATGCATGTTCATATCACTTCCGAAACCGGGGAAGCCAAGTTTTGACTGAAGCCTGAAATTGCATTGGCAAATAATTTCGGTTACTCCCGGAAGCAATTGAAAGATATCGAATCATTGATCGAGGTACATTACGATGAGCTTATTCGCGCATGGCAGCAACACTTCGGAGGTTGAAGTGACACACATTTCCAGTCATGGCATTTGGCTACTGGCGCATGATAAAGAGCTATTCCTGCCCTACGACGAATTTCCATGGTTTAAGGATCAATCGGTAAAATCAATCATTCATGTCATCGAACAATCCCATGGACATTTCTACTGGCCGGATATTGATGTCGATTTGACCATCGAATCCATCGAGCACCCGGAAAGATTTCCCTTGAAATCGATAATCCTTAATAAAACCAATAGTGAAGAGAATGGATGACTTTCTCAGCCCAGCACCTTGCCTAGCAATCTTGAAATACCCCAAAACCGCCTCATCCTGCTTGGTGCGAGCAATCTGACATTATCGCTGCGTTTGGCCATCGATCTGATGCAGCAGCGGCTCGGTGCGCCGAGTGAGGTTTTGGCGGCAGTGGGGCATGGGCGGGCGTACGGTATTTTCAGTCAGGCGGTGTGGCGCGGGTTGCCGGGGATTGCGGATTGCGGGTTGTGGCAGCGGTTGGTTGCGCTCGAATCGTGCCCGGCTTATGCGTTGCTGACCGATATCGGCAACGATATTTTGTACGGTTTGCTGCCGGAACAGATTCTGCAATCCGTGGAGCGGTGTGTCGAGCCATTGCAAAGGCAATCCGCGCAGATCGTCGTGACCGGTTTACCGCTGGCATCGATTGAATGCTTATCCGAACGGCGCTACACCTTTTTTCGCAATCTGTTTTATCCGTCGTGCCGGTTATCCTGGCATGAAACGATCAGCCGCGCTTGGGCGGTGCACGATGGATTGGTGGAAATGGCGGCGCACCGCAAGTTTATACTGCACGAGCAGCGGCCCGAGTGGTTCGGTTTGGACGGTATCCATGTCAATTACTGGCAGCGCGCAGCGTATTATCGCGCTATCGTGCAGCAGTTTCCCAATTCCGGCGAGAAGTTGGGGCTGCTGGAGAGCAAGCGGAAATTCTTTCCGGTTTGGCAGCAGCGGCCTGAATTTGCTTTCAAGACACTCGCGGGCCGTGCGGTTTATTGTCAACAGCCGAGCGGTCTGCTGGCGGACGGTTCTATTATTTGTAAATATTGATAGTTCGCAGCGCTAAATCGGAATATCAATTCCGGTCGCGATACATGATCACTGTAAATCGCACGCCTTGATCGGTGCGATAGGCATCCAGATCGAACGGATAGGCATTGTGTTTCTCAAGTTTGCTGCCTACGGTATCGCCGTCGATCTCGTCGTACCAAGCCCACTTTGCGGTATCAAGACGTTCGGCGACCGCAGTGAAATAACGCGTGCCGTCTTCGGAGAAACCGCGGATGCGCACCGGTGTGACATTGTGTTTGCGCAATTGCGCATCCAGCTCTTTTGCCGTGACACGGGTGAAAATCAGCGACGGACCTGGGCGCTCTTCGACGATCGCTGCGTATTTACGGATGCCGCCATCGACGTAAACGGCCAAGTCGGCAACTCGCTGCTGGTCGTTGGTTAACTGATTGAGCTCCGTTTCATCCAATCCGGTCAGTACCTTGGTTTGAGGTTCCGCTCCTGGTTGCAAAGCCAGCGAGAAACGCGGCTGACCATCCGTTTCACCAGCGGTGATCGAAATCGGGCGGGCTGTCATGGCGGCAATTTTGCTATCGAGTTCCGCCGCGGTGACATCGCGCAGATAGTGCCCTGCGATTCCGGCTTCACGGTAAACGATGGCGGCGAAGCGCCGGTTTTTGCCGTCGCCGTACACGGAAAGGCGCGTCAAATGCCAATCCGGCATGAGTACGTCATCAATATAGTCCGGTGCGATATCGTGAGACCAGAGCCAACCTTCTGGCGGTTTGATAGAAGATTTCATTGTTCCCCCTTGATTGGTGGATTCCGTTGAAGTACCGGATTGATTTGCTTTGAGATTGTTATCCGTTGTGCATGCGACGATGAGAATTCCCATTAAAACAGAAACTACCCGCTTTAAGAAAATCGTTTGCGTTGTGCTAGCCATAGTGATTGTCTCCATCGAACCAGTGAGTTAAACAATGCGGATGCCTGGTTTTAGATAATACCGCAGGAACGAAGATCATGATATTTTTCCATGAACAGCGAGTTTGACAGCCCATCCGGCATTCAGTATATTCAGCGCAGAAAAACATACGTTGATTTTTAATCGTATCCTGCCTATTACTCTCTATTCGAGCTTTCTTATATGCGTATCGTTGTCACCGGAATGGGGATTGCGTCACCGATCGGCACGGGCATTGACCCATTCTGGAAAAATGCAGTAGCCGGTGTAAATGGAATCGTAAACATTCAAAGCTTTGATCCCGCTAAGCTGCGCTCGCGGATCGCCGGTGAAGTGCAGGGTTTTGATCCCGCCACTTTTTTATCCGCCAAGCAAATCGAACAAACCGACCGCTTCACGCAACTGGCGCTGCACGCCGCGAATCAGGCGATGGCCGATGCCGGCAGTCTGGAAAGCTACGAACCGCGGCGGCTGGCGGTCAGCCTGGGGTCAGGCATGGGTGGTTTCTCGACCTTCGAATCTTCCGCGGCACGCAGGTTTCAAAGCAAATCCGTACCGCCTTTTACCGTTCCGCGCATCATGGCCAATTCCGCTGCCGCCTGGATAGCGACCCAATACGGCCTGAAGGGCGCCAACCTGACCTGCAGCACGGCGTGCTCGTCGGGTGCCAATGCGATCGGCATGGCGCTCGATCTGCTGCGCAGCGGCAAAGCCGACGCGGTGGTGACCGGCGGTGCGGAAGCCTGCGTGCTGCCGCTGACGATGGCGGGTTTTGAAGCTTTGTTTGCGTTGTCCACCGGCTTTAATAACGACCCGGCGCACGCCTCAAGGCCCTTCGCTAAAGGCCGCGACGGTTTTGTCATGGGCGAAGGCGCGGGCATCCTGGTTCTGGAACGGGAAGACGCCGCGCAAAAACGCGGCGCGAAGATTTACGCCCGGCTGGCTGGTTATGGCTGTGCCTGCGACGCAACGCATATCGTCGCGCCCGATATCGACGGTCAGGTTGCTGCGATGCAAGTTGCGATCGAGGATGCCGGCATGACTCTTGCTCAAGTCGATTACATCAACGCCCATGCCACGTCGACGCCGCTCGGCGATGTCATCGAAACCAAAGCGATCAAGCAACTGTTCGGCGAGCGCGCACCGGAAATCCCGATCAGCGCCACCAAGTCGATGATCGGCCACAGCATCGGCGCTTCCGCCGCGATCGGTAGCATCGCCGCGATCATGACGCTGCAAACCGGTACGATACACCCCACGATCAACCTCGCCGAAGCCGACCCGGAGTGCGATCTGGATTACACACCCAACACCGCGGCGCAGAAAAAAGTGCAAACCGCGCTGTGCAACGCCTTCGGATTCGGCGGCAACAACGTCAGCATCGTTTTTACAACTCTTTAAAAGGTGTCAACAGACATGGATACAGCAGAACTCGAAGCGAAGGTCATCGAATTTATCGCGTCAAAAGTTGAAAACATCGACGCCTCCACCATCACCGCCGCCTCCAAATTCGACGAACTCGGACTCGACTCGATGGACACCGTGCAACTGCTGTTCGACGCGGAAGATGCATTCGGTGTTACGTTCGACGGCGAGGAAGTCAAGAATCTTCGTACGGTGGGGGATATTATTGATTATATTGGTAAGCATCCGCCGGAAGGGAAGGGTTAGAAATTTAGTTCTGTATGTTGGCCGATAAATTGGTCAATTAGTATAAAAACAGAGAAATATCATAATAATTCCATATTAGATTTACAGCGATTACCTATGCTAAAAGTTAAGCGCGGTAGTGTATTTGACGAAAAATGTGATCTTATTGTATTACCGTGCAGTTCGAGTGGGTCCGTTACGAGCTGGGTTAAAAGTGAAATAGAGCAAAACAACCTCCCATTCCCAAGTGCGTCTATTCCATTTGGTCAAATAAGGTTCCTTTCGACAGAGGCAAGATACACGAAGGCCGACTTCGTGGGTTATGCAGCTTCTGTGGATGCCAAAACAACAAGCTCAAAACTGTCAGCGATAGAACAAATTTCCTCAAGTCTAATAACATACTGCAAGCAAAACGATTGTTCCATTGTCAACATCCCACTTTTAGGTACTGGTGCTGGCGGCTTGGATGCTGTGGAAGTATTTGAAGTCTATGAAAGAGTTGTCGACAGAGAGAGCTGCACGGTTAATGCTTATACTCCAGATAAAAAAAACTATCAATTATTACTTGGTAGAGGATCAACAGACGATAGTCGTGCCGATGATTTTATCGAACATCCTCGCGTATTCATTTCTTATTCTTGGAAAGATGATTCGGTAAAGAACTGGGTGTTCGAGCTTGCTAAGACTCTGTGTGCGAATGGAGTAGATGCTCGCATTGACAGATTTCATCTTCGTCCCGGAATGGACCTTCCACAATGGATGACCAATGAACTGATTAAAGCAAGCAAAGTTCTTTTAGTTTGCGATTCTCATTATGCAGAAAAGGCCGATATGCGAAAGGCCGGAGTTGGGTGGGAAACGATGATCATCCAGGGAGACATGATGCTCCAAGGAGATATGAATACAAAATATATTGTCATTGCTTATGGCGACTTTGAGAAAAATACCCCTATCTACATGAAATCAAAGCTCGGAATATCAAAAGCAGAAGTAGATAAAGATATAAAGACACTACTTCAGTACATATTTGAAATTGATACTGCTCCGGAGATTGGCAAGATCCCCGAATGGGTAAAGCAAAAGAAGATCGGTGCAAAATCCTTGTAACCCGCGTAAGGCAGAAGTTGAAAGCATTCTACTCGAATGCCCCATTAAGAGGATTCCACCGCACGAAAGTGATGATCACTTGAGATGATTAGTTGATGCTGGTTTTGATTTTGTGGTGGTATCCGCCCACAGGTTATTTCTGATCCAATAGGCGATTTCTATGTTGCGCCTTCAAGGTATTTACTACTTTCTTATCAAACGACACAAATTCCGCAGCTCCCAGGCTGGCGCCTGAAAATGCAATGATTCCATCGGCAAAATCGCCGCCTTGCTCGAATACCGACAATCCCAGTTCGATGACCGGCATGTCGCACACGACATTTTTACTGCGGATCAACAAGCGGATGGCTTTTGCAATATCCGCGTCGGTATATTGATAAGCGCGCTTGAGTACCCAGACAAATTCACAAAGTGTTGTCGATGAAACTGCAATCCGGCGCGCCTTGCGCAGCACATCGGCTGCGAGTTGCGCTTGTTGCGTGTCGTCTTGAACGCAGGCGCAGACCAGCACATTGGTGTCTGCCGTTGATGGTCAACGTGCCATCGGGTAATTTGTGCACTTCCACTTGCTGGCCGGGCGCAACGCCGAGGTGTTTGAGCAAATCCTGCCGCAACGTGATTTGCCCTTTTGCAGTTACAGTTAACGCTGGCATCCGAATTCCCGTTTCGCTTCTGCCCGCCGGTCAGCAATCAATTCCTCAGCAAGGCTGGTAGTTTGCGGTAAGTGAGCAAACCGGTTTCTGAGTCTTTGTTTGATCGTTTCGGCTTTTTCCAAAATCAAGCGTCCATCTTCCATACGAGCGATCAAGCTGTCTCCGGATTCAAATCCAAGCGAACGCCTGAGTTGCGCCGGAATCACCAGCCGTCCTTGGGAGTCGAGCTGTACTTCGGTTTGTGTCATTAATTTGGCCATAATGCTGAATATGATGGCGCGGTTGTGGGAAAAACGCCATTGATGATTATTTGTGTCTTATATGCTGCGGCTGACCGCAAGCCAATGGGGGAAAAATAAATTATCGGACTGCTTGTATGCCCAAAGTAATTACATTATAGTTTGCCGTTACTGTAATCTATTCACGTTTCTCATGACACATCTCATCAAAATCGGCAATTCCCAAGGCATCCGTATTCCCAAGCCGCTCATTGAACAAGCCGACTTGGCAGGTAAGGATTTGCAATTGCAAGTCGTGGAGGGCGGTTTGTTGATTTCGCCTACGAAACCGGTGCGGGAAGGTTGGCGGGAATCCATTGCGGAGACCTTGAAGGCTCACGGTACGGAGCCACTGGATCAGGAATGGTTGAATGCGCCGTTGTCTACCGATGACGATTCGGGCTGGTAATGCCGAGAATTTCGCGATTCCAGGTTTGGCTGGTGCAGCTCGATCCGACGCAAGGCTCGGAAATCAATAAGACAAGACCTTGCGTTGTTATTTCCCCGAATGAGCTTTCCGCTTTATCCACCGTACTCATGGCGCCGATGACCAGCCGCGGTTTTGAATTTCCGTGCCGGGTTGCTTGCAGTTTCAAGGAAAAACAGGGTTTGATTTTGCTCGATCAAATCCGCGCTGTCGATAAAACCCGCTTGGTCAGCAAACTCGGTGTCATTGACGAAGCGACACAAATGGAATTGTGCCGGCGATTGCAAGAGATGTTCGCTTACTGACAGGCTATTGAGAAACTACCGGTGTTGCCGCTGCGGTAAATAAGATCTGCCTACTTGCATAACTTTCAAGAATAACTCGCTATCGAAAGGAAAATAATCATGTCCACTCATACGATCCGCCTTCATCGCGTGCTGCGCGCGCCACCGGAGAGAATTTACCGGGCTTTTCTGGATGCCGGTGCGATGGTCAAGTGGTTGCCGCCGAACGGCTTCACCGGCAAGGTGCATCATATCGATGCGAAAGTGGGCGGCCGTTTTAAAATGTCTTTTACCAATCTCGGCACCGGCCACAGTCATTCGTTCGGTGGTGAATATCTGGAACTGACGCCGTTTGAGCGCATCCGGCATACGGACCGGTTCGATGATCCGAGCCTGCCGGGGGAAATGCAGGTCACGATTTCGTTAAAACCGGTTTCCTGCGGGACCGAATTGAACATCGTGCAAGAAGGCGTACCGGCGGTGATTCCGCCCGAAGCCTGTTATCTCGGCTGGCAGGAATCGCTCACATTGCTCGCGCAACTCGTCGAAGCTGAGATTCCCGGCTGACTTCATTGAAACAGCCTCCGATCGCTATCTTTTTCAGAGCTTCCTGAGTGGAGATGCACGAGGAATGGCGATACTGTGCCACCGCAGGGTAACCATTTTTCCGGTTCTGGCTTTGCTGCTGATATTGCTGACCGGTTGCGTTCATCGGTCGTTTGTCACGGCTCCTTATCCCCGTTGGGGAGAAGAAATGGTGATTGAGCAGGGTGGCGAAGAACCGCTGATTCTGCGCACCTTGTCGCCAACGGAACCCAACCAGGCATCTGCGTGTGTGTTGCTGGTGCACGGTATGAATGAACATATCGGACGCTACGGCGAGGCGGCGCGTTATTTTTCGCGGCGTTTTTTCGTTGCCGGGTTCGATCATTATGCGCATGGCCTTTCCAATCCGGTGCTACGCCGTGCGGATCAGGCGCTCGCGGAGGGAGTCGGCCGGGCCGATGTCAGCAATGCGTATCTGGCGCAAGCGGCTTTGTACGATCTGGAACCGTTGCGGCAGATGTTGGGCCGGGCGTTGCACGCTTTTATGGCGCAGTGCGATGCGCAAGATCAATCGCAACGGCCGGTGTTCATCGTGGCGCACAGTCTGGGCGGGTTGGTGACCGCATCGTATTTGCTCGACCATCAAAACGAATCCGACCTACGCGAACGGCTACGGGGTGTGGTTTTTCTCGCTCCGGCATTTGCCGTCAGCGAGCCGCCGGGCTGGCGCGGCTGGCTGGCGAATCCGCTGATCAAACTGTCTTTCCACGCGGAAACGCATTTTCTGCATCCGCAGGATGAACCGCTGCCGTTGATGCTGTTCAATCAATTGTTCTCACTGGTGACCGTGCCCGTGTTGGATGGTTTGTTCGAGGTATTGTCCTGGCCTGGGTTGCGCAGTGTTTTCACGCCGGTTTCACCCGCCTGGGTGACGGATTATCTGACCGATAGTGAGGAAGAAAAAGCTCGTCTGCGCACCGACGGCTGGATCGTGCGCCGCAGCCTGCTGCGCTACGTCAAGGGCATTGAAGAAGAAGTCGTGCGCTTCCGCCGCCAGATGGCGGATTTCTCGATACCGTATTACCTGGTTTATTCCGAGCGGGATCCGATCACCCCCGCCTGGGGCGACGAAGATTTTGTCCGTGTGACGCTGCAACATGATCCCGCTAACGAAGTTTTGAAACTACCCGGTCTGCCGTATCACCAGCATGTGTTCTTGCAAGAGCCGCTACGCACGGAGTTGCTGCAGAAAATTGAATACTGGCTGGAGCGCCGGTTGCATTCGCGGGAATGATCTACCGCCGTGATTGACGGCCTATTGGTATCATTTGCCGGCTTCACTTATACTTGCCCGCTAGTTTTAAGGAAACGCTGATTAATTCGGCGAACGAGATGAAGCACGAGGCGCACGGCACACAGCAACCGAGACATATCAACAAGATAGACGAGGGAGTGAGTGCCGCGCAACGAAGTGATTCGCTCGTATAGTCAATTAATCAGCGTTTCCTTACAATGTTTT
>JAFEEI010000056.1 GCA_018241205.1 Pseudomonadota bacterium
CATAGTCTGAAAAACTCATGTCCATCACTTCAATGTTATTGTTTTAAAATGCAATTATATCATCCAACCCTTTGTTACAGGATTGTAGCCGTGTAAAGGTCTCACTCAGTTGACTGCTTTCATATCGATATTGCCGAGGTAAGGACTGGAGAAGGCGAATTGTATCTGTTCTCCGCCATCGACCGCACAAGCAAGTTCGCTATGTGGAGCTGCGCAATAAATCCGGCTGGAATGTATCAGCGGTATTCCTGCACATCGCGGTATTTAACTTTAGGTCGACTAAACAGATCGCATGAGAAACGCAACGGCAATGCCGACAAATACACCAGCTGCAATTTCAATTTTGCTATGACCCATACGTTCACGGAGTAAGTTGTTGTTAGCCGATCCTAAAATGCTGCTTAGATGATTGATGATCTCCGCTTGCTTGCCAATCTGTTTGCGCAAACTGTTAGCGTCTAGAATGACAATAAAGCTCAGGGCTACAGCTATTCCGAAAGCCGGATGATCAATGCCTTCTTTAAAAGCGACCAGCGCTGCGGCACTGCTGACGATGGCGCTGTGATTGCTTGGTAGTCCGCCGTAGCCGATCAATCCAAAAGCCAATTTCCTAGTTCTGAAACTATTAATGATAAATTTAATAATCCCAGCTACCAACCAGGCAACAAAGGGGGTAATCATATAAGAAATATCGGTATTCATACCGGACTGGGCCAAAGTATCCATCCACATGCAGCTACCCAGAGAACAACCGTCAGCAGCAATTGCCAATCGTTCAATAAAGCGTCAGTAGGAGATTCTCCTCCATCTAATTCTTCCACGACATACCAGTAGCGGAACAAGCCGAATAATACCAAAGGTATGGTTATTACCAGTTGCGGTTTTGCAGACACTACAAACAAGCTATAAAAAATCAATGCACCCGTGGCGGACATCTCTGTATAGCGATCCATGAGTGCCACAGAATAACGTTCTAATACTTTACGACCGGAGATGCCGCTCTGATTGAGCTCTTGACGTCGTTTGACCGCGGCCAAATACAGCGACAAGCTAAGTGTTGTGATAAACATCCAATCCGAGAGCGGTACGGATATGGTTACAGCACCTGCGTAGACTCGAAGTACAAAGCCAGTAGCGATTGTGAAAATATCAAGAACAGGTTGATGCTTAAGTACAAAAGTGTAGGCTAAATTTAACAACAGATATCCCAGAATTACCGCGGAAACCTTGGGCATCACGAACCAGCCAATTATTAATACACCATAAAGTAAAACCAATAATCCTGCAGCGGTGGAAATAGAAACAATTCCGGCAGCCAGAGGACGTTTACGCGATTTTATCGGATGAAGACGATCATGCTCAATATCGTGTAGATCATTGACAATATAAGTTGCTGAAGAAGCAACACAAAACAGCGCAAACGCAATTAATGATAACTTGAGGAAACTAGGATCAAGAAACTGACTTGAAAACAATAGAGGAGCCAAAACAAACCCATTCTTCACCCACTGCTTGGGGCGCATCAAAGTGACTAAGCTTAGTAAGCGTTGGATAACGGATAGAGTAATAGCTTTTTCTGGAGCAGTCATATTTTTCACAGATCGCGGTTAATATGAATTGCAATATCTCGAACAATTTCCGCGTTAGTATATTTCGGTTGCCAACCAATCCTTACGGATCTCTCAATATCCAAAACATGCTGATATTTCAACATCAGCAGCTGTTCTCTTGCCAAAAGCCTGTAACCCAGAAGCGCCGATAACGCCCAGATTGGTTGCAATGGCAAGGATAACTTGATGATACGTGGAATTTTTAGCACATCTTGAATTTGATCAACCCATTCGGAAATAGATAAAGGCTCTGGAGCAGCCGCATTAAAATAACCCGAAGCACGGCACTCTGCAATAGCGAGAATCAAAGAAGCGACATCTTCAACATGGATCATATGAATCTTATGAAGACCGTGACCAGGATACAAGACTACACCATACCTCTTCATCATGGTAACAAATCCTCGAAACAAGCCTTCTCTGCCCTTACCACCAATAATACAAGGAATAACAGTTGCAGATCCCAATAGATTGTCGACATACACCTGTGCATTCACTTTTGATTTACTATAAACACCTTCTCCAGCTATTTGGCTATCTGTCGAGTACACAGCTTGGCCTGTTTGCCTGTACATCATACTGGTGCCGACATTAATGAAGTGCGTAGCAGTTCCACGGTAACGATCACACAAGTTTTTGGTTGCTGCGACATTATTTTTCCGGAAATATCCTTCTCGGAAAAATAGGGGAAGATTCTTTGTTACATATTGAACCGCCGCGCAATGGATGACTGTATCAACATCAGGTAACGAAGCAGTGAAATGAGAATTGGAAAGATCTCCTAACAAAGTGACTTGCCCTTCTCGATCCACAGAAATAATTTCATGCGATTGATTTTCCAGAAGCTTTGCACATTGTTTACCAAGAAAGCCATTACCTCCCGTAATCAAGATCTTCATAGGTATTCCTTCACTAGATTTATGCTCTTGCTACGATAAAGACGCCAACGATAATGATAAAAATCCCCGTCATTTTTTGAATCGAAATAACTTCACCGAACAAATACCACGCCGCTAGCGCATTCACTACGTAGCCGATGGAAAGCATAGGATAAGCAATACTCACCTCGACCTTTGATAACGCTACGATCCAGATACCTACGCTAATCACATAGCAAAATAATCCAGCCATAATATAAGGCTCAAAAATGACCCTTAAGATCGACTTCAACAATTCAGCACCTGGCACGAATAATGTGCCGAGAGAATTTGTTCCTGCTTTTAAAAATAATTGAGCAACAGCATTTAGGAGAACCCCGCTGAGTACTAAAATAAAAATTGCTAGAGACATTGATTGTTTCTCACTCATAATCAACCTTTTATATTACGTTGTTCCTTGGTATTATCGCCACAAGTTTTTGGGCCAGAGTGCATGGTAACGGATCCGGATGGCGGCAATGAGGGGAAGAAAGGATCTTGGCGTAGCGGATGGCGATGCCGCGCCATGCTCTGAGCGCAAGAAATGCGTTCTCGACGAGGTGGTATTACCGGTATAGGTGTTTGTCATTCGCAGTTCCTTTCTATTTTTTCGTGGCGGGATCACCGCCTGCATGTCATGAGATCCCGTTTGCTCAACGATGGTATCATTTTCGTAGACCTTGTCGGAAATCAAGCACTGGGCCGGGATACTGGTTATAAGTCCCGGAGCTTGCTGGCAATCTGCCTGGGTCACTTTTGTAGCAATAACTCTGACTATGTCATGCGCACCCATGATCAGATTACTTTGTTTGTGTTGAGCTCCCTTTTGTGCGGCTCATTCCCTGATTGCTTCCACACGCACCGGTAGCATACAGATGGCACCATGCAACGGCTATCATCAATCACTCAAAATCGGAATTATCAAAGCTGTTCGAGAAGTGCGTCTCAGGCGTTCCCCCTTCTCATGCGCAAAATCCAAAATGCTTCATTGATGAGCTGTTGATTGTTTTTGGCGATGCCATCTCATTACTTACTTTGAGCAGTTAGGCATGCCTCATGGAGTGTGGCCATGCTGAATCCGATAAACGTGCTACCGTCCACTATCCGTCTAAATCAACGCAGTTTCAGTAAAATCGCAATTTAATCACATCTTGTGTGACGACGCTATCCAAAATACCGATATCTCTTTTACTATTATAACGATACCAATAACATCATAAATCATACTTTAAATTAGGTGTTGTATTTATTTACTTATTATTTAAGCGAATCTCCTCCAGTTCCGGGAAGAATCTAACTTTGTTGTCAGCTACCGCGCAATTCCATATAACGTATAGGGTGGTGAAGACAACAAAACTTCAAGTTTTAGCTGCGGCATATCTGGAAATAGATTTCCATCAACATGTAGTATATACAAAGGAATATTCTTTTCTCGCAACATTTCTATATCGGAAGATACTAACGATGAGCAAAATGCGACAGGCTCTTCATCTGACGGCACTCGGGTCCTGCAAGGTTCGAGACTGCTTTTGCCAACAGAGTTATTGGGAAATTCTCTCAATACAAAATCTGCATTTTCTGGATATTTAGAGCCGAAATACCGGAGTAAATTTAGAAAGCGCTCATTGGAATGTGTACTGCCTGAGGCTATGTTCGCTCCAGACATCAATAAATAGGCAGGTCGCTTTGGGGTGTACAAGAAATCTCCAATCTTCCGCGCTTTTGAATATTCCAGAGTCAGGCGTTCATTTCTTGGACGAACAAGTAATCCAATTTTTGGATCTCGTTCATCGTCTTGCAAAGGTGGCGAGACAGAACCGAATCGCGCTGCCGATAAAAATAAATGTTTATGAGTTTCCTGGGGAAAATAGTCTAACGTTAAATTACGGATTTCTTTCCTTACCGACCAGTATGGTACAGACATCAGAATTATAATAAATCCAATTGCTACTATGAGTGGAGCAGGTTTTCGTTGTTTATTGATATTGCACAGAATCCAGCTCCAACCTTCCCCAGAAAGTATTAAAAGTGGCAATACGATAAAAAATGCCATTCTGACCTCAACTGAACGGCCATTCAAACCATCAATAACCATTGGCAGCAACGACACCCCAAGCCAAACGGATGCGAATTGGATTTGCGGCTCTCGCCATTTTAGTGCTGCCGCGCATGCACCTACCCATAACAAACCGCCTGCTATAACAATAGCGAATAGACTCCTGAGAGGTACGCCAGGAAAAATTTCCTTAACAGCGGAAGAAAAATTTGCCAGCGTTCGAGGGCTCACTAGCGGAGAGAACCACCATGCATACACAACGTAAAAAGCTAGCGAAACAAGTCCGGCAGTGATGATATAGGGTATTGCATCAAACTTTCTCAGCATTACCAGCGCCGCCAGCAGTAATGTCATAAAAACCGCTGCTGGAAGAATGGTATCGATCCGCATAAAAAATATCAGGAAAAGCAAAATACCTGAAAAGATACTAATTGCCAAAGATCGTAATTCCAAGGCTTTAAGCAATATTACTGCAAACAAAGTTAATGCCAGAAATGCGGGAGGTTCGCTGAGCATATGACCTTGAAGTCCACGATAACTATCCGAGGCGACATAAGTCAACGCTGCAATAAGATATCCGATCCACCAGATAGAGTCCGGTTTGGTTGCCCGAAATAATTTAGCTAGCTGAGAACTCAACACTACGCACAGAGTTAAGCCAAGCGCCATGAAGACTCGATACAACCACTGCATGATACTTAATGCAGCTTCGGTAGAGCCAGCGAGCTTAGTAATTATGCCTAGTAAGAGAATATGGCCAATACGTGTAAAGTTCCAGTGTTCACCTGTTGGTCCGAGCTTGATAATATTGGCATGCTCATGAAAGCTGCTCAGCATATCGGTCTCAGCAGCCCATTTAGAGAGCCCAACATAAATTGGCTCATCCCAATGCGTTTCTTCAAGAGGTTTTAGATCAGAATGAAACAACAATGCAAAAATGAACACAACTGACAGCACCCAAACAGCTGGCGATACTTGCCATTCTGAGAATTTACCTATCTTGTCAGCGCTATCCACCAGTAACCTCCGTATGCTTATTGAGCTTTCGCTTAATTAATAAAACTCTAGATGCAATATTTTTCGCTCTGTCGAATGTCGTTTACTTTATTTGTGAATGAGGAATGAGTCATAGTCAAATCTGGTGTCGGAGAGTCAAACGGTGGCCTGTGTTTCTGATTCCCGTTTGTTGTTTTATGCCATTGACGAATGTAATGCCTGAGATGACATCTGCTAGCAGAGATTGTCACCCCTCAATCGGAACCATTCTTTCTGAGTTGTTTCCATAAGCTTGAACACCATAATTAAGGTTGTTGTCCGGCTGGCTGCCGCAATTTAAGCCTATTTCTGTTTCAAACGCACGATTGTAACAGATGACAATCCCAGTATGCTGGTTCCAGTAGGGGTTCAATGTCTCGGCAAAATCTTCTGTCGAATGTCTCTAAGATATAAGCTAGAGTAGGAATTCTTCAATGTTTTTGGTGCGTTTCAAGTACGATGGCATCAATTACTGTTAAATTTGAAGCCAGAGCGATCACGAGCTTTGGGACTTTAACTTCAATATTGTCGAGCCTGGTTTGAATGGTACGTTTCGGCAGATAATCATTCCTGAGCACCACCGATTTTTCCTAACCAGTTTCAAGACTACTATACGCTTTGAGAAAGGTGGTTATTTTCGCTTTAATGGCGGTAACCAGCATCTTACGCGCTCCTTCTCACGGCACTTACTGTAATGGATGCTTTGGGGGTATTCAGCTTTAAAACATATTATCTGCCATCGCGGTGTTTTTCTTTTTTATTGATCGATCTGACGAGATCTCTACCAGCAGGCTACTCCAGATCGCTTTTTTCCCCCGGCATACACCAGAAATAATCTTAACTCAATAAAGATACATAAACTTACTCGTTAAGCCTTAGTTAAATCACCGCTGAAAAACCAAAGGCTCATATTTTTCATCCAATCTGATTGTTGATACAGATTAATCCCGTGCTCAGTAATTTTTACCTATAAAGTTCTTTACTTTTTCCATAAGTCGGTGCGCAATGCAAACCGTATTCTTTCACTTTGTATGGTCCAATTTCAACGATACACTGATTCACATTGATGCGATTGAGTATCAAGTTGCATTCAGTATTTAGCAACTCTTTTGCTCTGCTAAATCATGCAGCAATATTTCTAGATGCTTACGTATTTACTCCAATTTTTATTTACTTGCATTTTTTCAAAATGAGTGCTTCATAATATTTGCAATTCGTTGTATGCATCGGTTTCTCTTTCATTCGATTCTCCTAGCTTCCGGTCAAACTGAAAGATCAAGGTGACTATTTCTCCTTCATTAAACCCTTTTCATTCCATTAACATAGGTAGTCAACCATTTTTATTATATCTTTATCGGAGAATATATCCACAATAAAGTAGAGTTTTCTTATAAATAGAAGGGATCTTATGATTGAGAAATCAAAGCCCAGCGAACAGCAGATCATTATCTTATCTTCATGTCAAAGCTATTGCTTTCCCTTCTTTATCTGGTGCATCTCAGGGCCACGACCCTGTTCTTGATTCTTGGTCGAACTTGGGACGTGAATAAGTGTGGCATCCAGCATCGTTCCTTTGGAAACCAGCAACCCTTGAGCCTTGGGATGAGAATTGATTGCTTCAAACAATATCGCCGTCAATTCATGCCGCTCCAAGAGATGACGGAAATTCATTATCGTGGTTTCCGGCCGAGCATTGGTATCTCCGGTGAATCCCGCAAAACGGCGCATGCTCTCGATCTCGTATAGGGTATCTTGCATCTGCCAGTCGAACAGGTTGAGCCCAATTTTGCATACAGTAGATGCGGAACATGCTTCAAAGTAGCCATCGGCTGACGACCCCCGCCGCCCGGTCCTGGGGTAATGGGGCTCAATGTGCCCCAGCAAAACCGGCCAGGGTATTACTCTTCCATTTCGCTTAAGAAAACCTCCCGGCGCGTCCGGTATTTCTTGTGATTGTAGTCAAGATCAGCAAAACTCGATTGGTGTGACATGACTTATTTAGAAAGTTATCAGGTAACATCATTGCCTCAAACTTTGATATTTGTTCAGTGACTACTATTACTTAGCAAGAACAGCCGCAAAAAAGCCATCTGTTTGATGAAGTCGCGGCGATAGCTGCAAAAATTCTCCGGTATTCAAAGGTATTTTCTGCTGTGCTAATAAATCTGAGCAATTCAGCAAGGAAAATTGCGGGTGCGCGGCTAGAAAGCTGCTGACAATGGCTTGATTTTCTTCCGGTAGTAAGCTGCAAGTTGCATAGACTAGCCGTCCACCCGGTTTGAGCAAGCCAGCGGCGGCGGACAAAATGGCCGCTTGTTTTATTTTCAATTCTTCAATGCTCTGCGGGGATTGGCGCCATTTCAGATCGGGGTTGCGCCGCAAAGTGCCGAGACCGCTGCAGGGCGCATCCACCAGCACACGGTCTATTTTTCCGGACAATCTTTTGACTTTATTGTCATTCTCATTGGCGATGAGCTGGGCATGTAAATTCGACAAACCGGAGCGTTTGAAGCGGGGTTTCAGATTGTTTAATCTTTTTTCCGAGACGTCAAAAGCATAGAGACGGCCTTTTGAATTCATCAAGGCGCCCAGTAACAGTGACTTGCCGCCGGCCCCGGCACAGAAATCGACAACCATTTCCCCGCGTTTCGGCGCCAGCAAGTAGCCGAGTAACTGGCTGCCTTCATCCTGAACCTCTATTTTCCCGGATAAAAAGAGTGCATGGCGATTGATGGCAGGTTTCCCGCTCAGGCGGATACCGCACGGAGAATAAGGTGTTGCTTGTGCCGCGATACCTTCTTGCTGGAATATTTCGAGAATTTCATTGCGCTTGGCAAGAATGGTATTAACCCGCAGATCCAGCGGTGCAGGCTGTTGCAGGGAAAGTCCCAGCTCAAGGATATCGTTGTCCGGTATGCTTAGTTGCAATTTTTCTACCAGCCAGTCGGGGAATTCGGCGCGGATAGCCAATGGCTGCGTGTCCGGTTTGACGGCTTTGATTTCCGTTAGCCATTTGGCTTCCGTTTCGCTGATCAGCGGTGTCAATTCACGCAAATTCATTCCTTGAAATTTGACCAGGTAAGCGAGCACCAAAGCGCGCGGTGTTAATAGTTTTATCAGGCTTTCAAGGAAAAAGCGATGGCGTAAAATGCCAAAAACGGTTTCGGCGATGAATGCACGATCTTGCACGCCCAGCATGGGGGTATCATGGAAGAAACGCCGCAAGATAGCATCGGCGGGATACGCCAATGGCAGCACGGTGCGCATGGCCGCAACGGCTGCATCCAGTTGAGGGTGAGTTAAATGCATTGAATTCCGGTGTAAGTGATATGTGATGTCAGTGACGGGATTGATTAAGACCGCTCTGAAATGTTCAGCGCTTCCTTAATGTTCGGTTTTATAGCTGATATTGACTTCGGTTACCATTTTCTCGATTTCGCGACCATTATCCTCCACCGAGACGATGCGCACCGGCAGCATGTGGTTGTTCAATGCCAGCCATAATTTCCGCTTGAGCTTGGAGTGCTTTTCTTCCTGCCGGGTTAATACCACCGTTTCCATTTTTCCGATCGGTGTATCGAGCGTTTCTTTCGTAATGGTGTAGCGCGATAACTGCAGGGTGTCGCCATTGATGATATGGCGCTCTACATGATGTTTGGGGAGTGCGGTGAACATGAAATTGTACGACATGCTGAGACGATCCAACGTGCCATCCGGCATTATTTCCTTTGCCTGATGTTCTTTATGATGGAGCGTAATGACATGATTCTTCCAGTCGAACTCGGCCACACTGGGTTTCTTCTGACCGCGTTTTTCATACGCACGCACTGGCCGTAACCCCTTTGGGGTAATGAATCCTTCACTGTGGCGTATGATGCTGTTGGGTTCAATGAGTTTGAACATGCCGGTGGCTTGCGCTTCGCTGTTGATCGAGTAATGCGCTTTGCCTTCGATGTGTTTGATCACTATGACCTCATCGATCTCGCCTTCGCCGATATCGGTCTTCACGGCGTACTTGATTTTGATGCGCGACGGCAGATCCGTGGCCATCGCCCAGGTGCTGATGAACAACCCTAACAGGAGAAAGAGCGGTGCAAATTTCATTCTACCGATCCTGGCGAATAAAGTGCAGCGTCGCTGATGCTGGAGCCGATCACTTCAATCTGATTGCCGTTCAACCGGATGCGGTTCTCCATGAACCAGCGCACCGCTTGCGGATAAATGCGGTGTTCCTGCTCCAACACGCGAGCCGCCAGCGTTTCCTCGGTATCGCCGGGTGATACCGGGATGGCGGCTTGAATGACAATCGGACCGTGATCCAATTGCATCGTGACAAAATGCACCGTGCAGCCATGAATTTTGATGCCTTCTTGCAGTGCTCGCGCATGCGTTCCCAATCCAGGGAATGCGGGCAATAAGGAAGGGTGGATATTCATTAACCGGCCTTGATAGCGTTGTACGAAGCGATCGCTTAGTATACGCATGAAGCCTGCCAGCGCAATCAGTTTTGGCTGGTAAGCGTCAATTTTTTCCGCTAATGCCACATCGAAACTTTGCCGGTCCGGGAAAGCGCGATGGTCGAGAACGATGGTTTCGATGCCATGTTGCCGCGCAATCTCCAGCCCCGATGCGTTGGCGTTGTTGCTGATGACCACGATACGATCGACCGGCAATTTTGCTTCCAACAGCGCTTGCATATTGCTGCCGCGGCCGGAAATCAGAATGACCAAAGACTCCATGGGTTATAGCCGGAAAATAGCGACTTAAACCAGAACCGTCGCGGCTTGATCGGCCGCGCGCGGCTTGATTTCACCGATCCGCCAGACAGTTTCTCCCGCTGCGCGCAAACTGTGCAGCGCATTTTCGGCGTGCTCAGGCGCGACGACGGCAACCATGCCGATGCCGCAATTAAACACGCGCGCCATTTCATGATCGGCGACATTGCCTTGTTGCTGCAACCAATGGAACAACGGTGGCATTTCCCAGGCATCCCGGTATAAAACCGTTGCAAGTTGATCGGGTAAAATGCGCGGCACATTTTCCACCAAGCCGCCGCCGGTGATGTGCGCCAGACCCTTGACCGGCAATTGGTTGATCAGTGCCAGCAACGGTTTGACGTAAATACGCGTCGGCGCCATGATGACATCGGCGAGCGATTGGCCGTGAAAATCGGCGGACAAGTCGATGCGACTATGTTCAATAATCTTGCGGATCAGCGAATAACCGTTGGAATGTGCGCCGCTGGAGGCGAGCCCCAGCACAATATCGTCCGCTTGTATCGTGGCGCCGCTAATGATCCGGTCTTTCTCGACCACACCCACGGCAAATCCGGCTAAGTCGTATTCGTCTTGCGGGTACATGCCCGGCATCTCCGCCGTTTCCCCGCCGATCAACGCACAGCCGGCTTGTTCGCAACCTTGAGCGATGCCGCCGACCACCTGCGTTGCCGTCTCTACATGCAATTTGCCGCAAGCGAAATAATCCAGGAAAAATAGGGGTTCCGCGCCTTGCACCAGGATATCGTTGACACTCATCGCCACCAGATCGATGCCGATGGTGTTATGCCGCTTGAGCTGGAAAGCCAGCTTCAGCTTGGTGCCTACGCCATCGGTGCCGGACACCAGCACCGGGTTTTGGTATTTCTTGGAAATTTCAAACAAAGCGCCAAAGCCGCCGATGCCGGTGAGCACCTCGGGCCGCAGTGTGCGCTTGGCCAGCGGTTTGATATTGTCGACCAGGCGGTCTCCTGCGTCGATGTCGACTCCGGCGTCCCGGTATGAGAGTGGCTTTGTTGTGTGCGAATGATCGGATTTGAATGAGGTCAAGTTGGATTCTCTTGCGGTTAAAAGTGAGCGCAGTTCACAAAGTGCGATTTTACCGCAAATGAGCGAGGTGCATGGTGTGCACCGATAAAAATCTCCGCTGTGTGATTGTGATGAACTTGGGAATTGCCCGAAGCGACTTTGTATTTTATTAGGCTCTAGAATAACAGATGGCCTCTGCTAGGCTAGAGCCCTGTAAAAACAAGTCTAGCAGGGAATCTTCCCGCGATGTTCGATTTTGCGGTCTACGATTCGATACCGCCCAGTGGTGACGGCAAGGGTGAGATACTTATCCATCCAGCGGCGATACCCTGGAAGGCGGCCATGCGGTGCTCGCGGCCGGCTACGACGATCAAAAGAAAATCGGCTCCGCCAAGGGCGCGCTTCTATTCGCAACTCGTGAGGAACCGGCTGGGGTGATCATGGCTGCGGATGGCTACCGTATGCGTACATCGAAAACGGTTTGGCGGATGATTTCTGGCCGCTGGTTCTGCGTAAGGTCGCATGCCAGGCCGACCTGTAATTCTCCGTGGTTTCGCCACGGGATTGTTCATTTTTATTTCATGGTACTCACTAATACGATATTGACGATAAACATCAATATGCCGAGTATCAACCAATTTCTTCCAGCTTTTTTCGCGGCAGGATCGTCTTTTCTAAAATAAGTAAAACCCATGGCAATGCCGATTAGCGGGAAAAGTATAGTGCCGATGATAATGGCTAGATTGATTCTCGCTGAAACAACTGCGGGTTTTTCATGTGGGGAAGAGATTTCGTTTTCTTTCTCGCTCATTGTTCTGATCATTGCAAAATAGTAAAAAAGCCAATGTAACCGAAACCGGTCATAAAACCCAGAAAATCTTCCGGGATTTCTTCAATTTTCCTTCCGGCAAAATTTGATTCCGGTAACGATGCAGTCCTCAACGCACCATAACAATGATAAACAAATACATTGTGTATTTTTCACAGCAAAAAAAAGTAGCAGAGTGGTATGATCAGCGCTGATTTTATTTGCCGTGGTATCAATTTAAATCCATAGATTTCAGCCGCTGGTTTTGCTGGCGGAGTTTTTAACGCAGAGGCCGTTCATGTCTTTCAGTATCACCGATTTGTTATCGCAGCATCGCACCGACAAATTCGATTTGCACGATCACTATCTAAATGCGCAGATGGTGCGGGTGCTGAAAACGATCGGTTATGACCGTAATTATCAGCGCGCGCAAGGGCAATATTTGTACGATGATCAGGGTAACGAGTACCTCGACTTGCTGAGCGGCTTTGGGGTTTATGCGTTTGGCCGCAATCATCCGGTCATCGTCAATGCGTTGAAAGAAGTGTTGTCGCTGGAGATGCCCGATCTGGTGCAGATGGACGTGTCGATCCTGAGCGGTTTGCTGGCTAAGGAAATTCTGACCACGACGCCGGATAACCTGGAGCGTGCGTTTTTTTGCAATTCAGGAACCGAGGCGGTGGAAGCGGCGATCAAGTTTGCGCGTTATTTTACCAAGCGTAACCGTATTATCTGCTGCGATCACGCCTATCACGGGTTGACGATGGGCGCGTTGTCGCTGAACGGCGAGCAGATTTTCAAGGATGGTTTCGGGCCGCTGCTGCAGGATTGCGGTTCGGTGCCCTTCAACGATCTGGCGGCTTTGGAACAAGCGCTCAGCGGCCGTAACGTCGCGGCGTTTGTGGTCGAGCCGATCCAGGGCAAGGGCGTCAACATTCCGGACGATAACTATCTGCCAGAAGTGGAACGGTTGTGCAGAAAATACGGCACGCTGTTCGTTGCCGACGAAATTCAAACCGGCTTGGGACGCACCGGTAAATTCTGGGCGGTTGAGCATTGGGGCGTGAAGCCCGATATGATTTGCATGGCCAAGGCGTTGTCCGGCGGTTTCGTTCCGGTCGGTGCGGTGGCGATGACGCAACCGATCATGGAAAGCGTGTTCAACCGCATGGATCGCGCGGTGGTGCACGGCTCCACGTTTTCGAAAAATAATATGGCAATGGCGGCGGGTCTGGCCAGTCTGGAAGTGATCAAAGCCGAGAAGCTGGTCGAGAACAGCGCGCGAGTCGGCGCGGACATCATCGGGCGGATTAATGCTATGACCGGTCAATACGAATTCCTCAAGGAAGCGCGCGGCAAAGGATCGATGATTGCGGTGGAATTCAAATCGCCCAGCAGTTTCTCACTGAAAGCCGCGTGGATGATGCTGGAAGCCGCCAACAAAGGACTGTTTTGCCAGATGATCACGATTCCATTGTTCAAAGAGCACCGCATCCTGACGCAAGTGGCCGGACATGGCATGAATGTCATCAAGTTGCTGCCGCCATTAATTCTGTCGCAGAAAGATTGCGATCGCATCGTTGGCGCGCTGACCAAAACCATCGCCGATACGCATCAAGTGCCGGGTTCGATCTGGGATCTCGGTAAGAACCTCGCCAGTCACGCATTAAAAACGAAAGCCGGGCAAAGTTAAGGTTACGCATGAATACGGAACGTTCCGACGGCTTGCATTATCTGTGGTGGCTGGCGCTGGCGTGTGTGTCGGGCGGAGTGCTTTATCTGCTGAGTCCGATTCTGACGCCTTTTTTACTGGCTGCGGTGATTGCGTATATTTGCAACCCGATAGTGACGCGTCTGGCGAGCCACAGACTGTCGCGTACCGTCGGCACGATTCTGGTGATGCTGTTGTTGTCCGGTATGTTTGTGGCATTGATTTTTATCATGGTACCGCTGTTTGAGGAAGAAGCCAGGCGGCTGATGGATAAAATGCCGGTGTATCTGGATGTGTTGAAAAATCACGTGATGCCTTGGCTGGAAGCGCGATTTAACATCAGCCTGCAGCCCGATATGAATGTGCTAAAACAGGCGATATCAGAACACTGGCAAAGCGCCGGCGGGGTGGCGGCTAAAGTGCTGCCGTCACTGACCAGCGGCGGCATGGCGATTGTCGAATTTCTGGTCAATATGCTGCTGGTGCCGGTAGTACTGTTTTACCTGCTGCGTGATTGGGATATGTTGATCAAACTGATCGATGAAATGATTCCGCGTTACTGGCACCAGCAAATTTTTGTGCTGGCGCGCGAGACCGATCAAATTCTCGCGGAATTCCTGCGCGGCCAGTTGTCCGTCATCGTGCTAATGAGCATTTGCTACATCACCGGCCTGTGGCTGGCGGGACTGGAGTTTGCATTGCCGATCGGCTTAGTCGCCGGTATTTTGGTTTTTGTGCCGTACTTGGGCATGATTGTCGGTTTGACGCTGGCGACGCTGGCCGCGGTAATGCAGTTTCAGGACTGGAGCGGAATCATTCCGGTGTGGATCGTATTCGGCGCCGGTCAATTGCTGGAAGGCATGTTATTTACCCCTTGGCTGGTCGGAGACCGCATCGGTTTGCACCCGGTCATGGTGATCTTCGCCTTGATGGCGTTCGGTCAATTATTCGGTTTTTTCGGTATCCTGCTGGCGCTGCCGGTGAGCGCCGTGTTGCTGGTGTGGTTGCGCCATCTGCATCAGCATTATCTGGTCAGCAATTTCTACAAATCATAGTCGCTGCCGGTTGAGAGTCCGGCGATTACCTTGAATCCTGATGATGCAACAATTGCTGCTCGACATTCTGCCGCCGCCGCTTCCCACACTGGAAAATTTCCAGCCCGGGAGAAACGTCGAGTTGCTGCACATGCTAACCGGCATTGTGCCGGGACGGGAACAGGATCGTTTCGTCTATTTGTGGGGTAGTCCGGGCAGCGGTAAAAGCCATTTACTGCAAGCCAGTGTTGCCGCTTATACCCTGAGCAAGCGGAAAGCGGTATATTGTTGCGTCCAAAACGGCAGTGAATTTGTGTTCGATAGCGGTATGGATTGCATTGCGATCGATGATGTCGATCATCTGGATCCGGCGGGGCAGATTGCCTTGTTCAATTTGTACAACCGGTTGCGCGACGATGGCCAGACTTTCTTGTTGCTGAGCGGGGCAGTCGCGCCGATGTATCTGAACTTGCGCCAGGATCTGGTGACGCGCCTGGGATGGGGGTTGGTGTTCCAGGTGCATGAATTAACCGAAGAGGAAAAGATTCAGGCGATGAAAACGCATGCCGCGGATCGCGGTTTCGACATCTCGCAGGAAGTTTGTCTTTATCTGCTGCGGCACGGGCGGCGCGATTTACCGTCGCTGATGATGACGCTGGACGCGCTGGACCGTTATTCCCTGGCCCAGCAGCGTCCGATTACCATTCCTTTATTACGAGAATTATTACAGGTGGCTTCATGAATTTAGCATTATTTGATCTGGATAACACGCTGATTGCGGGTGACAGCGATTTTCAATGGGCGCAATTTTTGATCGAGAAAAAAGCATTGGACCGGGAATTGCACGAAGCGAAAAATATCGAGTTTTACGAGCAATACAAAGCGGGCACGCTGGATATTCACGAGTTTCTGGATTTTCAGCTCAAGCCGCTGGCACGCCACTCGCGCGCTCAGCTCGAAACCTGGCGCAAGGAATTCATGACGAAAAAAATCGTGCCGCTGATCGCCCCCGGCACGCGCGAATTAATCGAACGGCACAGGCTGGATAACGATCTGTGCATCATCATTACCGCCACCAACAGTTTTGTCACTGCGCCGATTGCGCAGGCGCTCGGCATCGAGCATTTGATCGCAACCGAGCCGGAAGAAAAAGACGGCGAGTTTACCGGCCGGGTTTTCGGCACACCGTCATTCCGCGAAGGAAAAATCGAACGGCTGGAGAAATGGCTGGATGCGCATAATTTAACCTGGCTGTCGTTCCTGCGCAGCTGGTTTTATAGCGACTCGCTCAACGATTTGCCACTGTTGAGCAAAGTTACGCACCCGGTGGCGGTCGATCCCGATCCGACGCTAAAAAGTCATGCGGAGAGAAACAACTGGCCGATCATTAGTTTGCGTTGATGAGGTGAATGTGGAGGAAGTATTGATTGAAATTGAGATGGAGTGAACGAAAGATCATTGCTTCTATCTTTCTGGACAACAAGGATTAGCGCTGATCAAAGGCTTTGCTGACGAAGCGTTAACCGGTGAATGGAATGGCTATCGTTCATCACGGCTAAACCAGCAGTACCGGGTTATCTATAAGATCATCAACAATGAAGTGTATGTTCTCGTAGAACAAATTTCACCGCACGATTACCGGAGAAAAAAATGAACGAATATCAACTGGCAAAAAAAACATGCGACGTGTCAGTCGGCGAGTCGGTAAAAATTATCCGCGAACTCCAAGGATTAAGTCAGAACGAACTGGCTGCACTCACCGGCATTCCGCAATCGACCCTTTCCGCCATCGAGCATGACAAAATCAACTTGGGAATTGAGCGCGCCAAAATATTGGCTAAAGCCCTCAAATGCCACCCTGCGGTACTGGTTTTCCCTGGGTGGGATATTGAAGCCGCTGCATAATGCTCCTGCACAGTGAGTGATGTTGGGCTTTCTTCGGCAGCCCAACCGCGCTGGTTTTTCATTCATCGCCACGCAGTGAACCTCCATTCGTGATGCTAACGATGAAGGTCGGAGGCAGGCGGATAGCGCAGCTGGCCAACTGTCCGTTGGATCGGATTGTTAGACATGGCGGATGAGTAGCATTTCATTACCATCCCGCTGAAATTCATAAGGGACACGGCGCACTTCGGTTACGAAGCCCTGATTGTTGAAGGATTGAATGACGGCTTCCAGATAGGAAGATCTTTTGCCGTCAAGCGTGAGTAACGGAAAAATTCTGACTTCGTGAGCCACACGCAGCATTTCGGTAAGGGCTTGGAGGTGGAAGCCGAGCTGTAACTGTACGCTGTACAGAAACAGGAGGTGGGACGACAAGGCGAGATCGAAGGTACTGTCTTCAAATGGTAATAAGGGCAATTCTCCTGCGATGTAGCGACCTTGCGTCTTTCCGACTTCGTAGTCTGACAGGAAGGAACTCATGGCAGACATGCGGACGTAGCCGAGTTCTTCGATAGACGAAATAGAGGTCCATACATAGTCAGCATGATTCTTTCGCATCTGAGTCATCACCGTTTCATAGGTTTCGGCGATGCGATTCTGAATTTGGTTTGTGTCGAAGGCGTATATGGGATCGATTGAAACGATGGTTCCTGTGCGCCTCGTAAACTCTGCATTGAATGCAGCGGGACCGTCGCCGCAGCCAAGAATCCGTAATTGTTGGTCGGCCTCGGTCAGGCCGAACATGGCCATATATTCACAGTAAGAGCGCCCCCAAGGGACGATTTGGTCGAGTGCGAATCCCATAAGCGATCAGAGAATGTCTAACTACAATTAGTCAGATAACTAAGAAAGCAAAATCTTCATAAAACTGTTCATCTTCATATGATTCATTAAAAATCAATCCACTAAACCGGCTAATCTTTTTATCACTACCTAAAATTTCACGGATCATACTTCGGTCAGTTTTCCGTGTCCTCTACGATAATAAAATTCCTAGTCAAGCCCTATAAAACTCAACCTCAAATGCGAATAATTCAGCATTTTCCTAATCTTCCCGCCGTAACTGCGGAAACAGAATCACGTCGCGGATGCTCGGGCTGTCGGTCAGCAGCATGACCAGCCGGTCGATGCCGATGCCTTCCCCGGCGGTTGGTGGCAGGCCGTATTCCAGAGCGCGAATATAATCCGCGTCGTAGTGCATGGCTTCGTTATCGCCGGCGTCCTTGGCTTTGGCTTGTTCCAGAAAGCGTGCCGCTTGATCTTCCGGGTCGTTCAATTCCGAGAATCCGTTGGCGATTTCGCGTCCGGCGATGTATAGCTCAAAGCGGTCGGTGATTGCGGTGTTGTTGTCATTGCGCCGCGCCAGCGGGGAGACTTCTGCCGGATAGTCGACGATGAACGTCGGTTCGAATAACAAGTGTTCGGTGGTTTCGTCGAACAATGAGAGTTGCAAGCCACCGATGCCGTCGCTCGGGTTGTGATGAATGCCGAGTGCTTGCAGTTTTTTGATCAGGAAATTGCGATCATTCAATTGCGCATCGGTGTATTCCGGATGGAATTTCCGGATGGCTGCGGTGATGGTGAGCCGGGCGAACGGTTGCGCCAGATCCATGGTTTTGCCCTGATACGTGACTTCGGTCGTGCCCAGTACTTTGTACGCGATTTCCGCCAGCATTTTCTCGGTGAAGTCCATCAGATAGGTAAAGTCCTGGTAAGCCTCATAGAATTCCACCATGGTGAATTCCGGATTATGCCGAGTGGAAATGCCTTCGTTACGGAAGTTACGGTTGATTTCAAACACCTTTTCCATGCCGCCGACTACCAGCCGTTTCAGGTAAAGCTCCGGTGCGATGCGCAAATACAGTGCCATATCCAGCGCATTATGATGCGTGGAGAACGGTCTTGCCGTGGCGCCGCCGGGAATCGGGTGCATCATCGGGGTTTCGACTTCCAGGTAGCCGCGTGCCACGAAAAATTCACGCATGGCTTGAATAATTTTCGAACGTGCCGTGAACACCTTGCGCGCGTCTTCATTGGTGATCAAATCGAGGTAACGCTGGCGATATTTTTGCTCCTGATCGGCCAAACCGTGAAATTTTTCCGGCAGCGGGCGCAGCGATTTGGTCAGTAACTGCAAATCCGTGACGCGGATCGACAGCTCGCCGGTTTTGGTTTTGAACAACGTGCCCTGCGCGCCGAAGATGTCGCCCAAGTCGTGGTGCTTGAACGCTGCGTGTACGGCTGCACCGGTGAGATCGTCCGATATGTACAGTTGAATACGTCCGCTCATATCCTGGATGGTGGCAAAACTGGCCTTGCCCATGACGCGCTTCAGCATCATCCGTCCCGCCACTTTGACTACAACCGGCGATTCTTCCAGTTGCTCCTTCGATAACACATCGTATTGTTGATGCAATTCCGCCGCTACATGTTCACGCCGGAAAGTGTTCGGGAAAGCATTGCCTGCCTGACGCAGTTCGGCCAGTTTGGCACGGCGTTCGGCAATGATTTGGTTTTCATCCTGAGGAGTGGGTGATGGGTTTTCCTGAGTCATATTCTGATTTACGAAAGTATGGAATCGATTTAATCGGTTGATTTGTATCTGGGCGCTCATTATACGCTGTGAGCGGGAATTTCGTGATGCAGTGTGTTTTCCAGAGATGACTTATTGTTGAAAAGGATTAAATCCTGTCTGTTGGAGGTATTGCCTCGGAGCGTTACCAACTTTGATTCTGGTTGGGTAGGCCGCTTTACTGAATTTCCGTCATCTTTTGGAGCAACATGAATTGACGGCGCTATTGCTGGAAGCGATCAATGCTCACCTCAAGGCGCAGGGGCTGCTGGTTTCCAAAGGCACGATGGTGGATGCCACCCTCATTCATGCCCCAAGTTCGACCAAGAATCAGGAACGGACACGAAACTCTGAAATGCATCAAACTTCATATCGATATCGCGGAAGTTCAAACAGAAGAAGGAAAGCTTTATCTATTCGCCGCCATTGACCGCACATCAGACCGCACATCAAAGTACGCTTACACAAAAGCTGCATGAGCGTTCCACAAAGATGATCGCGGCAGATTTTTTACGTAGCTTGCTTAAAGCCGTCCCTTATAGAATCCATACTGTCCTGACCGGCAACGGTATCCAGTTCACTAACCGCACCTGCAATCAATATGCCTTCATACATATTTTTGATCGTATCTGCGCTGAGTATGGCATCGAACACAGACTCACGAAACCGAAACATCCCTGGATGAACGGACAGGTCGAGCGCATGAATAGAACAATCAAAGAAGCGGCTGTGAAACGCTATTACTATGATTCATATGACCTGAAGGCTCATCTACATACTTTTTGTGATGACTTATAACTTCGCTAGACGATTAAAAACCCTCAAGGGCCTCACGCCTTATGAATAACATTTGCAAAATAGGGACAAAAGAGCCAGAACGATTTAACGTTGATCCATTCCAGCATACCGCGGGACCTAAACACCTAAATCAATCAAGTATTCCGGTAACTCATGAAGTAACACTTTTACTTGTTCTGGTTCTATTCAACGAAAACGTCTTTTAGGTTCGAATAAAGGCGCTTTTTGATCCATTTTCATTTAAGAGCCGTGCGCCGAAAATCTATTACTCGCAAATTAGCGTAACACGCCGCGTTGCAAAAGTTGTTTGGCCACTTTCAAACCCCACAGAATCGGGTGGCGGCGCAGTAACGGTGTGATTTCCACGCGTACGCCGGTGTGCCGTTCTATCTTCCAAGCGGCGTAGTCGACGCTGTTGCTGAAGGTGAACGTGGCCTTGGCCAGGCGCAGAATCGACAAAATTCTTCCCTGCCAGCGCCGTAAACGCCAGCGCCACAACGCCAGACGCTGCATGGCCGGAGTGCTTAGACAGCGGTATTGTCCACTTTCCAGTTGCTGCAGAATTTCTGTCAGCAGTGGACTGGCGGCGGCTGTCAGGCGGGTAAATGCGTCCAAATTGGCTTGCGCCAGGTGCCGTGCGCGCGTTTCCCTTTCCGCGCGCAACTCGGCGGCGTAGGTGAGTGTCAGGCAGCGCGTCCAGAGATCTTCGACGCTGAAGGTGCCGGTTTCAAGCGCCGGTGAGCAGGATTGCAGAAAAGTCACAACGGAATGTGCCAGCGCGGCGTAAATGTGCTGACGCACCATGTCGTTACGCGCGAACAGCAGCCGCGAGGGCTGCGCAAAGCGTGCCCAGATGTACGAATGAAACCAGTACTGCGCGCCACGCGCAAAGTCGGCGCTGGAGATGACGGCGTATTTGGCGCGCAACGTTTTTTGCTGATGCGGCACTTCGAGATAAAACACATTGGGCGCGAGCCAGGCATTGAAAACAGCTAAATAACGCTCAGGATACGCTTTGTGATAACTGTCGACGATGACGTACAAGTCGACGATGCCTTCTTCCAGACTAACCGCTGAGTGCAGGCAAGAACCATACAGCATCACGGCGTCGAGCGATTCACCGAAGCGCATAATGAGCGCATCCACCAAAGGGACGAAATCGGCGGAAACCGGTTGGTTGCATTCCGCCGCGACTTCGTTGAGCAGTGCGGCGGGCAGTGGTTCAATGGCTTCGAGTAGCGGATTGGTCATGGCAATATCCTATATCACGAGAAATGTCACGGCGTCGGTCGCGGTGATTGTAAGCGGTGTTTGCGCATTGAGCGAGCGGTACAATTCGCCGTCGACGATATATTCGTCGTCCATCTGTAAGCTTAAGGAAGCGGCATTATGGCTATAATAACCGTCTTTTTCCTGCAGCACCGCGCCGCCGCCCGATAATAACGGCCAGAGCGAACGCCACAGGTGCTTATGCTGCTGATCGACCAGTGTGACATGCAGCGGTTCCGGTTCTTTTCCCCAGTACGGACGAATATTCAATAACAGGCAATCCAATGCGCTGACCAAGGCGAACAGATAAGTGCCGCGATGAATCCGGCCATTGGTTTCCGTCAAGGTCATGTTGACCGGCGCCCATTCGCTTTGCTGGCGGCCGGAGATCATATTGGCGAGCATGCCGATGATCGAGCGCAGCATGATCAGGAAGGTGAAAATGCTGCCAGTGATGCCGATTTGTTTGACCGGACTGCGCGAGAATTTCACCCCGCGTGCGACCAATCCGACAGCAAAGAACATGCCGTAAATCGGGCTCATGCCGTTTTGTTCGATGCGCAATACCGGACGTTGCACCAGATTGGGATCGGCCGGTTTGAGCAAATAGGCGTGTAAGCGCCGGATGATGTGTTCGGGTTTGCCTTGCATGTCCAAATCTAGCGGTGTCATGTTGGTGGTGCCGCCGGGCACGATCAGAATGAGCGGCCAGTCGGCAGGTGTGCGTGCCGCGAATAAATGCCCGAAAATCGCATGTGTCGTGCCGTCACCGGCGGCGATCACCAGTAAGTCGATATCCGCTTGCAGCAGCGCATCGATTGCACTTTTAAAGGTATCCGCATCACTGCCTTCGCGCACCAGCATACCGGGTATTTGCTGCAATGCCTGACAGATAGCCGTGATGCGTTTACGCACCTGTCCTCCTCTGGGATTCAGCAGGCAACCGGTTTTGGCTGTTCCGGATTTCAGACGGTCGATCCGCGCTTGCAACGTCATCAGGTCTATCGATTTGCGCCGGAGTATTTATGAAAGCGGCAACGGTTTTCTAAGATCGATTGGGGCGCGCGTGAATATTTTCACCGCCCATTGTTCGCGATCGCGTGCCGGATCAATATCCTGCAGCCAGGATCGTAGCGATCCTTCCTTTTGCTTGGTTTTCCAGCCATCCGCCAAGCGCCAGATCAAAATTCCGGTTGAAGCCAGGTGCCACAGCACCACTAACAGCAATCCGATATCCGGGCGGCCGCTTAACCATCCGCACGTGAGCAAAATCAGATTCGGATTGCGCCGGGCCGTGATTAACCGGTTAAAAGAATCCATTTTGCGCCAGATGAACATGTCGAAGTGCGCCAGCCAGAACTGGAATGCACCTTCGCACAGACGTCCGCCGATATACCCCAGAAACATCAATCCCATCAGAATTCCCAATGGGGCAAGCGGCGTCGCTGTGCCTTCCAGACCCAATCCCCAGGCCAGATACCACAGCGGCGGGTGAACAATATCCAAGCCGTGGTCCAAGACATCGCCGAAGCGGCTGGACGTAACCGTGACGCGCGCCAGTTTTCCGTCCACCGTGTCGAGAAAGGTCATGAACCAGCCCATCAACAATCCGATACCGAAGAATCCGCCCCAGAACGCCAGTCCCGCCAGCACGGCAAATACCACGCTGAGATAGGTCACATGATTGGGCGACCAGCCGTGCCGCACGCAAAAGTGCGTGGTCCAAAATGCCGGTACCGGCCAGACCCATTTAGTGACCAGATCGGTGACGCCTTTGTACGAACCGGAAAACAGTTCTTGTTCCAGCAGCGGGCGATTGGCTTCGCTGACCGGCAGAATGTACGGCGGATCTTTCTTTTTCAGATTGTGCTGGTAATCGATTTTCAGATCCTTCAATTCGATGCGCGGGATGGTCAGCGGCGCGAATTTATAGTTCTGATCCTTGTTGTTATTGAGATTGCGCAACAATTGCGGGGCATAGTTACCGTCGGTGCGAATCCCCGCCGGACAACCCTCGTCGCTGTATAAGGCGGTTTTTTTGTCCATTCCGAGCAAGGCGGTGAGCACGCGTGCGTCAAACAGGAAATTGGAATTCAAGAATAAGGCGGTGGCGGTGACCGGGATTTTCTCAACATCGCCGGTCAGGATGATGTCCTGATGCGCTTGCAGCATGCGCCGCAACCGTTCTCGGCCGGTCAATCCCCAAATGGTGATTTCGTTGTCACCGAAAAAATAAATATAGGTTGATGTCGACATGGGTAATGGAAAATTGTTTTTTTGAGTGAATTATTCCAGTGCGATGCATACGTCCGGTGATGCGATTTTAGATGCTTTGCGGCAACTATAACAGAGATAACGGTGTGCCGCTAAAAAGTCCGGCGCAACCAGAGATTGGCCAGAATGATGATGGTAAATCCGGGTCCTAAAGCAACGAGTGCGGGGTTTAGGTGCAGAATCAATCCGGCATTGGCGATAATTTGATCGAGCAGGTAAACCGCCATGCCGATCAGTGTGGCGAGGATGAGTTTATTGCTGAGGCCGGAACGGATCGAACCGAAGACAAACGGAATCGATAGCAGCAGCATGGCGATCGTCATCAGCGCGCTGCCTGCTTTGCGCCATAACGCTAGCGCGTAGGAATCGGCATCCTGTCCCGTGCTGCGCAGGAATTCCACATGCCGGAGCAATTCGAGCGGCGATAGGCTTTCCGGCGGTTTGGTCAAGGTCGCGATATCCTCGGGATTGACGAAAGAGGTCCATCTCACAGCGTCCGCAAGGCTCAACGAGATCTTGTGGCCGTCCTGAAATGTCCGGATGGTGGCGTTGCTGAGCTCCCAGATATCTTCCTCGACGATATCGGCAAATTCGGCGAGTGTGTGTTTGATGATGAAACCTTCTTCATCCAGCTGCAGCAGTTCGATATCGGCGGCTCTCTTATTATTCACAATCTGGCCAATGCGTAGAATGTTGCGTTCGTTACGCGTCCAGATTCCTAGGTTTTTACCTAACTCGGCGCTTTGCTCCAAGGCGATGGCGCGGTAGGTGATCGCTGTTTGTTGCAGTTGCGGGGCGGCGAATTGTTCCAGCGCGGCGACAACCAGCAGCAGCAAAATACCCATGCTTAAAGGCGCGAAGCTGATGCGCTGCGGGGAGAGTCCGGCAACGCGCAAGGCAATGAGTTCCGAATGGATCGCCAGTTTACCCAGTGCAATGACGGTGCCCAGCAAAGCGACAAAAGGCGCGACTTGAATAAAACGGCGCGGCAGCAGCATGGCAGTGTAGAAAAAGGCATCGATGGTGCGGTAAGTGCCTTTGCCCACATCATCCAACTGATCCAGCAAATCGAAGAAACTGAATAATGGCAACAGGATTGCGGTGGAAATAACGAAGCCGATCAGTACCTGATGGGCGATGTAACGATAGATGATCATTGCCGTCGTAAGAAGAGGAATTTCCGGTTTGAGAATACGGCATAACTGACGAGGAATGCGAGAATGAGCATATCCAGCCACCATACGCCCGGTATGCTGCCGACGACTTTCTGTTCAACCCAGGTTTTCGCTAATCCGCTCAAATTATAGTATGCGGCGAAAACCAGCGCGGCGATGATGTAAGTCCATTCTATTTTTTCCTGGCGTGGTGTAATACGGATATAAGTCACTGCCAGCAGAGCCATCAAGATAGTCGAGAGCGGACGGGAAATACGCCATTGCAGTTCCGCGATGTCATGCGGCTGGTCGGATTCCCACAAAGTTCTGGTGGCGGCCGCTTTGCGCCGGTATTTCAGCACAAAGTCCTTGTCAATGAAATAGGTCATGTCCTCAAACCGGATCATGTCATCGATGCTGGCGGTTTTGCTTAATTCGTAGACAATACCGTCGGACAGTAAAATATGCGGCCTTTCTTCCTGAGTTGCGGGATGAACTTGTCGGGCGTGTTGAGCAATGACAATCTCGCTGCCTTCCTTTTTCTTGATGTAATGAAAAATATCTTCCATTTCCTTGGTGGCGTCATTTTTGCTGCGCACGTAAACAACCCTGCCAGTTTTTTCACTGCCGTAAAAGCGCCCGGCCTGAAAACGGTTGGTATTCAGTTCGGCTTCCGCTTGCGCATCAAGAATGTAGCTTTCCGAATAGGCCCACGGGCGCGCATACGCTGACAACGTTCCGCTGAGAATACCCACCGGTATCGCTACCGACAGCACTGTGAGCACAATGCGCGCGCCGCTCACCCCCGCCGAGCGGATAATATTCAATTCCTGGTCTTTGTTGAGTCTTTCCAGACCGATGATGACCGAAATGTAGAGTGCAACGGGGATCAGCACTTCCAGCGCGATCAGCGTTTTTAAGAATACCAGCTTGAGCAGCGCGGCGATGCCCAGTGTCTCCGTCACGGCGCCGGTCAAAAGCCGGGCGCTAACGAAGCTGGCGTACAAACCGACCAGAATGAGGAGCACTACCGTGAAAGGCAGCAGAATTTCGCGTGCGATATACCGTTCGATTAATTTCATAGACCGGCTAAATCGGGTTTTTACTGATAAATAGGACGAAGAGCATGGGCGGTGCGGGACGATTGATCACGAGGGCTGCGCGTTGTCACCGGGACTTGATTTCCGGTTGAGTATCAATTCGGCCAGCATGAGATCTTGCACTTTGTCGACATCAATCCCGGCGCGAGCATCGTTCAGCATGACCAGCCGGATGTTGATGCCGGATTTTTTCGATACCGCGGCCAAGCCTTGTTGCGATGTCAGCAATCCGAACAGGTATAAAAATACCGTCTTGAATCCAAGCACTTTACCGATTAACCGCCACGGGCGTTTGCGCAAATCCTCGGCTTGCCGCCAGAATCGCACCAAGGCGCGCCCGCGCTGATTGAATGCGTACAAATTGCAGCCGCGGAATCCGCCGTCGCGTAACCGGATGATGGTACGTTTGCAACCGGGAAACGCGGTCATGATCGCTTGTTCGCTGACAGCACCCACCGCGGCGTCGCACGGTGTCACCGCAGCGTTCTGTAAGAAATCGCGCACGATGGCGGGTGTGAGCAAAGCGTGATCGGCCGTGGTTACGAGCACCGGCGTATCGAGCGGTATGTGATTGAGGCCGCTCTCCGCGCTGCGGCTGGGAGAATTCAGGTTCGGCAGCCAGGTGACTTGGCCGGATGCGATGCGCTGCTTTAATTCCGGGCAATGATCGTGCAGCGATTCCGGCGGGCCGCACAGAATAATGGTGGAAATCAGATCGCAAGCTTGCAGAATATCCAGCACACGGATGATCATCGGAACGCCGGCAACGGGAGCGAAAGCTTTGCAGGCGGCGCCGGTATGTTGCGTGACCGGATCCTTGCCGGTGCGGTCGGCAGCCAGAACCACGGCGGCGAATCGCTGTGCTGCTGGATTGAGTTCACCGGTCATAGCGTTTTTCCATAAATACGGTAGCGTTTGTATTGTTCGCTGCCGATGCTATCGAGGATGCTGCGCATCGCAACGTTATCTTCCAGTATCCAGGACAATTCAACTTCCTTGACCCCATGCCGGATGCCGATCTGGCGTGGCGTGTCAATAACCAGGCAGGCTAGAGCCAAGCCGATCGGCGTGCTGTGATATTGTTTACGCACGCCCATCAACGGAATGCGGCCAGTGCGGATTTCATGGTTTCTGACTTTTCTGATCAATTTAAGCCAACCGAACGGAAACAGGCTGCCGTTGAGTTCGATCAGGATTTCGTTGAGATTGGGCAGTCCGACCATGAAGGCCGCGGGTTCGCCGTTGACCTCCGCGATTTGAATGTACTCGTCCGGCAACAGTAGGCGCAAACTGCTGCCCAGCTCGGCAAATTCTTCGCGCGTAAACGGAATGAATCCCCAATTTTCCGACCAGGCGTCGTTAAAAATATCGCGCAAAATTTCCATTTCCTGATCAAATTGATCACGCTTCAGGGTACGCATGGTGATTTGCGGTGCAAACCGCTTGATCACAGTTTGCATGACGTGCGGTATTTCGAAGTGAACACTGATTTTATAGGCTAACAGATCCTTTGCCGGAAGATAGCCGTGCTCTTCGAGTAAGCGGCTGTACCACGGCGCCGAATGCGGCATCATGACCACTGGTGGGGTATCGAATCCGTCGACTAAAATACCGCATTCCTGATTGATCGACAGATTGAACGGGCCGCTGACACGGCGGATCCCCCGCGCAGCGAGCCAGGCTTCCGCGTGCAGCAGCAGCGCGCTAAATACTTCCGCATCGTCGATACATTCCAGCAGGCCGAAGTGTCCGCTGTCGGCGCCGTGGTGTTGCTGGTGCAAAGAATCGATTTGCGCGCTGATCCGCCCCATCGGCTGGCCATTCCGGAATGCAACCCAGGCTTGCCATTCGCCGTGCTTGAAGTAGGGATTGAAGCGGGAAAAATGAAAACGCCGTTCCAGCCGTAACGGCGGCACCCACATCGGATCATTCGCATACACATGCCAAGGAACATCGATAAACTTGCCCATGTCACGATACGACATGACCGGGCGCACTGTTACCCCGGAATTGACCGGCTTATCGTGTTGAGTCATGGCAGATTAACGATATCGGTTTAATGATAAGCGTGTGAAAAAAGTTATAAATTGGTGTTGATGGCGGCGTTGATCAAGGCTGCGGAGAGCTTCCTAAAATTCGGTATGCTTCATCAATTTTGCCACCAATTGCTGGAAAACTACCTTGGGATCGGACTCGTTGGCGGAATTTTGCTCGGCTGCGGCGATCTTTTCATCGGTAAGGGTACGGCAAAAGTCCCGGAAATTGTTCCAATCGGTATTGTACTGGAGCAAATTTTTTTGCGGAATGAAAACGCGCAACACTTCAAAATTTTGATACATTTCCGGTAACCGGGCTGTGAGGTAATGGTTAATGTTTGCGGGCCAGCGTTTATGCTGCGGATACATATCGGCCAATTCCGTTTCGATGGTATAGCGGAAATTTTCGATGGCCATGGCGCGGCGCTTGCGGTTGACGATATCGACCATAATGGCCACTACCCCGAGCAGGCCGAATAAAACGAATGGCCATAATGGCACGGTTCCAAAATATGATGAGATTTGATCAAAGCTTTCGTTCAAGATGTTCTCAATTAATGTGTGTTAGAAAAATAGATAGGTTTCAATATTAAGGAAATGCTGATTAATTGACTGCACGAGCGAATCAATTCATTGCGCGGCACTCACTTTCTCGCCTATCTTTTTGATAGGTCTCGGTCGCTGTATTCCGTGCGCCTATCGTTTCGTCTCGTTCGCCGAATTAACCAGTGTTCCTTAAGAACCTCTACCAAGAATACTGCTGAAATAAGCGGGCGCGGCTATCAGAATGGGAAAACAGACATTTATTTGTGATTTATTCCGTCATTATCACATGCTTATCCGCTTCTGATGACGCCATCCAAGGCTCGTATCTTGCCATAGTAATATGCATGGATCAATATGATTGCTTTGTGCCGCTGACATCGGAAATTAGCCATCGAGGAAGCGCGAGCAGTCTTTCTGGAAATAAGGAATCGATCGTATGCAACCGGTGATCGGAGCGGTTTTTTGAGTGCTTGCACTCGGTCTTCAATGGGAGCAATCATCGTCATTACTAAATTTGCATTGACCTGGTGCTGCTAATTGCGTTATTTTTGTCTGTTTTTTTGTGACAGAACCACTTATTATTCCAATTGGCTTCTTTGTTGGCATGAGCGTTTTATGACCAAATCATCTAAACAGGCTGCACCGCCGCAACCGGAAAGCTTTGAAGCGGCATCGGCTGAGCTGGAAAAAATCGTAACCGCCATGGAAGCAGGTCAGATGTCATTGGAAGCTTCTCTTGCGGCCTATCAACGCGGGGCGGAGCTATTACAATATTGTCAGAGTAAGCTGCAAGACGCGCAGCAGCAAGTGCGGGTGCTGGAAGCCGGTATGTTAAAAAACTTCACAAAGTCGGATAGCGATGAGCGTTGATTTTCAAAGCTGGGCAAGCGGTTGCCAAACGCGGATTGAGTCATTCCTGGAGTCGCGCTTACCCGCCAGCGACTGTGTTCCTGTACGATTGCATAAGGCCATGCGGTATTCCGTGCTGGGCGGCGGCAAGCGGGTGCGTCCGCTGTTATCGTTTGCCGCCGGTGAGCTTGCAGGCGCGGATGTTGAACGCGTCACGGTCGCGGCGGCGGCAGTGGAACTGATTCATGCCTATTCCTTGGTGCACGATGATTTGCCCTGCATGGACGACGATGTGCTGCGGCGTGGCAAACCGACCTGCCATATCGAATTCGACGAAGCGACCGCACTGCTGACCGGTGACAGCTTGCAAACGCTGGCGTTTGAGTTGCTGGCGGAAAAGCGTTTAGCGGATACGCCGGAGACACAACTGGAAATGATTGTGCAACTGGCACTGGCTTCCGGGTCGCGCGGTATGGCGGGAGGTCAGGCGTTTGATTTGGATAGCGTCGGCAAAATGCTAAGCCTGCCGGAGCTGGAATTCATGCATATCCATAAAACCGGCGCATTGATTCGCGCTGCTGTGATGCTGGGTGCTCGTTGCGGTAGCCGCTTGGCTGATGAGCAATTGAGCAAGCTGGATCACTTTGCCAAATGTGTCGGTCTGGCGTTTCAGGTGGTGGACGATCTGCTGGATGCCGAAGCGACCACAGCCACCTTGGGAAAAACCGCCGGTAAAGACGCGGAGAACAATAAACCGACCTATGTCAGCATTCTGGGCATCGCTCAAGCGCGTGAACTGGCGGAAAAATTGCAGCACGATGCCGATCAGGCGCTGGATGGTTTTGGCGAAGCCGCGGCAAGATTGCGTCAAGTGACCGATTTTATAATTAAGCGTAAATTCTAAGTTTTTCTTCTTTATTTTTTATTTTCAGGTTCTGAATGTATCCACTGTTAGATACCATTAATTCACCCGCTCAGTTACGCGAATTGGAACAAAAGAGATTACCGCAGTTCGCCAAGGAATTACGTGACTTTCTCATTGAATCGGTAGCAAAAACCGGTGGACACTTGTCTTCCAATCTAGGCACGATCGAACTGACGATCGCGCTGCATTATGTGTTTAATACCCCGCATGATCAGCTGGTTTGGGACGTGGGGCATCAAACTTATGCGCACAAGATTCTGACCGGACGGCGCGACGGCATGAGCAAACTGCGCATGCATGGCGGTATTGCCGGATTTCCGCGCCGTGACGAGAGCGAATTTGATGCTTTCGGTACCGCGCATTCCAGTACTTCGATCAGCGCGGCGCTTGGCATGGCGGTCGCGGCGCGCTTAAACCATACGGACCGGCGCGCCATCGCCATCATCGGCGACGGTGCCATGAGCGCAGGTATGGCATTTGAAGCGCTGAACAATGCCGGTGTGATGGATGCTAACTTGCTCGTTATTTTGAACGATAACGACATGTCGATATCCCGCCCGGTCGGGGCGCTGAACAATTATCTGGCTAAGCTGATGTCGGGAAGGTTTTATGCCACCGCCCGGCGCGCCGGTGAGAAAGTGCTAGGCGTCGTTCCGCCGGTGCTGGAATTGGCCAAACGCGCCGAAGAGCATGTCAAAGGCATGGTGACACCGGGTACTTTATTCGAAGAATTCGGATTTAATTATATCGGCCCGATTGACGGCCACGACCTGGATGTCTTGATTACCACGCTGAACAACATCAAACAGCTGGATGGCCCGCAGTTTCTGCACGTGGTGACCCGCAAAGGCGCCGGTTACAAGGTGGCCGAGGAAGATCCGATTTTGTATCATGGCGTGAGCAAGTTCGATCCGAAAAAAGGGATTGTGAGCAAGTCGAACGGAAAGCCCGCTTATACGCAAATATTCGGCGACTGGTTGTGCGATATGGCGGCGCAGGATTTGCGCTTGATCGGTATCACCCCGGCGATGCGCGAAGGCTCGGGGCTGGTGCGTTTTTCCCGGGAATATCCGGAACGCTATTTCGACGTCGGCATTGCCGAACAACATGCGGTCACTTTTGCCGCCGGTGCAGCGTGCGACGGTTTAAAACCGGTCGTGGCGATTTATTCGACCTTTTTGCAGCGCGCCTACGATCAGTTGATTCACGATGTTGCCATCCAGAATCTGCCGGTGGTGTTCGCGATTGACCGCGCCGGTCTGGTCGGTGCGGATGGGCCGACGCATGCGGGCAGCTTTGATTTGTCGTATCTGCGTTGTATTCCCAATATGACCGTCATGACGCCGGCGGATGAAAATGAGTGCCGGCAGATGTTGTACACTGCCTTTAAGCTCGATACGCCGACGGCGGTGCGTTATCCGCGCGGAACCGGCCCGGGCGTGAAGATTCAGAAGGACATGCAAGCATTGCCGTTGGGCCGGGGTGAAATCCGGCGGCAAGGGGAAAAGATCGCGTTGCTGGCGTTTGGCAGCATGCTGGCGCCGTGTTTGAGCGCCGCGGAAGAATTGAATGCGACGGTCGCCAATATGCGTTTTGTCAAGCCGCTGGATGACGATTTGGTGGCATCTTTGGCCGCCAGTCACGATGTGCTGGTGACGGTGGAAGAAAACACCGTGTTGGGCGGAGCAGGCGGTGCGGTAACCGAATCGCTCAACAGTCAGCGGATTGATGTCAAAGTCCTGCAACTGGGCTTGCCGGATGTTTTTATCGATCAAGGCGATCATGCGCAAATGCTGATGGATTGCGGGTTGGATAAAGACGGTATTATTAAATCAGTGCGGGCGGTTCTGCCGGTGTAACTTTTCCGGAGTTAATTGATCTATCTATCATTTGATTCAAAGTTGCCAGCAACGGATGCCTCATCGCACAGGAGATAAACATGAATAAACAGGTGGATTTACCGATTGCCGATGTGCAAAGTTCAATCGATACCCGGCGTATTGCCATCGACCGGGTGGGAATTAAAGCGATACGCCATCCCGTGGTTGTGGCGGACAAAAGCGACGGTGTGCAGCACACCATCGCGGTTTTTAACATGTACGTGAATTTGCCGCATAACTTCAAAGGCACGCACATGTCCCGCTTCGTTGAGATTCTCAACAGCCATGAACGCGAAATTTCCGTCGAGTCATTTCAGATTATTTTGCGGGAAATGATCCAGAAACTGGAAACGGATTCCGGTCATATCGAAATGACCTTTCCTTATTTTATCAATAAATCCGCACCGGTTTCCCAAGTTAAAAGTCTGCTGGACTATGAAGTGACCTTCATCGGCGAGATCAAAAACAACGAATATTTATTTACGATGAAAGTCGTCGTTCCGGTTACCAGCCTGTGTCCTTGCTCCAAGAAAATTTCCGATTACGGCGCGCATAACCAGCGTTCGCATGTGACGATTTCCGTGCGCACCAACAGTTTTGTCTGGATCGAGGAAGTTATCCGGATTGCCGAGACGAATGCGTCCTGCGAGCTCTACGGTTTGTTGAAGCGGCCCGACGAAAAGTATGTCACCGAGCGCGCCTACGACAACCCCAAATTTGTCGAGGATATCGTCAGAGACATCGCCGAGACGCTCAATCACGATGATCGCATCGACGCCTATGTGGTTGAATCGGAAAACTTCGAATCGATCCATAACCATTCGGCTTATGCGCTGATAAAAAACGACAAAACCCGATCCTCAGGAATATCGCTGGAGTAAAGCGCCGCTTTTGAAATTTTCTTACCGGTAACCGGGAAAACAATGTAAGGAAGCTCTGAAAAAAGTAGCGAGCGATGATCAGGCAAGGTGAAATCAAGTGAAAAAGCGCATTTACATTGAGTAAATGAGCATTTTGAGCCTGATTTCAACGCAGCTTGAACGAGCGCAGTCGTTTTTAGAGCTTCCTTAAGCTCACTTCCGGCAACATCCTGGCTAACACTGATTAACTCAGGAGGTGCATCATGTCACACACGGTCATTCAAGAACGCGCTGCTGGTGCCATTATAGGCGCTCTTATCGGCGATGCTTTGGCGCTCGGTCCTCACTGGTATTACAATCTCGCCGAACTGCGGCGCGATTATGGCGAATGGATTACTACCTACACCGATCCGAAGCCGGGACGCTACCATAGCGGACGCAAGGCCGGACAACTCTCGCAGGCAGGCATCATTTTGACCTTGATGCTGCGTTCCCTCGTTGAATGCGGCAAATACAACGAAGCCGATTTCTGCCGCCGGCTGGACGAAGAGCTGTTTCCGTTACTCGACGGCACACCCATGAACGGGCCGGGCGGCTACACCAGCCAATCGATTCGTCACGCCTGGCGCTGCCGGGTGGAACAGAAATTACCGTGGGGAAAAGCAGGCGGGCATGCGGATACCACAGAAGCGATCGAACGCACACTGGCCATCGCCGTCCGTTATGCATTTCAACCGGCGGAACTTGCCATCGCGGTGGCGAACAATACCCGCCTGACGCAAATCGACGATACGGTGATCTCGATGACGGTGGCCTATGCTGCCGTATTGAGCATGCTGGTGCAAGGGCATGCGCTGGATGCGGCGCTGTCCGGGAAATTGATGGAACTGGTGAAGACCGGAAAACTGCCGTTTCATGCCGTCACCTTCGACGATTTGCAACCGCCGCGTCCGGGCGACCCCGATCCGCCGCGCGCCGGACGATTTGCCTCGCCGGATGCGCTACTGACCCCGTCTTACATGGCGCAAGCGGCTGCGGATGCGGCTATCCGTATCGAGCCGGCATGGAAGGTTTCGATTGTCTACGGTATGCCTTGTGCCATTTATCATCAGCTTCCCGCTGCCTATTATCTTGCCGCTCGTTTCCGCAACGATTTTGAGTCCGCGGTGTTGCACGCCGTCAACGGCGGCGGGCAAAACCTGGCGCGTGCCATTCTTACCGGAGCGCTGGCCGGTGCGCAGGTGGGATTGTCCGGGATTCCGCAGCGCTTTATCGACGGACTGGAAGATGCGGAAATACTGATGAGTCTGGCCAAAAGTCTTGCCACTCAGGCTGGTGGTGCGGCACTGCCTGTTGATCATGAAATCTGTAGAAACTAAGCTCCGGTCACTAGGGAAACGCTGATTAATTGA
>JAFEEI010000057.1:0-20781 GCA_018241205.1 Pseudomonadota bacterium
CGAATTTTAATTTGGAATATTCAAATCAATTGTTTTCGATTACGCTGAATGGGGTGTATAAACATCGTACTCCACAGGAAGCATCTGCGATCAATACAACGATACATGCAGACTGTTTTACCATGAATGCAAAGGTTGCAGTGTGGTTATTGAAACAGCGATTAAGTATTTTCTCAGAACTGGATAATGTTTTTGATGCAGAAAATAGCGATTTACTCGGTTCACAGCTACCGGGAAGATGGTGGATGGGTGGATTAAAATTCATCCTGTGAAACGTATAAATCTGAAAATTGGAGTAAAGAAAAACTAACTCAGATGAAATTGACAATTTTAAGTATGAAGCCTTTTCTTTTTTTTCTTCTTCTTACTTATGGTTGTGATTCTTATGGACAGACAAATATCCAAAACGATACAACAGCACAGGAATTGCAGGGCGTTGTCATCCCGGCATCACCGTATAAAGCAAGCAGACAAATGCCGATCAGTTATTCCCGTGTGGATTCTTCTCTTATCCGATTAATGGATTATGGTGCTGAACCCTCCATTATGTTACAACGATTCCCAGGTATTACATTTCAATCCGATAACGGAACAAACTTTGGGTATTCTTATTTCCGATTTCGTGGTTTGGATCAAAGCCGGATAAACATTACTATAAATGGAATGCCATTGAATGAACCGGAAGATGCAGGGACCTATTTTTCAAATTTTCCTTCATTACTTTCTAATGCTACTTCGGTACAATTACAAAGAGGGATTGGTATGAGCAAGAATGGCGCTCCTGCGTTTGCAGGCAGCCTTGATTTTGAAACAAAGCAATTAAGAGACCGGCATACTGAAATAGGAATTGAAGCAGGCTCTTTTTCTTCAGGTAGATTATATGCAGAGCAACAAAGCGGCAATGAAAAAAATTTGATTTTTTATAAACTGAACCTACTTACTACTGATGGATATAAATATCATTCGGGAAATAATTCAGCCAGCGGTATATTTCAGTGGCAGCATCAGTCGGGAAAAACTTTCATACAAACGCTGACACTCATCGGTAAAAACAGGAATGGGCTGGGATGGCTGGGTGTAAATGATAGCGCAGCTAAAACAGATTTTAAAAGCAATGGAAATACGGAGAGAGAAAAAGGAAATTTTTCTCAATGGTTGCAACAATTTCATCTTACCATCCAGGCCAGGAAGAATCAGAATTTTCACGCAGGCCTTTTTTATAATTACACTAAAGGAGATTATGGATTTGACCTGAATAATTTTTTGTATTTACCGGGGCAAGGCCCACTGTTACATTACCGCACTTATTCTTCTTGGGGAGGGCTTTTGTTGGATTATCAGTTTACCGGGAAGAATTTTAGTCTTACTTCCGGAATATATGGTTCATTATGCCGGAAAGTACATAATGCCGTGCAAGATCTTAATGCTGCATTGATGTATCATAACTACGGGGATAAAAATGAGCTCAGCCCTTTTGTAAAATTTATTTTTCACAGGAATGGGTTTTATTTTTTTACAGACATGCAATACCGCTATGCTACATTTTCATATCATGGAAATGTGTGCTTAAAAAATTTTCAATGGAATTTCTTCAACCCGCTTGCAGGAGTTGGCTGCCGGTTGAACAATCATGTTTATTTATATGTGAATACCGGCCACATAAAACGGGAACCGGGACGTAATGACATTTTTTTAGGAAACGATAATTTGCAAAAAGACAATAACGGGCAGGCTGTTTATGTTGATTTGCAACCTGAAAATAATTTCAGCATTGAAGCAGGAGTGAGATATGAAAACCACAATTTGCAAGGCTCTTTAAACCTGTATCGAATGAAAATTCTAAATGCCATTGATCTGAATGGGCAAATAGGCCCGACAGGATTGCCCTTGCATAGTAATGTAGCCAAGGCGATTCGTGCCGGTGCAGAACTGGAAATGTCCTATCAATTTTCAAGTAGCTGGACTGTGTATCAGAGTTTTTCCTTGGAACCTCATTATATAGCCGAAGAAAACAAACACTCAACTCCTGTATTGACACCAGAAGTGATCTCTTATTCGGAAATCCGGTATTCCATCCCACATTGGAATTTTGTATTGGATGGCCGCTATCAATCGAAAAGTTATATTGATTTTGCCAACAATTATCAGTTGCCGGCGGCTACCACAATTAATTTCCTGGCGAAATATTATGTCCATAAATTTTTTCTTACTCTTCGGTTATTGAATATTATAAATCAAAAGATATATTCTTCCGGGCAATTAAATGTATATGGGCAAGCCATTTACCAGGTGCAGGCGCCATTTAATTTTATAGTGGGTGCAGGAATCGGATTCTGATTCATGCCGGATCACTGTCAGCGTTGTTTTCAGTTACTTATTACATACGATTTGCTCCAATAGGGTGTGTAAAGTTGTCTTAAAGAATCCATCGTCTTTGCTGTGTCTGAAACTGAAGATGGAATGGAAAAAAATAATTTGAAATTGGTGGAATCGGTGGTTTCCATTTGTATGCCAAGTCCCCAGCTCTTTAAACTGGCATAGCGCAATAATGCTCGATCTCTTTTGGCTTCTTCCACTACAAATTGATATGTACCATTTTTTGTCAATGGTTTTTGAATAGCTAAGGTATCCGTATTTTTAGATGAATCTGATTTTTGAAATAGCAGCGAACTATCAGGTTTTACAGGAACTGTTTCGTCTTTTGGTGATTCCTGTACAGAGAAATTATTTTCAGTATTTTTGGTAACCCGGTTTTCGTATATCCGGTATCCAACAAAAATTGCGATTCCGATTCCGGCTAAGATAAGTAGCAAGGGTAATAATTTTCCCGCCTTCATCTTCTGCGAGGTTGCTGTTTTTGAAAAATTGCTTATTGAATCGTTGGAGGATTTATGAATGATGTCTTTTGTTTTTATGTCTTTAAATCTTTCACGGTTTATATTTTCATTTAAAAATTCATATTCGCCTTTTCTTAATTTTGTAATGGTTCCGACTCCTTCCAGTAAAAAAGGGTTTCCGGTGTTAAGAAATTGCTGTGCCAGTTCAATATACGAATTGAGGTCTGCAGCTGCGAGGGCTTTCATTTTACCTGTCTTGGAAGCAATAAAATCAAGTAGCTCTGGGGGTTCTTTAATTGTAGGGTCGCTTTGAAATTTTATCGAAAATGCTTGAGGTTGTTTGCGGTCACTTGTTTCCGGTATTTCATCATTTTCTATCTGCAGGGAACCGATACCGGGAAGATCCAGTCGTTTTTTGGTATAAAGATATTCAGCAAGAAGAAGTGCCAATTTCACAGCATTAGGATTTTGTTACGCTACAATATAAAAACTTTGAACCTCTGCCGCAAGGGGTAATCAAAACAAACTGTAATTTTGCATGAAATATGCTTACAGAGGACGAAAAAAAATTTATGGAATATTGGGAACAAAACCGTAAAAACCGCAAACAATACCTGCGCAAACTTTCTATTGGTCTTCCTTTGGGTGTACTCCTCGTCATTGCCATCTTTGTTAATTTTTTTTCAGGATGGGATAAACGGGCCGATTTAATTATGTATGCTCAGCCTTCATTAATTTATGTATTGGTCGGCGCTGCTTTAATGATTGTAGCATTTATCGTGATCTTTTCTGCAAGATTCAGGTGGGATAGTAATGAGCAGCGATACCAGGAATTAGCAGCAAAAAAAAATAAAGAATAAGATTGGGCAGCTTTTTTACACGGAAATATGTCTCTATAACCTAGTAAAATATTTAAACCAATATCATGAGAAAAATCATCATTGCAGTTATAATTGTCAGCTTTACTTTAAATTCCTGTTTGAAAAAGAGTGGTAATGAGTGTGTTTTTAATGCATGTGCTTTTACTGCTTCATCTGCCGAAATACAAACTGTGCAAAATTATTTATCCACGAATAGCCTTACAGCCACTCAGCATTGCAGTGGAATGTTTTACAGGATTGAAAACCCAGGCACCGGCCCTACGCCGGGCCCATGTTCTAATGTCACCGTTACATACAAAACGTATTTTTTCGATGGAACTATACTTGACCAGTCAACAACTCCAGTCCCGGTCAATCTTACACAAACGATCATGGGATGGAGAATAGGGATGCCATTATTAAAAACAGGTGGCAGGATAGTAATGTATATTCCACCCTCAATAGCATACGGTAATCAAAATGTAACAGACGCAAATGGAAATATTGTAATACCTGCCAATTCCTATCTCGTTTTCGAAGTAGATTTAATATCGGTATCTTAAGGAATACTTTTAAGATATATTTTATTAAACGCAATGCCTTTGCTGTAATTTTGCCAAAACTGAAGTCTTGTCACACGAAGCAATTTCTGTATTTGATATATTTAAAATTGGAGTGGGGCCGTCCAGTTCTCATACTTTAGGACCATGGCGGGCGGCGCAACGATTTATTCAAACGCTTTCAAAAAATGATAAATTAAATTATGTACATGCAGTGAAAGTTCTTTTGTATGGATCATTGGCAAAAACCGGGAAAGGGCATGGTACCGATATAGCAGTTCAGTTGGGATTATGCAATGATGATCCGGTTACCTTTGATGTAAATGCGATTCATTCTAAGATTGCTGATATAGCTTCGATGAAAAAGATTTTGTTGGGTGGATTACATGAAGTGGATTTTGATCCAAGAGAAGATATTGAATTTCTTATTTCCGAATCCTTACCATATCATCCCAATGCGATGACTTTTTTAGCTGATATTTCCAATGGCGTATCTATTGCTGAAACTTATTATTCCATCGGCGGGGGGTTTGTAAAAAAAGAAGGCGAAGAAGAAAACGTTGCTGGGTTGGTACAACTACCTTTTCCCATTAATAATGCTGATGACCTTTTGCATTGGTGTATAAAAACCGGGTTGTCTATTCATGAACTTGTGATGGAGAATGAGAATGCATGGCGGCCAGAAAAAGAAACCCGTGATGGAATTTTGAATATTTGGCGTGTGATGAAAGAATGTATTTACAGGGGATGCTGTACGGCCGGAATTTTACCTGGTGGGTTAGGTGTTAAACGACGGGCGGCCGATCTGAACAAAAGACTATTAACCGGTAAAAAATATAGTGATTACGATTCCTGGATGTTGGCTGTGAAAAGTGGTGGAAATGATTTTAAATATATTCTTGACTGGGTCAGTTGTTTTGCTTTAGCAGTGAATGAAGAAAATGCTTCCTTTGGACGAGTTGTCACAGCACCTACAAATGGTGCTGCCGGCGTGATTCCTTCTGTATTGATGTATTATATATTATTTTGTAATGGAGATAGTAATGATAATATTATCCATTTTTTACTGACGGCATCAGAGATGGGAAGTATTTTTAAAAAAGGGGCTACTATTTCTGCGGCCATGGGTGGTTGCCAGGCGGAAATCGGCGTATCGTCTGCGATGGCCGCTGCTGCATTAACAGAATGTATGGGCGGAACACAAAAGCAAGCAATGATGGCAGCAGAAATAGCAATGGAACATCATCTTGGTATGACTTGCGATCCTATTTCAGGTTTGGTGCAAATACCCTGCATCGAAAGAAATACTATGGGAGCCATTAAAGCTATTACTGCATCACAACTCGCTTTACTGGGTACTCCTGATTTTGCAAAAGTTTCTTTAGACGGGGTAATAAAAACCATGTGGGATACCGCAAGAGATATGGATACTAAATATAAAGAAACGGCCGAAGGAGGATTAGCAGTGAATGTTCCTTTGAGTTTGCCTGAATGCTGAACCAATCTTTATTACATTAACTCACTTAATTCCAGCCAACGCATTTCTTTTTCATCCAGCAAGCTACTGATCTCGGCAATTCGCCTGCTGGCTTCATTCAATTGCTCAAACGGAAGTTTGGAGTTTGATAATTGCTCTTCTAATTTCAATTTCTCCTGTCCAAGCTCAGCCAATTCTTTTTGTAATAATTCAAATTCTCTTTTTTCTTTGAAGCCTGCTTTCTTGGAGTTACGAACAGCCTGTTGGCAATTGCCGATTGTAGTTGTTGCCTGGGTTACCTGTACAGTGTACCCGGAATTTTCATCCTTGTTCCTGGCCCATTGTTCCTTATCTCTTATCTCTTCTTCCTTTTTTACTATTTCTTTTTGCCATATCCGATATTGCGAATAATTGCCGGGGAAATCTTTTATATTGCCATCGCTGGAGAAAACAAATAAATGATCCACGAGCCTATCCATGAAATAACGATCATGACTTACAATGAGAATACATCCCTGGTAATCCTGTAAAAAATTTTCCAGCACACCCAAAGTAGGCAGGTCGAGATCATTTGTAGGTTCATCCAGTATCAGGAAGTTTGGATTCCTGAATAAAATCGTCAGCAATTGTAATCGTTTCTTTTCACCACCACTTAATGAATTGAGGTAAGTAAATTGCTTTTCGGGAGGAAAGAGGAACAATTCCAGAAATTGAGCGGTGCTCAAACTTCCTCCTTTTGCCAAAGGGAAATTTTCTGCAAAAGTTTTTACATATTCGATCACCCGTATGTTATCTTTTATCTCCAAACCTTGTTGAGAAAAATTTCCGAACACTACTGTGTCGCCGATATTTATTTTGCCGCTATCTGCCTGCTCAATGCCTTGTAAAATATTTAAGAAAGTGGATTTGCCTACTCCATTTTTTCCAATGATGCCGATCCGTTCAGCTTTGGTAAATGTATAAGAGAATCCTTTCAGAATTGTTTTATCACCGTAACTCTTGTACACTTTTTTCATCTCAGCGATCTTGCCGCCGAGTCTTGTCATCTTCACCTGCAATTGCACTTGCGCATCAGCGATCTTTTGTTTTGCTCTTGCCTCTACTTCATAAAAATTATCCTGGCGGCTTTTGCTTTTTGTAGTTCTTGCTTTCGGTTGCTTTCGCATCCATTCCAATTCTTTTCGATATTCATTCCGGGCTTTGTCAATACTGGCTTGCTCGCTTTCCAATCGTGCTGATTTTCTTTCTAAATAATTTTCGTAGTTACCTTTATATACATACATATTACTTTGCTCCAGTTCCCATATTTCATCACAAACAGCATCTAAAAAATAACGATCATGTGAAACTAAAAGCAGCGTAACATTTTCCTGGTTCAGAAAATGTTCCAACCATTCAATCATCTCCACATCGAGATGGTTGGTAGGTTCGTCCATCATTAACAGTGTATGTTTATGTTCAAAACCAATATCCACTAATGTTTTTGCTAGCGCCACTCTTTTCCGCTGGCCGCCGCTGAGTTCATTCATTTTGTGTTGCAGATGATGAATGTTTAATCTTCCGAGAATCTCTTTCACCTTCGCCTCAAATTTCCAGGCATTCAATTCGTCCATTCTCGTCATGGCTTTCATCATCGCTTCGCTTTCGCCACTGTCTGATGCAGATTCATATTGCTGCGTCGCCAGCATGATCGGGTGTTGGCTGTGAAAAATATTTTCCAGCACGGATTTATCTTCTTCAAACTTCGGATCCTGTTCCAATAAAGCGACAGTGATATCTTTATGGATCCAGAGTTTGCCTTCATCGGGATTTTCTTTTCCTGCAAGGATATTGAGCAGGGTACTTTTGCCCACACCATTGCGGGCCACCAGTGCGATTTTATCACCTTCGTTGATGTGAAATGAAATGGAATCAAAAAGCGGAGTAATACCATAACTCTTTGTCAATCCTTCTGCAGAAACATAGTGCATAGACGGCAAAGATAATCATGTAAAATGTTAAGGTTGAGGTTAAGGTAAGAATCATATAATCGCCATTACTTTCTGCAAAATAATTCTCGTATATTTGCAGATTGTATAAAAAAAATATCGGATTTAGGAACTATAAATCTTAAATCAAAGTAAGAATGGGGGGTGTATGGTATTGACAGCATAGATCTTTGAAAGTGTAAGCATGTCCTGCGTTGCGTAATTAGCAGGTAAATCTGAATACGCAAACTATAAATGGCAATACACAATTTGCCATGGCTGCTTAATCAGTGATTGAGTAGTCATTATGGCCGGGTGGCAGGTAGGCTTGTAACCAGTTGCCCCGCCCAATCAAAAAACAATACAGGCTGCTGCAGCCGAAGGCTGTGACGGTTGCTTAAGTCCCGTCCCGATAGCTATCGGGATTATCGGGAATGCAGCTAAGGAAATAATCGGTTGTTTGTTCCCAGTTAATTCCCGAAACCTCAAAACAAAATAAGCATGTAGAAAGCTTTTGAAGAATATGTTTGGACACCGGTTCGAATCCGGTCACCTCCACCAAATTTAAATACAAGAATTGTAACTGGAATTAAAATATAATTCCAATACAACAAGGTTCCGGTATTTGTTTATTCTGCTACAAAGATCAATTCAATTTTAAAAAACATGGCCATCGTCTGCTCAGAACACTTTTCAGGTTTTTTTCTGCTATTAATACTTCATGTGATGCCTTAATGTCATATAGTGGTATAAAAATTCATAAACATCTTTCTCCGTTTGATTTTCAAATTTCTTACAGCCTTTTCTCTTATTGGTTTAACAGCCATTAAAATTTCATTGACATATTTTAATATTTTGTTTTCCTCTTTGGGCATTTTTATTGATGCCCCTCTTTCAGTGAAGTACGATTTGATGTATTAGTTAATTTATTAGTTTAAAAATGGAAATTATGAAAACATTTTATTCTATGGTAATACTGAGTTCTTTGGCTCTTCTTGCTATGGGATGTCAGAAAGATCCTCTTAAAAATATGACGGATGATGAATCAAGAATTTATATTACAGATCATGATTCGACAGCCCGGTTTAGCGACTTCCATACTTTCTGTGTTTCCGATTCTGCTGCATTGATTGTAAATGGGCAATCAAAAATGCAATTCACTGCTGCAGATGCTGCATATATCCAGGCAGTAAAAGACCAGATGCAGGCAAGAGGGTATGTATTGGTATCCAAGAATGATAATCCTGATCTGGGACTCACTGTGAACCGAATCATTTCAACAACAACCGGAGTTATCAGTTACGGATCTTATTGGGATTACTATGATACTTACTGGGATCCATACTACTGGGGTTACCCCGGCTATGGATATTATTTGCCATACAGCTATGCAGTATACCAGGTCAGTGAAGGCGCAGTCAGTATTGATATGGTGGATTTAAAGGACGCTAATAAGAATCAGAAGCTGGATGTAATATGGACAGGGCTGATAAGGGGCAGCGGAATTTATAATGATTCAGTTGCACCGGTAACGGTAAAAGCCTTATTTGATCAGTCACCGTATTTGCAAACCAATTAATAATTATTTAATATGAAATACAAAATAGTAATCAGCCTGTTTGTTTTTTTCGTGGCAGGATATTCGGCAAAATCACAGGATTCAAAAATGAGTATTAATCTCAATTATAATTACAGTTTTCCATTAAGCGATTTTAAATCAAACTTAGTGGGAAATGCTTCACCACGTGGATTCACAGGAAATATTTTATACCACGCTAACCCAATACTAAGCATTGGCCTGGGATTTGGCTACCAGGATTATTTTCAAAAATATCCCCGCCAGGTTTATAATTACGGGCAATCACAACAGATATCTGCTGTTCTTTCCAATTCTGTGCAGACAATTCCTGTAATGGCGAGAGTGGAATTCAGCCCATTTTTAAAAACGCTGACGTCAGTAAGGCCTTATGTGAGTGCTGCAGCGGGAGCAAATTTTATCAGTAACACACAATACCTTGGTGAATTTTCAAATCCATCAAACAGTACCGGCTTCATAGCCCAGGGTGGTTTTGGAATTAAAATACCTTTTATGAAGTTTAATAACTGGGGAGCAGATATTGGGGGCACTTATAATTATGCACCGTATAAAAAATTTGGTTATAAAAACCTGGATAATGTCAACGTACATGCGGGGATTTATTTTAATTTGAGCGAATAAACAAACTTTGTATTCCTCTTTAAAGTTTATTTATTTTTTCAATTTGTCCTTAAACACTTTTCTGAATTTATCCACTTTAGGCCGGATGACCATAGTACAGTACGGGTTGTTATCTTCATTGTTTTCAAAATATCGTTGGTGATAATCTTCGGCAGGATAGAATTTTGTAAATGTGGTTATTTCTGTAACGATGGGCTTATCAAAAGCGCCGGTTTGATCAAGTTCAGTTTTAAATTTTTCGGCTTTTTGTTTTTGTTCTTCACTATGATAAAAAATAGCGCTGCGGTATTGCGTTCCCACATCACCACCCTGGCGGTTGCGTGTAGTGGGATCATGTGTTTTCCAAAATACTTCCAGCAATTCATCAAAACTGATCTTCGAAGGATCATAAACAATCTGCAAACATTCCGCATGCCCGGTTTGCCCGGAGCAAACTTGTTTATACGTTGGGTTTTCAGTTAGGCCACCGGTATATCCAGAAGTCACACTGATGATACCGTTTAAATCAGTAAATACTGCTTCAGTGCACCAAAAACATCCATTGGCAAAAGTTGCTGTTTCAGTCATTATATTTTATTTGAATTTTAAAACCCTGGCAATTTACTATGATCATAGGTTATTATTTGCAAGATATATGACAGAATACCTGCTTTTAAAAAGCCTTAACAGATGAAGTAACAGTAGACATAAAAAAGCAGAGCCTTACGGGGCTCCGCTTTATTTAATGGAATAGCAAGTCAGATATTGCTATGAATATAGCTTTCAAGATGGCTGATAGTTTCTTTTTGCAGAAGTATCGTTTCTTTTACAACATCACTCATCGAAATGATACCAACAAGCATTTCTTTATCAAATACTGGAAGGTATCGTACATTTTTATCCCCCATCAGCTCTCTGCAATGCTCTATGCTGTCATCCGGTTTTACTGTTGGCAGATCCGTGGTCATAATTTCTGCAACCTTTGTGTCCGTTGAACTTTTACCTTTCAAAACTATTTTTCGTGAATAATCCCGTTCGGTAATGATACCGGCATATTTTTCTCCATCCATCACAACTACAGAGCCGATATTTTTTTCAGACATAAGCTTTAAGGCATCAATAACAGCAGTAGTGGAAGGTATTGAAACAATGGATTTTCCTTTTCTGGAAAGGATGGAACTGACTTTGTTCATATGGCTAAATTTTCTCCCTGAAATTTACGAAGAATAAAGTTTGCATTCAAAAAAAATTATAAGCTTCTTTAGTCTGGTTTTAAAAAGTACATAATCATCCGGTATCTTATGTCATGTACTACTTTATGAAATTCTTGTTGAAAAAATGTATGGCTAAGCGAAAGGAACAAATTTTTAATATGACCAGCCGGATAAATGGCATACTTATCTTTTTATGCCGGTTATACTTACATTCTCATTAAAGTTGTTTTCAAAGCTCCATATAGAAATAAACTCAGTTGCCTAATTAATAATTCGATTTTGCTGATATATCTCCCGGAACTATTTTTGCGCCGGAGAGATGGCAGAGCGGTCGAATGCGGCGGTCTTGAAAACCGTTGACTGTAACAGGTCCGGGGGTTCGAATCCCTCTCTCTCCGCCAGTATCAATACAAAAAGATACAAAACGCTGTAAAATCAAGGCTTTACAGCGTTTTTTGTTTTGTGGCCATACGAAACAAACCCAACAATTCTTATTCCTTCAGTGACCTGTTTCCAAAACCATAAAACAAGCCGCCGGGAATCGTTTGAAACACCGGTTCAGTAGGCAGATTATCTATTGAAAATCTTTCGGCAGCCTGCATATCTTAAATACCGAGATCCTGTTACAACCCTCCTTCTTTCGGTTACATGCTGTTTGGTACTACAATAGAAATTTGCAGTATCAAATATGTACAAAATGAATCTCATTAAAATCTTGATTATTGTCACAAATATCAATTCCTATGCTAATAGCAATTTGGAAACAGGTTTGTGGCTTAGTGAACTCACCCATCTATACCATGCCGCAGAAACTAAAGGCTATCAGGTAACTATAGCAAGTCCCAATGGTGGTAATGTTCCTATCGACCCGGAAAGTCTTAAAACATTTACGTTAGATAAGGTTTCAAAGAAATATTGGAACGATTCTGCTTTTCTTGCAATGTTGAAAAACAGCAAAAGTTTGAAAGAAGTTGAAAATGAAAAATTCGATGTTGTTTATTTAGCAGGCGGACATGGTATGATGTACGATTTCCCGAATGATACCATAATACAAAACATTATCCGAAAACAATATGAAGATGGTAAAATTGTAGCAGCCATTTGTCATGGCGTTGGTGGGCTACTCAATGTAAAATTATCAAACGGGGAATATCTTATAAAAGATAAAACCATTACAGGATTCAATTGGTTTGAAGAAAGTTTGGCAAACAGAAAGAAGAAAGTCCCTTTCAATTTAGAAGCTCAACTAAGGTCAAGAGGCTCGGATTATAGAAAATCATTTATCCCTATGACGTCAAAAGTAGTAGTTGACAGAAACTTAATTACAGGTCAAAACCCTTTCAGTTCAAAAGAAATGGCGAAAGTAGTAATGAGAGAATTAGGAAAACAACAGTAAAAGTCAAATCATTAATAACAACAATTAAAATTATAACAAAATGAGAAAAGTAAAAATCTTGCTTATTGTAGCAATCGTTTTGGTGGCACTTCTTTTTAGCCCAGGTTTATTCCTGAAAAGTGCAATTATCAATAACATTACAAGCAAGAGTAAAGTAAACCCAATAACCAGCGATTCAATTGCTAAAACGGATACACTGATTGAATTAGCAGGACATAAAATCCCTGTACTGAAGGGAGGTATGTTCGACAGATATCGTTCCAATTCGCCCCTTTCGGTAGTGGCACAGGAAAGACCCGACATAGATTTAAGTTGGTTCAAAACACATCAGAAGGAAAAGAAGGAAGTTGGTTTTATTACCTATTCACCTAATTTTTATTACAGCAATACCAGCATAACTGCAATCTATACAGCAGATATGAACAAAATAAAAAAATTGCTTCCTGCCGAAGTAAAAAATCTTGTAAAACCAATTTCTTACACTCCCGGAAGAGGATTAATTGCTATTACTTCTTATGCCTATCATTATTGTGATAATGATTCTTACAATGAATTATCTATTTCCATTGTAACAACCAAACCAAATAAAAGCAATTGGGGTTTGATTTCATTGATGGGTGAAGTGAACGATAAAAGTCTTTGGGGCTATGTATTGAAATTGCCAGTAAATACGGAATTAGCAAGAGTTCGGGGTAAAGTAGGATATAATTTGCCAAAATGGTTAATCCCGATTGATTACAATACGGATGGTAACAATACAACTTTCACCTATTATGATGAAAAAGGAAACATGGACTTTTCAATGGTGGGTAAAAAATTGGAAGTCACTAATTCATTACCTGAAATTAACCGTTCCAATTTCATCAATCTAAACACAAAGGGTCAGCTAACTCATGGGTACAGTGATATAAGAGCCATTAAAAAGGCATCAAGCAAAATTTCTGAAGATATTCAGTTAAATCTTTCAGCTGGTCCGCTTTCTACTTTCATCAAATCATTAGCGTTAAAAAAGTTAGTTCGTTACGATTACCAACCCGAATTTCAGGCTGCCTTGTACACCCCTGAATTAGTGAATGAAAACAATAAATAATTCAACTCATTATTTAAATTTAAAGAAATGGAATTGACTAAAATATTTCAATCACAAAAGGAATTTTTCAATACCCATCAAACAAAAGATATTGCTTTCAGAAAAGAAACTTTAAGGAAATTAAAAGCGATTCTCCAGGGAAACGAACAGCGATTGTATGAAGCAATTTATAAGGATTTTCGTAAAGGTACTTTTGATACTTTTTTAACTGAACTGAATTTGGTATATAAAGAAATCAGCTATTTTCTAAAAAATTTGGACAAACTAACCAGGCCTAAAAAAGTAAAAACAACTTTGAGTTTACAACCGGGCACAAGCCATATTTATGCAGACCCGTTAGGCACAACATTGGTCATTGGTGCATGGAACTATCCATACCAATTAACTTTGGTACCAATGGTTACTGCCATAGCAGCGGGAAATACTTGTGTAGTAAAACCAAGTGAACTTCCGGAAAACACCATGCAGCTTTTAGCTGAACTTATCAATACCAATTTTCCATCTGACTATTTGTTTGTTGCAGAGGGAGGCGTACCGGAAACAACCGAACTGCTGAAATTGCGTTGGGATAAAATTTTCTTTACAGGCAGTCCAAAAGTTGGTCAAATAGTATATGAAGCTGCTGCAAAAAATTTAGTGCCCGTCACTTTGGAGTTGGGTGGAAAATCACCTGCTATTGTAACTAAAACAGCCAATTTGGAAGTAGCCGCAAAACGAATTGTTTGGAGCAAGTTTTTAAATGGAGGCCAAACCTGTATAGCGCCTGATTATTTGTTGGTTGAAAAATCCGTTAAAGAAAAATTTCTGCAACTGTTGAAAGATAGGATTGTGGAAATTGGATATAACGACGGTGCAGAACATTACACAAGTATTATCAACAAAAGAAATTATGACAGAATATTAGGTTTGATTAATACTGATAAAATCTATTATGGAGGTAAGCACAACGAAGAAACACTGTATATTGAACCAACCATTTTAACCGATGTAACCTATGAAGATGCTATAATGCAAGAGGAAATTTTTGGTCCTGTTTTGCCTGTGCTTTCTTTTGAAAATTATGATGAGGCTTTGGAAAAAATCATTGAAGGGGAAAAACCATTGGCTTCCTATCTTTTTACAGATGACGATGACGAAAAAGACAAATTGTTGAACAGGGTTTCCTTTGGCGGTGGATGCATTAACGATACTTTGATGCAAATCACCAGTGACTATTTGCCATTTGGCGGTATTGGAAATTCAGGTATTGGTCATTATCACGGTGAGTTTGGTTTTTTGACTTTCACACATCAAAAATCAGTAATAGAAAAAACAACATGGGGCGAACCTGATTGGAAATATCCACCTTATAACGAAAAAAAGTTGAAATGGCTAAAACGGGTATTTTAACAGAGATTATGTTACAACAAGCCAGGATACGGTTATATCTACAGTAATAAGATGAATGAACTTTGTGGAATAATTTAAAACAAGTAAAAAATGCAAGTAATATTAGGCGCCAATGGACAGATTGGCGAAGAATTAGCAAGAGAGCTGAAACGAAATTTCACTTCAGATATAAGAATTGTAAGTAAAGAAGCACAAAAAGTAAACGATACGGACGAAGTGTTTTCGGCTGACCTGACCATCAGAGAAAAAGCGATTGAAGCAGTAAAAGGTGCAGAAATAGCGTACTTCACTTTGGGGCTGCCGATTAGTTCAGATTTATGGGAAAGTCTTTTTCCTAAAATCCTACAAAATGTGATTGAGGCTTGTAAAGTCAATGGCACTAAGTTGGTTTTCTTTGACAATACCTATATGTATCCGCAAGACAACCGAATTTTAACGGAGGACACACCATTTCAACCCTTTGGAAGGAAAGCAAGCGTACGCAGAACAATGGCGGAAATGGTTTTGAAGGAAATACAATCAGACGAATTAGAAGCTGTTATCTGCAGAGCCCCTGAATTTTATGGTCCGGCAAAAACGCAGAGCATAACCAACACATTTATTTTTAATAACATCAAAGAGGGAAAGAAACTAAAAGTTCCTATTTCTGCCCATAAAAAAAGAAGTTTGATTTGGACACCCGATGCAAGCCGTGCCACAGCTTTAATCGGAAATACACCGGATGCCTATGGTCAAACCTGGCATCTGCCTATTGATGAGAGCCACCCGACTTACAAAGAATTTATCAAACTGGCTTCTACAATTTATGGTAAAGAATTGAAATATTCCGTAGTGCCAAAATTCGCTTTGGAAATAACAGCATGGTTTAATCCAAAAGCAAAAGAGCTATTGGAATTGTTACCAAGATACGCTTATGATAATTTGTTTGATGATTCCAAATTCAAGAAACGCTTCCCGAATTTTCAGGCAACAACATACAGGCAGGGAATTGAACAAATCAAAAACGGACAGAGCAATCAAAAATAAAGAATTAAATTAGCTATGTACAAGTCAGAAAATCAAAATATGAAAGCTCCTGCTAAAGTATCGTCTATTAGCGCATTGCATCAATTTTTAGGATTGGGCAAACCCTCCCATCCATTGATTAGTGTATTTAATTTTGATGATGTGAAATTAGAGCCAGAAACCATTTTGAGTGCTGTAACAACCGATTTTTATGTTGTGGCATTAAAGAAAGATTGTGCAGGAGGAAAATGCAGATACGGTCAGCAATATTATGATTTTGATAACGGTATCATGTACTTTATAGCACCGCATCAGGTAATGCAATTTGAAGATGTTTTGTTGAACGGTGTAAAAGGTTTTGTCCTGGTCATTCACCCAGATTTTTTACAAGGTTTTCCTTTGGCTAAACAAATAAAAGATTACGGCTATTTTTCCTATGCTACCAACGAAGCTTTACACCTTTCCGAAAAAGAAGAAAAATCAATAATGGATATTATTGAAAACGTAAGCGGTGAAATAAATACTAATATAGATGCATTTACACAAGACTTATTGGTCTCCAATATCGATTTATTGCTAAAATACTGCGACCGTTTCTATAATCGTCAATTTCTTACCAGGAAAAAAATCAATACTGATTTGTTGACCAAATTAGAAGGCCTGTTGGATGCATATTTTAAAGAAGATGATTTGATAGAGAGAGGTATTCCGACCGTACAATTTATTGCTTCCGCATTGAATTTAAGCCCGAATTATTTAAGTGATATGTTAAGGGTGCAAACTGGTCAAACTACACAGCAGCATATTCAGCATAGGGTAATCGAAAAAGCAAAAGAACTTTTGTCAACCACCAAATTATCCGTTTCTGAAATAGCTTATCAATTAGGGTTTGAGCATCCACAAAGTTTTCATCGTCTGTTTAAAAGCCGTGCTTCCGTTTCACCTTTGGAGTTTAGAGCTTCTTTCAATTAATTTCACAGAAAAAAGCCACACTTAAACAAGGTTTTGCATCAACATTGCTTACCATAACCTCTTTATAGATTAGAACCGCTAAGCACTATTGAGATAAATCTAACTAATACATAGTACCCCATTTTAACAAACAGAGATTCGGTTACAATCTTCATTAATTAAGTTACTCTCCCTGTAGTTGAAAGATAGATTTTTGCATAACAATTCAGGACTTCAAAATAAACAAAAATGAAAAATTTACTATTAATCGTTACCAATGTTGGTCATTATGCAAGCGGTTTAAATACAGGTTTATGGCTAAGTGAACTAACCCATATTTACCATACTGCAAAAGAAAAAGGTTGGAATGTTACCATTGCCAGTCCCAAAGGCGGTGCAGTTCCTATTGACCCGGAAAGTTTAAAACCTTTGGTACTGGATAAAATGACAAAAGATTATTACGAAAGCCCTGTTTTTATGGAAGAACTCAATCATTCCAAAAGTTTAGCTGAAGTAGAAAACGAATCTTTTGATTGTGTGTATTTGGCAGGGGGACATGCTACGATGTATGATTTTCCGGATGATGCAAACTTGCAAAACATTATTGCAAACCAGTACGAAAGTGGAAAAATGGTAGCTGCGATTTGTCACGGTGTTGGCGGATTGTTGAATGTAAAATTGCCAAACGGAAAATATCTGATTACTGGTAAAAAACTCACAGGATTTGATTGGTTCGAAGAAAGCATTGCTCGCAGAAAAAGAGAAGTACCCTTTAATTTGGAAGCTGCATTAAAAGAAAGAGGTGTTATTTATGATAAAGCATTTATTCCAATGACTTCGCAAGTTGTGGTTGACGGAAATTTGGTAACAGGACAAAATCCTTTCAGTTCCAAAGAAATGGCAAAGGTAGTAGCCAAAGAATTAGAGAAATAAATTAAAAGTTTTTTAATAAATAAAAATCAATATTCACAATTAAAAATTAAAGCGATGTCACAGTTCTTACCAGCGGAAAAAGACCCGCAAATTTTAAGAGAAATCAGAGAATTCCTAAACGCATTGAACAACAGTGGTGGTAAACCTTTGGAAACAATGACGCCACAAGATGCAAGGCAGGTTTTGGTAGATGCTCAAAAATCAGTGGAATTTGATTTTTCAGACATAATAGAAACCGAAAGACAAATTACCCAGGATGGTATTACCGTAAACATTCATATTGTTAAACCTGCAAAAACAGCTTCGGAAAAACTGCCTGTATTCATGTTTACACATGGCGGTGGTTGGATTCTAGGCGATTATCCTACACACAGAAGATTAGTTAGAGATTTGGTGGTAAATAGTGGTGCAGCGGCCGTTTTTACAGATTATACTCCTTCGCCTGAAGCAAAATACCCAACGGCAATTAATCAAATCTACGCAGCAGCAAAATGGGTTGCTGAAAATGGCGTTGAAATTGGCGTTGACGGAAAAAATATGGCTGCAGCAGGTAATAGTGTTGGTGGAAACATGACAGCCGTACTTTGCCACATGGCAAAAGATAAAGGTGGTCCGGAAATTAAATTTCAATTGCTTTTATGGCCTGTAACCGATGCTGATTTCAGTCGTGAATCCTGGCAGAAATATGCAGATGGCAGATTCTTAACGGCCTCTTTAATGAAATGGATGTGGGATAATTATTTACCGGATGTAGAAAAAAGGAAAGAATATTATGCAACGCCATTCAATGCATCGTTAGCGCAACTAAAAGGTTTACCACCTGCATTGGTTCAATTAGCCGAAAACGATATTTTGTTAGATGAAGGGCTGGCATATGCAAGAAAAATGGATGAAGCTGGCGTACCTGTAACTATTGAAACTTATAACGGCTTTATCCACGATTATGGTTTGTTGAATCCTCTTGACCACATCCCGGCCATTAAATTTTCCAGTGAACAAGGAGCATTGGCATTGAAAAAAGCGTTGTTTGCCTAAAAGAAGTATTCTTAAATCAAGTACACATTTGAAGTTTTTATTTATACATAAAAACGATTATTGAGACCAGATGATTTCTTAAAGTATTTGACAAAATTGAACAAGATTGGAAAGCATTTATTCTTAATAACAGATAAGAAAATTGATGTAAAAGACTTTTCAGAATTGAAAAATTTTGAACATTTATGTACCATAATTTCGTATAAAAATTATACCAACCTGAAAAGTCATTTAAATGATAAATTGATTAGTAAGTTCATGGAAAAGCAATAGACTTTCTCTTGAAATATGTCCGGAATGGGCCGAAATCTTCTCCTTTTGATAGAATAATTCTCTTAGGAGCTTTAAGAATAGTGTAGAAAATCACCTTTTTTTCATTATTACCCATCGGTAGGTATGGCTATTTCAACATGAAATTTATTTAATGTTGAAAAAAGGCATTAATTTCACCATGAAGTAATAATAATGTCGAACCGGTTAGTAAGAAATACATCCGGCACTGCATTAAAAAACGCAATCAACGGCGAAATAATTTATACACCACCTTGTTGTGAAGATGTTCTGAGAGATAAATTAAATGCACTGGAGCAGTTTATAAATAACTCGGAATTATCAGTGTTAGACCCTTTGGTAAAAATGGCCTTAATACATTACCAGTTTGAAGCCATACACCCCTTTGCAGATGATAATGGAAGAACAGGAAGAATAATAAACGCATTGTACCTGGTACAGCAGGAATTATTATCACAGCCGGTGCTTTACCTCAGTTCTTACATTGTAAAATACAAAGCTGAATACTATCAGTTATTAAGAACTGTTACGGAAAAAGAGAATTGGCACGACTGGATAATGTATATACTTACCGCACTAATTGAAACAGCACAGCTTACTACTAAAAAGATAAGGGCAATGCTCTTATTGAAGGAAGAATTTGAGAAGCAGATGAAATAAGTGTTGGGGGCCTCATTCAGTTATGAATTGCTGCAGCTGATGTTCACTTTGCCTTACCTAAAAATTGAGTTGCTGGAAAAAAGAGGGATAGCACATAGGCAAACTGCATCAACCTGGTTAAAAAAACTAACCGATGCCAATATTGTAAAGCCTCAAAAAATGGGGAGAACAACTTACTATATTAATTATAGGTTGATGGAATTACTGTCAGCAGATTAAATCGACTGGCACATGCGCACAAAAGCAAGAATAAAAAAAATGCCTGTTGGCATTAAAGTGTTTCAATAACCTCTCTATACCCTCTTCCAACAGGAATTGATATACCATTCACTTCAACTATTTCTGCGGTATAAGATTCCAGCTTATTAATTGAAATGATAAATGAGCGGTGGATGCGTTTAAAAATATGGCCAGGCAGAAGGTCTTCTATTTCATGTGTACTCATTCGGGATATGAACTCCTTTTTTGCAGTAACAACTTTTACGTATTCCCGTTGGCTTTCTACATACAAAATTTCAGAAAATAAAATTTTTACTTTTTTCTTTTGCACAGTAAGGAATAAGTAGTCTTTTACTTCACCGGCTTCAGTTATTGAATGACTATTGTTATTAATAACCTTTACTTTATTGACCGCAATTAAGAAGCGTTCAAATTCAATGGGCTTAAGGAGATAATCTGTTACATTCAGGTCAAATCCCTCTACAGCATATTGGTGATAAGCAGTAGTGATAATAACTGCAGGTTTATTTGCAAGCGTTTTTAGAAAAGCCATTCCTTTTAATTTTGGCAGGTGAATGTCTAAAAATATTAATTGGACTTCATTTGTCCGTAGCCATTCTGTTGCAAGTATGGCATCTTTAAAACTGCCTTCTAATTGCAAAAAAGGCACTTGTGCAATATAATCCGCTAATACTTTAAC
>JAFEEI010000057.1:20820-33160 GCA_018241205.1 Pseudomonadota bacterium
GATGTAAAAACAGCGTTCTCCTGCCCAACAGACAATTCATAATCTTTATAGAGAAGTGCTAACTGCCTTCGCAAATTAGAAAGCCCGATATTTTCTTTCACTTCTTGTGTGGTTGTAGGTTCTTCTATTGAATTCTTTACAGTAAACAACAATTGTTGATTTTTTACAACAAGATTAATGTCTATAAATGGCTTGTTTCTTGTTTCTGAAACGCCATGTTTAAAGGCATTCTCCACTAAAGGAATAAGCAGCAAAGGCGGCAAAGATTGCTTTGAATTTTCAATATTGGTATTCATTGTAACAAGCAGGGAATCATCATAACGGAGTTTTTCAAGAGCTATATAATCAGTTATTATTTTCAGTTCATCATCTATTGCTATAGAGTCTCCACCTGTTTCATAAAGCATAAAACGCAAAATTTTTGATAATCGCAAAATTGATTCAGGAGCCAGGTCGTTTTTATCCCTTGCTAATGAATATATATTGTTTAGTGTATTAAATAGAAAATGCGGATTGGTTTGCGATTTTAAATAGTTCAGTTCGGCTTCTTTTTTTTCTATTCTTAATTTATTGTTTTTTTCTCTAAGCTGAATATTGTTGTATATATTCCGTACTATTGAAAAAAAGACAATACAAGCAATGCTTAATTGAGAATTAACTGTTACCTCTTTTATAAATGAAAGGTTAGGCGCATAATTTGTATAAATACCCAGTTGTATCCATAGCTGTCTCCAGGCAGCCAATCCAAACGTATAAAATAGAATAGCTATAAATACAAAGAAAAATGGCCGTTGATTATTCCTGCATGGCCACCTGAATAAAGGCAGAATTTTCGCAAATAAAATAAAATTGAGTACCGTAAGATAGCTAATCAGCAAAAAACCATTGATAATTCTATGAATGAGATTCTCCCCCGGGTATTCAAAAAAAGTAGCAAAAGAATGCAACAACTGAAAGCCTAAGCCTGCGTACAAGTAAAACTTAATTAGCTTGTTATCGTTTGCCTTTTTCATTCCTGGATTTGCGCAATAAAAATACCTAAAACCTGCTTATTGGCTTACAAAGTCTATGAAAGGAAAATTGACGTCAACCAACTACTGAATTATGTCAAGCAACCTCTTTGGAAATTGAAGTACTACTCTTTTTTTGACTAATTGCATAAAGTGTGTCTTCTGTTTGCGAAAAGCCGCTTTTTATTGACACAGCTATTTTTACGATAACTATTTATTCAAATTCGTTTCCGAATTCCTATTCGTCCATGCAATTATTTCAAATCAATGTAAACGAACAACAATCTGTCAAGTGCAGCTTATATAGTAACATAACCTCCGGTAAGATAGTAATTATTGCTTCAGCCGCCGGGGTGCTTCAATCATTTTATCAAAAGCTGGCCCAGTTTTTCCAGTCTAACGGAATTTCGATAATTACATTTGACTATTCAGGAGTAGGCGAATCCTTACATGGAAATATCAAAAAAGAAAATAGTAGCCTGAAAAATTGGGGAAACAGAGATTTAGAAAGTGTAATTAAATATACCATTGAAACATATCCCCGCCATAAAATCATTCTTTTGGGCCATAGTATTGGCGGACAATTAATCGGCTTAGCTCCATCGTCTTACATGGCAGATAAAATAATTCTCGTTGCCGCACAATCTGGCTATTGGAAATTTTGGAATGGAGTTACTAAAATAAGGATGTGGGCAAATTGGTATTTGCTGGTTCCAATTCTAACAAAAGGCTTCGGGTATTTACCTTCAAAAAAATTCAGCAGAATGGAAAGCTTGCCCAAAAATGTTGCTGAGGAATGGGCCAAATGGTGCAGGAGCAGCGATTACTTATTCCCTTATTTTTCTGAAGACAAACTTTACTTTGACCAAATAAAATGCAGCATAACTGCTATAAGCACTGATGATGATTTTTTTGCTCCCAAAAAGTCAGTTGACTGGCTGACAGCTAAATTCAAGAATGCAACTATAAAAAGCCTGCACTTTTTTCCTGAAGATTTTAAGGCATTAAGAATTGGACATTTTTCATTGTTTACTGAAAAATTCAAGGATAGTATTTGGAATATTTTACTTAAGGAAGTTAATAGCTAAATGAAATGAAGCAACATACATATTTTGGTGAAATAGTTAAAGGTTATTCAATTCCTGTTTTAAACAATAGGGAAATACGGGCGACTGCCGGAATTATGTTTCTGGCTGCCTTTATTTCTTTACTACTTATTTTGAGCGGAGGTAATTTTATTCCTGTTAAATATGTCCTTTCTGTTTTTGTAATTGAGTTTTCTATACGCCTTTTTATTGCCCCAAAGTTTGCACCGCTTTTAATCATCGGCCGTTTTATCGTGGGCAACCAAAATCCCGAATATGTTGGTGCGGCCCAGAAAAAATTTGCATGGTACATAGGATTTGTAATATCTGTCATAATGTTTTTTCTTTTGGTAATTGTAAATGCCTATAGCCCCATTACAGGAATTGCCTGCCTTATTTGTTTAATCCTGATGTTCTTTGAATCTGCATTTGGTATTTGCCTGGGTTGCAAACTTTATGGAGTTATCAAAAATGACAAAGCACAATACTGTCCTGGCGAAATATGTGATGTAAAACAAAAACATGAAATTCAAAAAATTTCAGGCAGGCAACGATTTGTACTTATAGGTTTGGTAGCCTTTCTCGTTTTGCTTTCTCTTGCTTTCAACAACAACTTCAAACAAAAGCCTCACAACCTCTTTCAAAAAAAGAAACATGAATACAAATAAAAACAAAGCAAGGATTGCGGGTCTTCTTTACCTGTTACAAATTCCCCTTGGAATATTTGGTATCATGTATATTCCCAAATTTTTAGTAGTTCCAGGCAATACGCCGGCAACAGTTTCAAATATTTTGGCAAATGAATTTTTGTTTCGCCTGAGCATGGTTAGTGCAATTTTATGTGCGTTAGTTACCGTTCTCACAGCCGTACTTATTTCTAATGTTCTAAAACCTGTTAATAAAACTTGGGCAAAGGCAATAACACTGTTTGCCGCATTGGCAGCCCCAATTTCCATGTTAAATGAACTTAACGATGTTGCCGTTTTGCTATTGGTTAAAAATTATTCCGGTGTATCAGGATATTCTGAAAATCAGATTCAATCATTGCTTTCTCTTTTTTTAGAATTGCACAAATACGGAATGCAAATAATAGGAATATTTTTCGGCCTTTGGCTTTTTCCTATGGGATATCTGATTATAAAATCGAATTATATTCCTAAAATTATCGGCATCCTGCTATTAGTAACATGCTGTGGTTATTTAATTGATTTTATAGCATTTTTCCTTTTCCCTGGATTTAAAATTGTGCTTAGCGAATTTACCTGGTTAGGTGAAGTATTGATGGTGCTTTGGCTTTTGATAAAAGGAGGAAGCCTGAAAACAAAGTTAGATTATGACAGAAAAAAATAAAACAGCAAGAATTGCCGGGCTTATTTATTTCGGAGTGGTGCTAACAGGATTATTTAGTTTAATGTATGTGCCTTCCAAACTAATCAATTACGACAATGCCTCATTAACCTTTAAAAATATTACCAACTCAGAAACATTATTCAGATTTGGAATTGCAGGAGGGCTGCTTTGCTATATTCTCTTTCTTTTTTTACCTATTGTCCTATATAAACTCCTGAGGCAAGTCAATGAGGATATGGCAAAATTGATGGTTCTTTTAGCAATCATTAGCGTACCCATGTATTTTATAAATGTACAACATGAATTGACAGCACTTTCATTGGTTAAAAAATCAGCTTATCTCAATAGCTTTTCTACAGAACAAATACAATCGCAGGTTTTATTTTACATTAACCAATACGATGATGGAATGCGTCTTGTTCATATTTTTTCCGGACTGTGGTTATTTCCTTTTGGCTATTTAGTTTTCAAATCCAACTTTCTTCCTAAAATTCTGGGGGTACTATTGATGTTAGGTTGTATTGGGTATCTATTAAACTTCTTCGGCCACAGTTTAATTAAAAACTATTCAGCTTTAGGAATTGCTTCCTATATAAGCTTACCGGCAAGCATTGGTGAAATTGGCACCTGCTTATGGCTGTTAATCGCAGGTGGAAAAGAAAAACAAGTACGAAAACTAACACAATATGATAAAGCAATTTGAAGACTATGCAATCAATATCAAACTAAAGTTGTCAGCACTTTGGGCCTCTGTAATGTTTCTTTATATCTATGGAGATTATTTTGAACTATACGTTCCTAAAAAAATCGAAAGCTTGCTGAACGGACAAAACATGTTAAATACTCCTTACAAACTACTTTTTGCAACGATAAGCCTGGCACTTCCCTCGCTGATGATTTTTCTTTCAATCATGATAAAACCAAAATGGAATAGGGTTTTAAATATTTCTATTGGGATATTTCTAACGCTGTTCACTTTACTTGTCGGTGTTTCATCTTTTACAGAATGGAGGATTTTTTATGTGATGCTGGCTTTATTGGAAAGTATCATTACATCCACTATTGTATGGATAGCCTTGCATTGGCCAAGAATTAATTATTCAGGCGATAACTCTTATAGCAAAACACAGTGAAGCCACGAATGACTTATAAAACTTTTATCTTTTTATACAACGTATCTAAAACTAAAAAAATGAAACTATTTAAGGCGTCTCTATTCATCGGACTAATTACATTGCTTACGGTATCATGTAAAAAAACAGATTCAGGAACTGGTAATGCTTACCCAAAGCAAGTTGATATTACCTACCGTGTTAGCAGCACTACAGCTAATAGCCTGGTATCAATAACCTATGACAACGAAACCGGGGGGCAAACTACTGCTAACAACCCTGCATTACCATTCACAAAAACCATCACAAAAACTGTGAATAAATACAATATTATAACTCTTGGATATTTTGTCAATCCTGCTCAAACCCTGAAGCTGGAAATATTAGTCAACAATGAGGTTGTAAAATCGCAGGTATATACTACCCCCAACGCTGCAATGTCATACACTTTTCAATAACTGTCAGAAATAAAATTTTGTAATATAAAATATGCTTTTATTACAGTAGTACTCAAAAATTTAGACTGGAAGGTGAGCGACGACGTGGAGGTATGGAAATGGAAGAAAAGTTTCAACAAAACAATACAAAGCCAGGAATTGCCATATAAGTACATGAAGAAGGTTATGGCATAGTGCTTTCCAAAAAACCAGTAAGCTTATTTTGAGTTTCAAATTTCACTCAGGCATCTTCAAATTCTTGCTTTTCTTTATTGTGAACGATTGGTAAATAGGTATTCTTCCTAATTTCGTTATATGCCTCCATTACAAGGCTGCATAAATGGCAAAAGAAACTCATCAATAAAGATACTGTGAATAGAGACTTTGTTTTCCGTTCCGATTTTTATGAAATAAAATTTTGGAACCAGGACAGTAGCGAATCTTCCGTTACAGGATGGAATGAAAATTTTTGCATCACTTATGTACATGGCGGCAATTTGCGTTTTAACTTATTTAGGTGTGAGTATGATTTGCATACGGGCTGTATATTATTAGACAAACCCAATTATGCGTATCAGGTTTTACCGGCAAAAGGGCAATGCACAGTTATCAGGATTTATCCGGATTTTTATCAAACCTTATTGGAAGATGCTGGGTACAAAAATATTTTTTTTATATCGAATAAAAACCTTTTATCCCTTTCTTTAAAAAGTAGCCCAGCAATTGATTATCTCCATTTTAAGATTTTTGAAGGCCGGTTTGTACTGCAGCAACTAGAAATGGACATTTTAGTTATGGAATTGCTGCACCGCCTGATAGCAATTATTGATTGTGGAAGCATGAATAAAACTAAAGAGGGTGATTTAAACAAAAACCATTTTCTGGCAATAGAAAATGCGAAAGAATATATATGCAATAATTTTTCTAAAAACATTTCATTGAATGCAATAGCAAGGTATGCGTGTATAAGCCCTTTTCATTTTAACAGGGTATTTAAGAAGTTTACATCTTTTTCTCCTTACCAATACCTATTAAATATACGTATGGCACACGGTGTGTTTTTGCTAAAAAACAGTAACCTGCCTGTAAGTGAAATTGCCCGTGATTCTGGATTTAAGACACAGGAATACTTTGCGACTTCTTTCAAGCAAAAATTTGATAATACTCCGGTGGATTACAGAAAAATAATACAGGGAATTAATTCGCAGTAAATAACACTAAGCAATCGCCGCAATAATATATACCGGAAGCTATACTAATAAAATGAAATGAAAGCTGTGATGGAGGTAGGGGTGAGCGCCTGAGAAACTGGAAAGACCAGCAATTCTGTTTATTGAATACAAAGTATTCTATGGGATGACCGGCATACGACAGCCGAAATTTTATTCTTTACTGAGTGCATTAAAAGAGCAGACCATAATCTTCGGCTGCATTAATGATGATAAAATTTTTATGGAGTTGTACAATTATGTCTTTTGCTTTTTTCCGCAAGAAAGAAAAAGCAGGGTTTTAAATGACTTATTCTTATATAAATTACGGGGATGAAGGCTTTTTTATGTATTAATAGAAAAGGGAAAAGAATATTCCCGTCAGAAGGATGCCTGCGGTTTAGTGTTGAAATAACTAAAGAAAACAACATGGGATATAACTTGTATCCGTGATCCGGGTCTCTTTAGATACAGGACATAATTAGTATAGCTGGCATATCTGGAATTAATAAAATCTTGCACTATGACAAAAAGAGACATACAACTATCTCCCGGATATTTCAATAAATATCTTGATATCGCCCCTGATTTACCTGTAATGGATGCCTTCTCTGAGAGCCTTTCGCAATTGTTAGACTTTGACACGGAGCGGCTTTTGCAAATAGGAAGTAAAACATATCAACCCGGTAAATGGACTATTAATGATATTTTTCAACATCTCATAGACGCAGAACGCATGTTTACGTACCGTGTATTACTGGCGGCAAGAAATGACAGTACCAATACGCATGACTTTGATGAAAAATATATCGCTGCTAATTCAAATGCCAATAAGAGAAACCTGGGTGATATTATTGAAGAACTAACCATAGTACGCCAGTCAACTTTACACCTGTTTAAATCTTTTGATAGAGATATACTACTAAGAAGAGGGTTAAACGGTAAACAGGAAATGCCTGTGACTGCTTTTGGTTATTGTATTATCGGGCATCAAATATGGCACCTTAATATCATCAAAGAGAAATACCTGACATTATAAATCATCTTTTGTATGAAACGTATTTATAGCATAGACCTGATGAGGGGCATTGTAATGATTATGATGGCGCTTGACCATGTGCGGGATATGATGCATACTACATCCATAACACAACAGCCAACGGATTTGACGACTACTACACCGGCGTTGTTTTTTACCCGTTGGATAACATATTTATGTGCTCCCACATTTGTTTTTCTATCTGGCACCTCAGCATATATTTCTATGAAAAGTAAAAACGATATTGCCGCAAGTCAAAAGTTTTTACTGACGAGAGGGGTATGGTTGGTTATTTTGGAATTTACCGTTGTCAATTTTGGGCTGTGGTTCGATGTACATTTTAAAGTCTTTCTTTTCGATGTAATTGCTACCATTGGGTTTGGGTTTATTCTCTTGTCGTTATTGATGAAGCTCTCTCTAAAAACTATTGCAGGCATCGGTGTGGCTATTATATTTCTGCACAATCTGGCACCGCTTGTTCCCGGTGCAGAAACCTCTTTGCTAAAAAAAATCCTGATGCCTTTTTTTGCCCCTGGTGCATACCCGTTTGGCGATGACAGGTTGTTTGTAATGGGCTACCCGCCAATACCCTGGCTTGGTATGATGCTTGTTGGCTTTGCCAGTGGAAAAATATTTTTGACGGATAGCCAAAAACAAAAATCCGTTTTTGTGACAATGGGATTGGCTGCCGTTGCTTTATTTATTGTTATTCGCGGCATTAATATTTATGGAGATTCTTTTGTGTGGTCGTATCAAAAGTCAGCTCTTTATACATTTTTATCGTTCATTAATGTTACCAAATATCCACCGTCATTGGATTTTGTTTTATTGTTTCTGGGTATAATGTTTCTGATTCTGGCCGCGACGGATGGAGTTCAAAATAAGTACACCAATATTACCTGCGTGTATGGAAAAGTGCCCTTGTTTTATTTTATCGTTCATTTTTATCTAATTCACCTAATAGTTTTCGGAATGATATTTTTACAAGGGTTTTATAGCGCTGATATGGTATTCGGTTTTAATTTCGGCAGGCCAAAAAGTGGCTCTGGAATTGCGCTTTGGGGAGTTTATTTAATATGGATAGGAGTAGTAGTTATTATGTACCCACTTTGTAAAATGTACGGTAGTTATAAACTAACCCATAAAGAAAAAAAGTGGCTACGGTATTTATAGGTAAGGGTATATAAGCGGATGTGTTAAAAACGCTTTTAAATAAAATCAAATTAGCAAGCAGAAAGTAATAGCTAAGTAAAAGTATAGTCAACGATTTGCAATATCTTCTTGCATGATTAAACTAACTAAATAATCAACAAGTAAAACTAAACAAATGAAATCTGTAGAAATCATTATGCTTCCTGTTAAGGATAGGCAAAAAGCAAAAGAATTTTATTTAAAGCTTGGCTTTAAGGTCATTATTGAAGCACCTGCTGCACATGGAGAAACGTGGATACAAATGGGCTTACCGGATGGAAGTGCAACTCTATCGCTTTCGGGGTTTAACGGCATTATTTGTGAAACAGATGATATTGAAAAGGAAATTAAAATGCTCAATGCAAAAGGTATTGAAGTAGGCAAAATCGACAACACTCCCTGGGGGCGTTTTGCATGGCTAAAAGATTTGGATGGAAATAGTTTATGCTTACATGAAAAATAAGCGGATAACAAGATTAAGAACACCGTTTTTATACGTACAGTATTATAGGGTGCCAGGATTATTACACATGATTTAGTACTGGCATATTGCGAGATGAAATCGCAAATTGGTCATAATTTAGTACCGGGTTATTCAAGACGGGAAATTTCTTCCTAATAAGCCTGCCGGCAAGCAGTGGTGAAATAAGCACCTGCTTATTGCTTTTAATGCCCGGGTGAAGAAGAAATGAACCACTTAAAGACAATAACGAAAGGGCAAATGTATTAGAGGATAATAAAAATTAATGCAGTATATATTTATTAGCCTATAAAGATTTTTCGAAAATTATAGTTTGCCCTTTTTGCATAAGCACGGAAACTATTCCGTCTTCACTCTCGCTAATTTTAGATAGAGGCATATGTTTTGTTATCCATTTTTTGAAAGGTAATTTGATGTGCAGCAGCCCGCCCTTTTCAGATTTAACTTCAACATTTGTATGCATGGCGTTTTCGATTTTAGCAGAAACAATAAAAGCACCTTCCGTTCTTAAATTTTTAAACGAAACATTGGCCCAGTTTGCAGGCACTGCCGGAAAAACCTGTATGTAACCGCTTTTGCTTTGCAATAATAACTCATGTACGCCCTGTGCAAAAGCAAAGTTTCCTTCTAAAGTAAACGGCCGGTAATGTAAATCGGAATATTTACCGCCCGACTGGTCGCCATTTAAATGAAAACTATTAGGGGAAACAAATGCAGTTGCAAAAATCCTTAACTGTTCTACAGCCTTTTCCGCTTCGCCTGCCCTTGCGTATAAGCTCGCCATCCAGGCAAAAGTAAAACCGGTCCAGGGGCGGGTTCCAAGCTTTTCAATATTATTTATTGAGCGCTGAATGACCTGTTGATCCTTCGGGTTATTAATATCGAGCAAAGCAAGAGGATAAATAGCCATGAGGTTGGATAAGTGACGGTGCGGCTCTTGCTGCGGTACTTCGGGAGCAATTGTCAATCCTGACTGATCAATATCATAACCGGGAAATTGAGACAATACTGAATTCCAGTGAGCCGCTTCATCCTGTTTGTGGCAGGCTGTTGCCAGTTCGGCTGCAGCAGCAAACAAAAATTTTGATAAGGAAAGATCAAAATTAGTCCAGTTAAAGAACCAGCCGCTGAACCCACCACCAGCAGGATTTAAATATTCGGGACTCGTGCCCATTGGCAGGTATCTTTTACCGTTTTTCAAATAACTGAGGTTTTCAATAAAAACGGCAGCGTCATGTAAATATGGATAGGCTTTTTGGTTTAAAAATTTTTTATCCATGCTGTATTTCCATTGCCAGTAAAAATGCTGCGCACACCATGCGCTAACGGTTGGCCCTACTACATATTCTACTGCACCACCTACCGGTAGTCCGGTTATGGTGGCAGCGCCTGGTATATTTAAGCCATCAACGCCAAAAGTGCGTTTTGTAAAATCTTCGTTGTTTTTTTTACAGCTCCATAACCAGTTTATATAACTTTCTCCTTCGGTTAAATGGTTAGAAGTGTATACCGGCCAATAGCAAAGCTGCGTATTCAGATCGTTGTGAAAATCTCCTTTCCAGGGGGCCAATCCACCATCATCGGCAGTCCATATTCCCTGCAAAGCAATGGCAGGGGCCGATGGCCGGGAAGATGCGCCCATCTTGTACATTTCCATAAAATACTGTTTTTGAATAACGGTATCAGGAACGGTTACAGTTGACTTTGCCCAAAAGGCTTTCCACCATTGCTTATGCAAATTCAAATCGGCAGTTTCTCTTTTAGCATTTAAAGCAGGTTGCATAGCGGCCTTGTCTTTTTCTATTATCCACGTACCTGTCATCCTATTTCCGGGCAAAATTTTCCATTGAAGGTTTATTTCAAAAAAATGACCATTGGCGGTGGGCTGATGATAGGTAACGCTATTGGTTGTGCGTTGCGTGGTTGGTTCTGCATAACCCAGGCTTTCCAAATCGATACCTTCTTTTTTATCAGTTTTTTTCTCTGCGGCATTGAAATGATGCTCCACCAGTTGAGGTGCAAATATTTCTATCATTTTCTGCTCACTTTGTACCGGTAAGTTTTCAAGGGAAAAATAACCTACATTTTTTGTAGCGTGTACATAACATTTGAAGACGATACCTGACGAAAATTTTATGGTATTGATAGCTGTTGCAATATCCAATTCATTTGAAATGATATGGCCTGTTTCCTCCAGGTTAAACTCCAATGCAGCGGCAGGTAGCTTAGTTGGGTAAGGAACGGTTTCGTAAAAGTTATAGCAAAGTAAAAAAGCAGAATCATAGGTTTTGTTCAGTACCCAACGCATCACATCTTTGTAATTGAATGAATTGGTGTCAATGGCCATCCGCTCGTCCCAAAGGTCGGCGCGGTCCAATGAAATACGAAGCTTCTTGTTTTTTTCCCAAATCAAAGCACCAAGCATTCCATTACCCAGTGGCATGGCTTCGTCCCAACGTTTGGCAAGATGGTCAAACGTTAAATTATACCGGCTCGATGGTTGCACTTTTGCTTTTTCGGGCACAAGGAATATGCCCCAAAAGCAAAGCAGTATTAATCTGGATTTTAGCATACCTGAGTTTGATATCATTCAAATAAAATTTTTTATTAAAAGAATTCAGCCCATCGCTAATAGGTTCTTTTATTTTTTAAGCTCCAATACCAAAGCATACAAAGACATGGCCGGTAAATCCAATTGTAGTTTACGCCCGGTTTTTTGGATAAATTTTTCCAGTTTTATTTCATTGGGTTTTTCAGTAGAGTTAAAACTTTTTCCCGATGGTGGTGCGATCTTATACGCCGTACCTGAGCTTTCAAATTTTTGTTTAAAATTTCTAAGGTCAACTACTGTTTTTTCTACTTTGGCGCTAAAATTCAAAACAACTAATGTGAGTTTATTACGTTCTTTGTTCCATGCGGCCTGAATAACTATATCCTTGTTACCTTTTTCCATTTTCACATCAAGCGGATAGGCAATATCCAGACTATTCATTAAGGAATAAACCACGCCTGCTGCACTTAGATAAGTACCTTCTTTTGGCGTATTGATCAGGTTTTCACCCCATCCGTCTGACAGGTTGGTAAAGTTGGCCGTAAAAAACTGCGAGCCCATGTTTTGGAATTCTATGTACTGGTCTACGGTATTCATAGCATACTCCCAGGTAGCTGCCATAGTGAATAATGTTTCGCTGCCGCTGTTCTCTACCTGGTTCAGTCCATCAACTTTATTTTCATGGCGTCTTAAGGGCGCACGGAATTCTGTATGACATAATTGTATATTTTTATTATGCGCTTTGTTGTATTCATTCAATATAACAAGGTCATTGCGCATTTCGTCTGTTGTTCCACCTCTGTTGGTTATCAGATCAACATAGGGCCCATAGATCTCCAGCATTTCTTTGAACTTCCTGTTAAAAATCCAATAATT
>JAFEEI010000058.1 GCA_018241205.1 Pseudomonadota bacterium
ACCATGTGATGCAGGCCGGTGCCGTCGCTGGTATCGCCAATATACATGCCAGGCCGTTTGCGCACAGCGTCCAGGCCTTTCAGGATTTTAATGCTTTCGGAATCGTAATCGCTCGAATTGTCTTTAGGCACGTTTGGGTTTTGGTCACTCATCGGTCACAGTGTTTTCCGGTTATCAGATTGAAAGGGTTTGCCACAAAGATTGCGGATTAAGTTTGATTTTTGACCCGCGCTGTCAAATTCTCATCGGCATGACGATATATTTAAACGCATCGTTGCCGGGTATCGTGATCAGCACGCTGCTGTTGGCGTTTTCAAGCGCGCATTGGATGGTTTCGCTGTTCACATTGTTTAGCAGATCGAGCAGATAGGTGATATTCAGGCTGATATCTACCGTTTCGTCGCTGTAGGGAATTTCCAGATCATCTTCGGCTTCTTCCTGCTCGCTGTTTTTACACACGATGCGCAAGTTGTTTTCGCCGACGATCAAGCGCACGCCGCGGAATTTTTCGCTTTGATTGGACAGTATCGACACCCGCTGCAGTGCTTGTAAAAACAGCAGACGGTTAATTTCAAACTGTTTGTTGTTACGCGTCGGAATCACGCGGTTGTAGTCAGGAAACTTGCCGTCGATGACTTTGGAAGTCAGGACAATGCCGGAGAAAGAAAATCGCACTTTGTTCTGGAAATATTCGATGGTAACCGGATCTTCGTTGTCTTCAAGCAGTTTGGACAATTCATACACGGCTTTGCGCGGCAAAATGACTTCCTGCTTTTTTTGCGCTTGATCCAGCGCGGCTGCGATATACGCGAGACGGTGGCCGTCGGTGCCGACGCTGATCAATTGTTTTCCGTCCGTCAGCAACAATAACCCGTTCAGGTAATAGCGTATGTCTTGCTGGGCAACCGCAAATTGCACATGGTGCAACAGGTTTTTCAGTTCTTGTTGTTTCAACGTAATGGCATTTTCCGATGCGGATTCTTCCGCGACTTCCGGAAAATCTTCCGCTGGAAGTATCTGTAGATTGAATGCGCTTTTGCCGGATTTGACGTACAAATGATCGTCCTGGCGCGTCAATGTGACTTCGGCGTCGTTGGCGAGTGAACGTAAAATATCCTGCAGTTTTTTCGCCGAAACCGTCAGGGAAAAATCCTGTTTGGACGCCAAGTCCATCGCTGTAACCGTTTTTATCTGGATTTCCAGATCAGTGGTCAAAAAAGAGGTCTTTTCCGCATTTTGCCGGATCAGTACATTGGATAAGATGGGTAGTGTCTGACGGCGTTCGACGATTCCGGTTACGGTTTGTAACGGTTTTAGCAACGTATCTCGGTTGGTTTTAATTAAAAGCATTTAAATAAAAAAATAGTAATAAATAGATAAAGCCTGCCATTCTTTTGTATCGTTTATAACATCTTCTGAATATCAACAAGATAGCATAAATTTTTTGTTTGTATAGCGGCGGTATAGTGTGGGGATAGTTTGTGGATAAAAATGGCGTGTTTTTAAAAATACGAGTTATACACAAACTATTCAACCGTTATCAACCTCGTAAAATGAGGATCAGCGCATTGAAGTCCCGGTTCACGATCGGATCGGAAACGCGTAGTTCGTTGATTTTCCGGTAGCCGTGCAACACGGTGGTATGATCGCGCCCGCCGAACGCTTCACCGATATCCGGTAAACTCAACGAAGTCAATTCCTTGGCGATGGCCATCGCCATCTGCCGCGGGCGTGCGACGATGCGTGAACGTTTCTTCGAATACATTTCCGATACTTTGATTTTGTAGTAATCGGCGACGGTTTTCTGAATGTTTTCGATCGAAATCTGGCGGCTTTGCACGGCGAGCAAGTCCTTCAGCGCTTCTTTCGCCAGATCCAGCGTGATTTCCTGGCCGACGAAACGCGAAAAAGCCAGCACGCGTTTCAATGCGCCTTCCAGTTCGCGCACATTGGAACGGATATGCTTGGCGATGAAAAACGCGACGTTTTCGTCCAGGCGGATTTTTTCCATCTCGGCTTTTTTCAACAGGATCGCCACGCGCATTTCCAGTTCCGGCGGCTCGACCGCGACCGTCAACCCCCAGCCGAAGCGTGATACCAGCCGTTCTTCCAGACCGGTAATTTCCTTTGGATAGGTATCGCAGGTGATGATCACTTGTTTATGCGTTTCGACCAGCGCGTTAAATGCGTAGAAAAATTCTTCTTGCGTGCGGTTTTTACCGCCAAAGAACTGCACATCATCCACCAGCAGCAGGTCGAGCGAATGGTAGTACAGCTTGAACTTATCGAACGCTTTGTGCTGGTAGGCGCTGACGACGTCGGATACGTATTTTTCCGCATGCACGTAACGGATTTTTGCATTCCTGTCGTTTTTCTGCACGTAATTGCCGATCGCTTGAATCAGGTGAGTTTTCCCCAAGCCTACGCCGCCATAGATAAAAAGCGGGTTGTACGCGATGCCAGGCGATTCGGCCACCTGGATCGCACCGGCACGCGCAAGCTGATTGGCTTTACCGGTAACGAAGTTATCAAAAGTGAAATTGGGATTCAGGCCGCTCGGGTTTTTTCTCGCGGGTTGATAGGCTGTTTTGGCTTCCGGTTTCGTATCCGGTTTGATTTCCTCTATTGCCGGATTGGCAATGACAGCTTTAGCTTCGGTTTGCTCCGCCAGCTTCAAGTGAAACTGGATTTCCTTGTCAAAATATTCTAGCGCCATGTTTTCGATATGCGCAATGAAGTTATCCTTAACCCATTGCGAAACGAAGCGGTTGGGCGCGATCAGCACCACCTCGTGGCCGCCGTTGAACGCCGTATCGATTTGCAGCGGTTTGATCCAGGTATTGAATTGTTGCGCGTTGAGTTCTTTTCTAAAATGATCGAGACAAGATAACCAGAAGGTGTTCAGCGATTGCGTCATTTTCTGTTCTTCGTCCATCTGGTTTGAAAAGGCGGTCATCATATGATGTTAATTTATAAAAACCTGGCGCTAAATTTCCAGATTGTCGATTAATCGTGTATTACCGAGCCAAGCTGCAGCTAAAGTGACCAAATCCTGATCCGGAGGCCGGGCAGGCAGTAGCGATCTGCGTTCATGAATACTGATGTAATCGACTTTCCAGCCGTGTTGTGCCAGATTATGAATAGCGTTTTCTTGTAATGTTTGAAAATCCTGACAGCCGGAAACGATTTCTTGTCGGATTTGCTGAAGCGTTTGGTAAAGACGGCAAGCTTCCGCACGTTGCGTGTCGTTCAAATATTGGTTACGCGAACTGAGCGCTAGTCCGCCGGGAGTCCGGACGGTTTCACCACTTACGATGCTGACGGGTAAATTTAATTGCCGTACCATTTCACGCACTATATGCAACTGCTGATAATCCTTTTTGCCAAAAATAGCCAGGTCAGGTTGAATAATATTGAATAATTTCAATACGATCGTTGCAACACCACGAAAAAATCCCAGACGGAATTTTCCTTCCAGAATATCCGCCACAGGGGGTAATGCTAACAAGAATTCTTGCGGCGTAGGGAAGAGAATTTTTTCATCGGGGGTGAAAACGGTCTTGACATTCAGTGCAGACAGCGCCCGGCAATCTTCTTCCAGGGTGCGCGGATAACGGTCGAAATCTTCGTGCGGCAAAAATTGCAGACGGTTGACGAAAATGCTGACCACCACACAATCGGATAACTGCTTTGCTTGCTTGATCAGCGCGAGATGACCCTCATGCAGATTGCCCATGGTGGGAACGAACGCAATGTTTTTTTCGCCGCGGAGACTTTCCCGTACGGCGGCAACGTCGCTCAGTATGTTCATAAACTTCCGCGTATCAGAATACGTGTTCGTTACCGGGAAACTGCCCGGATTTGACAGCCCGAACATATTGGGCCACCGCTTCCGGGATGCTTTTGGCGTCTTGCATAAAATCCTTGACGAAGCGGGGCTTTTTGCCTTGGGATATCCCCAGCATATCGTGCAACACCAGAACCTGCCCTGAGCAATCAGGGCCGGCGCCGATGCCGATGGTCGGAATGGATAACGCTTGGGTGATCTTTTTCGCCAGCTTGGCTGGTACGACTTCCATAACCAGCATGCCGGCGCCGGATTTTTGCAGGCTTTTTGCATCATCGAGCAATTGTTTCGCCGATTTTTCCGTATTGCCTTGTAGTTTATACCCGCCAAGTTGGTGAACCGATTGCGGCGTCAAGCCGATATGCGCGCACACCGGAATACCGCGCCGGGTAAGGAATTGAACCGTGTCTGCCATGATGTAGCCACCCTCGATTTTAACCATCTGCGCACCGGCGGCGATGATTTTGGCGGCATTTTCAAATGCCTGTTCGGGAGAAACCTGATAACTGCCGAACGGCATGTCGGTGACGATGAACGCCTTGTTGGCCCCGCGTGCCACGCAACGCGTATGGTAAATCATGTCATCCAGCGTCACAGCCAGTGTGGTATCACTGCCGTGCAATACGTTGCCTAACGAATCGCCCACCAGCAGTACATCCACCCCGGCATTTTCCAGCACAGTGGCAAAAGTCGTGTCGTAACAGGTCAGTACCGCGAATTTTTCACGGTTCTCGACCATTTTTTGCAGGGTAAGGTGGGTAATTCTCATATTTTTGTATCAATACCTGATAAAGACTTAGCCGTTACCGCATCATCATAGCGTATTTGCTGGCTTCAAATGGACGTTTCAATACCCGGAACGGATGTGCATTCCGCTGTGATTTTTCTCACTGCGGCTCCAAGTGAATCACGCTATCTTGAAACTGGATTGGTTGATAAATGCATGGGCAGCGGTTTTTGGCATCACCGAAAGCATATTTCAATCGCAGCTTTGGGATCGATCAATCCGCCTAGCAATGTTTATTAAACTCTTCAAAGGAGAAAAATCATGTCTCATGAAATGAGCGGTTCTGAAAAACTGAAAGCCGAATGCCAAACCATGGCGAGCTTAACCCCGGAAGAGATCAGTCAAATCGCGGGTGGATTATCCGGTTTCAGTGCAGTTAATTTTAACACTTTTCCATCCTGGCTGATCAGGGGTATCCCGGTTGATATTTATCACATCAACAATTCGATCAGCAGCGGACACTAATAGCTCATCAAGAAGGAGATAGCAATGGGACCAACCGGATCAGCCCGTATTTTGCAAATTCATCCAACACGGCAGTGCAATCTGAGTTGCCTCCACTGCTATTCTTCTTCTTCACCGCGAACGCACGGCGCTCTTGCGCTTGATCTTTTGTGTGAGGCCATTTCGGATGCGGCCGACGAAGGTTTCAATTTTGTCAGTCTTTCCGGTGGTGAACCGCTGCTTTATAAGCCATTGGTGCAATTATTACAGCATGCCCACGCGTGCGGCATGCGTACCAGCGTGACTTCCAACGGTATGTTGCTAACGGCGCAGAATATCGAGCTGTTGCACGGTAACGTCGATGTGCTGGCGATTAGCATAGACGGCATACCCGAGTCGCATAACCGTATCAGAGGCTCGCAGCTGGCTTTCGATACCATGAAAGCGCGCTTGCCGCTGCTGCGTGCAGCGAATATGAATTTCGGTTTTATTTTCACCTTGACGCAATACAATTTGAACGAACTCGACTGGGTGCGTGATTTTGCCATCAGCGAGGGTGCAAAATTGCTCCAGATTCACCCCTTGGAAGAAGTCGGTAATGCGGCCACGATGCTACAGGGAAGCGCGCCGGATGCGACGGAAAGCGCGTATGCCTGGCTGCTTGCCCAGCAAAGCAATAACAGCGGCTTGAGAGTGCAAATCGATCTCGCATTGAGCGAAACCGTGAAACAACATCCGGAGCTGGTTTTTGCCAGTGCTGCGTCAGAACAGAAAAGTAAACGGTTTGGCGATTTGGTTTCTCCGCTCGTGATTGAGGCGGACGCCACTGTCAGCCCAATTCAATACGGATTTGCGCGCGACTTTGCCATAGGTAATCTAACCCAGGCGCCGTTGCGCACGCTGCTGAAAGACTGGCAAGCACAGCGCCTGCCAACGTTTTATTCGCTCTGCCGCGATGTGTACGATGAAATTGCCCGTGCGCCCAAGCCTTATTTCTTTGATTGGAACAATTTGATCGACAAACGAGCGGAAGAAACTAATCATCCTTACGCCGTAAAAAATAGTGCTCCATTGAACACAGTGCATGCGCACAGCGAAATTTGACGCTATCGATCCAATGAAACGCACGCTCTTTCGCACAGAAGCCTTATCCCACCAGCAAGATCGCCTGCACGGTGAAGTCCTGATAGCACGTTCTCCGGCTGTCAGTCTGTTGGTCTGGTTAACGGCGCTTTTTGCCGTCTCAATCGTGGGTTTTGCATTCTGGGGCGAATATACGCGCAAGGAGCATGTCGTGGGCTACTTGTTGCCAACGCAAGGTATGATCCGGATTTTCTCGCCACAAACCGGAATCGTACTTGAAAAGCATGCTGGTGAAGGGCAGCTCGTTAAGCAAGGAGATGCGCTACTGACAATCAGTAGTGAACGAACCACCTCGAATACTCGCGAAACACAAGCGGCGATGTTAGCCGAACTGAAACAGCGGCGTGACAGTTTGCGTCAGGAGCAAGGCAAGCAAAAAGAGATTGATGCGCTCACAGGTAACAGCATTGCCGGGAGGATTCGGGGATTGGAAAGTGAAATCCGTGAAGCGCAAGGGCAATTGGCGCTCCAAGCCAGCCGTGTGGCGAATGCGGAACGCACGGTGACACGCTATGAAAAATTGCTTGCAGAACGATTTGTCTCCGATGCAGCAGTGCAGGAAAAACAGGAAGCGTTAATCGATCAGCGTAATCAGCATGCGCAATTAAAGCGCAGCATCACCAGTCTGAACCGGGAGTTGAGCACGGCGCGCGTGGAGTTATCGGCTTCCGGTTTGAAGCAGGCCAATAATACCGCCGCGATCGAGCGGCAAATTTCCGAACTGGAGCAGCAATTGACCGAAGCGGATGCGCGCCGCAGCATCATTTTGACTGCACCGGCCGATGGCACGGTTACCACCATTTTGGCCGAGGTTGGACAGACAGCGAATCCGGCCATGCCGCTGCTTTCCATCCTGCCTGCGGGAGCGGAGCTGCAAGCACAATTGTTGGTGCCTACACGTGCCGCTGGATTTATCAAGCCTGCCCAGCAAGTTTCCTTGCGCTACCAGGCTTTTCCCTACCAGCGTTTCGGGCACCATCTGGGTGAGGTGGCTGAAATCGGCCGCACGGTTATTCAACCGGATGAATCCAGTTTGCCGGTTGCAGTTCAGGAATCGGTATACCGCATCACCGTGCGCTTGCCGCAACAACAGGTGCAAGCGTATGGCCAGGCTATGCCGCTGCAAGCGGGCATGGTGCTGGATGCGGATATTCATATCGACCGGCGGCGCTTGATTGAGTGGGTGTTCGATCCATTGCTGTCGATCACGGGGCGAATTTAGGAGGCTCATATCATGCTCAATTTTTCCTTACGCCGCCATGCGCCGGTCATTCTGCAAACGGAAGCGGCGGAATGCGGCTTGGCATGCCTGGCGATGATTGCTAACTATCATGGCCACCGGATCGATCTGGCTACTGCGCGCGCGCTATCCCATCTCCTTACGCGGTTCTACCTTGGCCGATTTGATGAAAATCGCCGGCCAGCTCAAGCTCGCACCCCGTCCCTTGCGACTGGATCTGGAACATTTACCGGAGCTAAAACGGCCGTGTGTGCTGCACTGGGATTTCAGCCACTTTGTCGTATTGACCGAAGTGCAAGGAAACCGGGTGACGCTGCACGATCCGGCGGTGGGTGAACGTGAAATGCCTCTGGCGGAATTCTCCAAACATTTCACTGGAGTTGCGTTAGAGCTGACGCCAACCGCTGAATTTACTTCCCGCGACGATACGCGCAAAGTAAAACTATCGGAGCTAATCGGCCGCCTGCAGGGATTGGGTGGAACGGTTACTCAGATCCTGGTGCTCGCGCTGGTATTGCAGCTTTTCGTCATCCTGGCGCCTTTTTACATGCAATGGGTTGTCGATCAGGCGCTAGTAGCGCAAGACTACGATCTTGTTACCGTGCTGGGAATCGGGTTTCTATTACTTGCGGTGGTGCAAACCGCTGTGACGGCATTGCGAGCTTGGGTGCTGATGGTATTGGGTACAACGCTTAATTTGCAGATGATCACGAATTTGTTCCGTCATTTGATCCGCCTGCCCATGAGTTGGTTTGACAAACGACATGTCGGCGATATCGTGTCGCGCTTCGATTCACTCAATGTCATACAACGCACCCTGACAACCGGATTTCTCGAAGCATTGATCGACGGTGCGATGGCTATCATCACACTCGGTATGATGCTTTTTTATAATATCAAGCTGGCGTTGATTGCATTGATTGCTGCGACGCTGTACGCGGTGCTGCGCTTTGCGTTATACCGCCCCTTCCGTCTCGCTACTGAAGAACATATTGTTCGAGGCGCCAAACAGCAAAGTCATTTTCTTGAGACGATCCGCGGCATGCAGAGTATTAAGCTACATGCGCATGAATCACCGCGCACAGCTGTCTGGCAAAACCTGACGGTTGATCAGTTCAATGCCAGTATTCGAACCCAGCGTTTGGGCATTTTGTACCAGGGGCTCAATGGCTTGCTATTTGGTGTGGAGAATATTATTACCATATGGTTCGGTGCCATGCTGGTACTGGATACCGCGAACGGCAGCGGATTTTCAATCGGCATGCTGTTTGCATTTATCGCTTACAAAACGCAATTTGTGCAGCGAGTCGCGGCCTTGATTGAAAAAGGCCTGGAATTGCGTATGTTAGGGTTGCACACGGAGCGTGTCGGCGACATTGCACTGACACCCGCCGAGCAGCCCGATGAATCAGCTAGTATTGCTGCAGGACCTCTTGAGGGCTGCATCGAAGTGAAGCATCTTGCTTTCCGCCATGCCGAGACAGATCCGCTGGTGTTGCACGATGTCAGTTTTAGCATTCAACCAGGTGAATCGGTGGCTATCGTAGGTCCGTCGGGTTGTGGCAAAACGACCTTGGTGAAACTGATGCTTGGGCTGTTGCAACCGAGCGGCGGAAGTATTGAAGTCGACGGCGCTTCGCTTGGCCGCCTTGGGATTGAGCGATACCGCAACGCAGTCGCCAGTGTCATGCAGGACGACCAATTGTTTGCCGGTTCCATTGCGGAAAATATTTGTTTTTTTGACCCGCAAGCGGACTACGGCCGTATCGAAACAAGTGCACGTCTGGCGTCGATTCATGAAGATATTACGGCAATGCCGATGCAATACAATACATTGGTGGGTGATATGGGCGCCGTATTGTCGGGTGGCCAGAAACAACGGCTATTGCTAGCCCGGGCGCTTTACCGTCAACCCAGCATTCTTTTCCTTGACGAAGCAACCAGCCACCTCGATATCGCGCGTGAACATAGCGTCAACGAAGCGATCCGTGCGTTGAAACTGACCCGTATCATCGTCGCGCATCGCCCGGAAACAATTGCCAGCGCGGATAGGGTGATTGTGCTTGACGGTGGAAAAATTATCAGTGATAAGCCAACTAAATTATCCGCACATATACTGGAACTCGAGCCTGCTGAGCGTCCCACGACAGAACAGCAGATTGCCATTGCAGGCTAAGAGCTGAGTTAGGGCGATTCCTTGATTTGCTCCAGTTGTTGATCGCGGCATGCCGCAAGCAGTGGCGCAATATACCCGTGGCCCGGAATATGGCAATCCGGTGCAATTTCCATCAGCGGCATCAACACAAAGGCGCGTTGTGTCATGCGCGGGTGCGGCAGGGTTAAATCCGTATCCTGAAAGTGCAGCGCATCGTACAACAGAATATCGAGATCCAGCGTGCGCGGGGCATTCAGCGATTCGCGCACACGTCCGTGGCGTTGTTCGATTGTCAATAACGCCTTCAGGAGGTCGTGTGGCGCAAGGAGAGTTTCAATCAGCGCCACCGCGTTGATAAAGTCGGGCTGATCCAGTTTTCCTACCGGCGCACTGCAGTAAAGCGATGAGCGGCGGATCAATTGCGTGCCGGGCAGTTGTTTCAATTCGTCGAATGCCTGCTGAACTTGAAAAACGGGATTTTCCAGATTGCTGCCCAAAGCGACGAAAGCTTGACTCGGTTTTTTGCTCATGCGGAGAAGAAATTAGATATTTTCCGGATTGCCGGAGTTGTCCGGCTGAACTGTGGAGCTGGACGAAGGTTTTTTGCGGCTGCGCCTCCTTCTGGGTTTCTTGCCGGCCGTTTGCTTCGGCAACATTTTTTCCCGCTCTTCGTTGCCTGCGGAAAGAAACGCTTTCCACCATTCACCCAACTCCACGCTTAATTCGCCGCTCTCGCAGCGTAGTTGCATGAAATCATAAGACGCGCGGAAGCGCGGATGGGATAGCAGCCGGAATGGTTTTTGCCCGCTGCGTGCTTCAAAGCGCGGCTGCATCGCCCATATTTCCTGAATGACCGCATCGAAGCGGCGCGGAATGGCAAGTTTTTTATGTTGCAGTGAAAGCACTTGATCCATTGCTTTGAATAAAGCGGGCATGGGTTTTTCTCCCGATGCTTGCTGGCTGCTCCAATTCGATAGCACTTCATGCCATAGCAATATGGCAAACAGGAATCCGGGCGAAACCGGTTTGTTTTGCTTGATCCGCTCGTCGGTATTCTTCAGCGCGATGGTAATGAAGCGCTCGCCCGAAGGCTGCTCCAGAATCACATCAAGCATCGGTAAAAGGCCATGGTGCAACCCGCGTGCGCGCAGCTCCACGACGCAAGACAGCGAGTGTCCCGATAACAATAGCTTGAGCATTTCGTCGAATAAGCGCGATGGCGGAACGTTTTGCAGCAATGGCGCCAGATCGCCGATCGGCTGAGCGGTTTGCGCGTCGATTTGCATGCCGAGTTTCGACGCCAGCCGCACTGCACGCAACAAACGTACTGGATCTTCGCGGTAACGCTGCACCGGATCGCCGATGATGCGCAGTTTTTTGATTTTGATATCGTCGAAGCCATTCAGATAATCCAGAATTTCTTCCTTGACCGGATCGTAAAACAGCGCGTTGACAGTGAAATCGCGCCGCACGGCGTCTTCTTCCTGGTTACCGAACACATTGTCGTGCAGCAAGCGGCCATGCGCGTCGGTTAGCGGGATCGCTACGAAATCTTCCTCGATGTCCGGCGGCGAAGAACCGCGGAAAGTCGACACTTCGATCGTTTCGGCGCCGCACATCACATGAACCAGGCGGAAACGGCGTCCGATGATGCGGGAACGGCGGAACAGCTTGTGGATTTCTTCCGGAGTGGCGTTGGTCGCGACATCGAAATCCTTCGGCGTCAATCCCAGCAGTAAATCACGTACCGCGCCGCCGACGATGTAGGCGGAAAACCCTGCTTGTTGCAGATTGGTGGCGATTTTTAATGCGCATGGATTAATCAAGTTACGCCGGATGCCATGGCGCGTATTCGAAATAGTATTCAACTGTGCAGTCGATTTGGAAACAGGGGTTTTGCGGCTGAATACCTTGCGGAGAAATTTACGGATCATTGCTATACGTAAAGTATCAAGCGCTCATGGTGTTTTTGCATGACGGCTATAATCAAATTCGGATCAATCCCATTAAAATTTTGTGAAGCCAGCCGGTAAGCCGGGTTCTGTCGTGGACAGTCATTCCTCTAGATGCACGGTTACCCGTACATTCAAGCAACCTACCCGCAGGCTCTGCGAGCAACATCACCGCCTGCCTATTTGGTCTTGCTCCGGATGGAGGTTACCGCGTTTCACCGTAACTGAATACGCTCGTCTCTGTGGCCCTATTCCTCGCCTCGCGGCGGACGGCCGTTAACCGTCATCCTGCTCTGTGGAGCCCGGACTTTCCTCCCCTTGCGCTCAAAAAGAGCAACAAGCGGCGACTGCCTGGCTAACTTCGCTGGGTATTCTATCAACATATTTTAGGATAAGAGGGATAATTTATGACGTTGCGTCCATTACACCCATAATTTTGGCGTGATAGATGGCAGATATAATTTCCCATCATTGACATAAATACAGACATTAACCGGAAAGCCGGAAATGTCGGTGTGAGTAATCGGCTGAAGTATGCTAAGTTCTCCCGGTTCAGTCATAAAGTCTGTGTCCATTTTTATCATCACAATTTATCTCATGTTGCCTATGTTCCGTTTCGATGACAAAGCGCTGTTTTTTTTCTTCTGGTTAAGCTGTTTCCTGGCGCTCGTGTCGTTGCCGGGTAACGCATACTCGAAAGGTGAGCCATCGGTTTCCAAGTCCATCGATGCTGCACGAGTGGCGATTGATCGCAGCAAAATGAACGACAATCAGCGGCAGGCGGCGTTGGACTATCTGGAAGCTGCCCGTGCGGACGAGCGTGAATTAAAGACCTTGAAAGAGCGCCTGATCGAGCTGCGGGCTGAAACAGCCGATCACCCGAAGCGCATGGATCAGCTGCAAAAAGCGTTGGCGACGAATCATGAGCAGGAACTGCACGAATGGTCCAAACGTTTGCCGGTCAATGCCGACGGTGAAACGCTGGAACAAATTCTGGAGCGGGAGCGCACCATCATCGCCGATCTGCGCGCGCAAATCCAATCGGCCAGCGAAGCTTTGGTGCTGGCCTTATCGCGGCCGGCTCAGGCCGAAGAAGAGATTGCCTCACTGCATCGCCGCATTGAGGAATTATCCGTGCCACTGGTTATGCCCAAGGATGAGCCCGCGGCATTGCATGAAGCACTAAGTTTGCGCCGCCGCAGCGAGCAGCGGCGGCTGCAAGCATTGCTGGAATTGCGTTTGGCCGAGCAGGACACGGCCACGCAGCGGCAAAGCCAGAACGAAATGGTATTGCACGAATTGCGCTATCGCATCGGGTTGCACGAAAAGCGCGTGGAACTTCTGCAACAGCGCATAACCAGCCGGGGCCGCCGTGAGCTCGAGTTGTTGAATGAGCAGTTGTTGCAACGGGAGCAGGAGTTGGCGGAATCGGGATTCGTCTTTTCTTCGGCGGCAAAGACCAATCGCGCCATCGGTGACGAGTTGATCCAGCACAATGAGCTGTTGGCGCGCGAACGGGAAGCCTTGACTTCCAATGAACAGGATCGGGAGCGGATCGCGGTTAATCTGCAGGACAGCCGTACCCGGCTGGACATGGGAAGTGCCAATGAACGTGTCGGCCGGTGGCTGTGGAGCGAGCGGCGGCGGTTGAAACCGATAGCACATTTTCAGCAGCGCCTGAAGCTGATTCGCAATGACCTGGCCGAACTGCGCTTGGAGCGGATCGTGCTCAACGAGCAGCAGAGGGATTTGCTGGACATCGACAAGGTTTCGCAGGCGCTGATCAATGCGCACTTCGATGCCGCGAATGAAAGCCAGACCAAAGAAAGCGTAAAAAAACAGTTGTTGCCGTTGCTGCAGAAGCGCGTTGAATTGCTGTTTCTGCTGGAATCCATGTTGCAGCGCCGGATTGCAACCCTGGAGAGAAGCGAACAGGCCATACAGGAGCAAATCCAACTCTCTCAGGAATTGCAAAAACTGCTGGACCGCCGTTTATTGTGGATTCCGGGTCATAGTGTCGTCAATGGCGATTGGTTGCAGCGTTTACCGGATGGCATGCAGGATTTGATCAAATTCTCGCGTTTTATCACCCTGAGTGAGTTGGGTTTGCAAAATTTCTCGCAGCAACCCGTGCCGTGGTTGATCAGTTTATTGTTCGCAGTGATCTTGCTGCAACTGCGCTATCGTGCTCGTGCACGCATCGAGGCACTGGCGATGGATACCTACCAGATCCGCAAGGATAGCTATCAGATGACGGTGAAAGCTTTGGGATGGACTTTTTTGGCAGCGCTACCCCTGCCGGCTTTGTTCGCTTTATCCGGGCAATTGCTGCAGCAAGTGGGCAGCCCGGGACGATTCAGTCATTCTTTCGGTGAGGCCTGCCTGCTCATGGTATTGCCGCTGCTGGCGGTGCAATTTCTGCGCTGGACCAGTATCGAGCGAGGTCTGGGGCACGCGCATTTCCGTTGGACCAAGCAGCGCCGCACGGCACTGCGCCATTGGCTGTCCATTGCGATGAGCGTTTTGCCGCTTTATTTCATCAGTTCTCTGGCATTCATCCGCAAGCATGATCTGGCGGTCGATGTGCAAGCGCGATTAGCGATCGTGCTCAGTTGCGTCATTTTAGCCTGGGTGCTGTGGCGGTTGTTGGACGTGGGACGATTGTGGGTGATTCGCGGTATAGCGAGCGAACCATCGCTACTGCGCAAAGCCCTGCGCTTCACGTTGCCAGCCATGTTGCTGGCAGTGGCTGGACTGGCGTTGGCGGGTTACGTTTATTCTGCGGGCATGATTCTGCAATCGATGCTGGCCAGCTTTACAGTAATTGTTGCCGTGGCGATTGCCATGGGTATGCTGGCACGCTGGTTTTTACTCGGAGAACGGCGTCTGGCATTGCGCCGGTTGGAAGAACACCGGCAGGCTGAAGCGCAGGCTGCCGGTGAGTCCGGTGAAGTGATGCTCGAACCCGACGAAAACATCACCCTGGAGCAGGTCAATACGCAGACGCAGCGGTTGTTGCGGGCTTTGCGCCTGAGTCTGCTGGCCGTGGGATTGATCGCGGTATGGGTGACCTTATTACCGGCCATGACGCGTCTCGATGAAATCGTGTTATGGCATGTCAGCGATACCGGTGCCGATGGCGCCACCACACAGCAGCCGGTGACGCTGATGGTCGTGCTGCTGGGTATTTTTACCCTGGCACTGACAACGGCTGCGGCGCGCAATCTGCCCGGATTGATCGAAATCAGCCTGTTGTCGCATATCCGTATCGATGCGGCGTCGCGTTACGCCATCACCAGCGTGCTGCGGTACGCGATCGTGATTGGCGGTACCCTGGTGGGTCTGAGTTTGCTTGGCATGCGCTGGTCGCAACTGCAATGGATGGCGGCTGCTTTGTCGGTGGGACTGGGATTTGGTTTGCAGGAAATTTTTGCCAATTTCGTGTCCGGCATCATTTTGTTATTCGAGCGCCCCTTCCGGGTGGGCGATGTGATTACCGTCGGAGGCTTTTCCGGCCGTGTCACGAAGATTCGCACCCGTGCCACAACGGTGCTGGATTTTGACAACAAGGAAATCGTCATCCCCAACAAAACCTTCATCACCGGCCAATTGACCAATTGGACCCTGACCGACACGATCACGCGCATTGTCATCAAGGTGGGGGTAGCCTATGGCACCGACGCCGATACCGTGCGTGCGTTGTTGCTGCAGGCGGCCAAAAAGGATCTGAGGGTATTGGCGGAACCGGAACCTTCGTGCTGGTTCGTGGCTTTTGGCAAGGAATCGCTGGAGTTTGAGTTGCGGGTTTATGTGAGCACGGTGGGCGAGCGCATGGAAGTTCAAAATGCGCTCAATACACGGATCACCACGCTCTTTGCCGAGCATGGCATCGAAATGGGAGCAGTTGCCAGCAATTGATCAACTGATGCTGACGTCAAGCGGCCGGTTTGTTTAGGGAAACGCTGATTAATTGACTATACGAGCGAATCACGTCGTTGCGCGGTACTCGCTCCCACGCCTATCTTGTTGATAGGTCTTGGTTGCTGCGTTCCGTGTTCCTCGTGCTTCAGCTCGTCCTCCGAATTAGTCAGCGTTTCC
>JAFEEI010000059.1 GCA_018241205.1 Pseudomonadota bacterium
CTTGATGGAGTTAATATACAAGGTCGCCGTGGCGAAATCAATGTCTGGGATAGCGCTGATTTTGTTAAGGCGGTCGAAGCCACCGGCCGCAAAACACTGATCCTTGCCGGTACGCTGACCAGCGTGTGCATGGCTTTTCCGTCTATCAGCGCCGTGACCGCCGGTTATCGGGTGTATGCCGTTGTGGATGCCTCGGGTAACTGGAGCAAAATGGCTACCGACTTAACCGTTGCCCGTATTGTGCAAGCAGGGGTCATTCCGATCGACACGGTTGCGGTTATTTCGGAATTGCAGAAAACCTGGAACCGGCCGGAAGCGCTGGATTTTGCCGATCTTTACGCCGATTATCCGATGCCGCATTATCGGCTGTTGATCGAGAGTTATGACAAGGCCCAGGCTGTGCAGAAAGCAAAGGATTAGGAATAACATGACCTTAGAAGAAAAACTCAACGATCTGAATCAGATGATTCTGAAGGGCGAAATTCTGGAATCGATGGACAAGTATTACCATCCCGATTGCATTGTGATCGAAAAAAATGATGTGGTGGCGAAAGGATTGCAACAAGCCAAAGCGCGGGAATCCGAATTATTCGAAGGCGTTGAAGCATGGCTCAAATCGGAGATTGTATCGACCGCCGTAGGAGAAAACGTCACGATGACCGAATGGCATTATGAATACAAACATAAAGATCTGGGCCACAAAAAGTTCGATCAAGTAGCGGTACAGCACTGGAAAAACGGCAAGATCATCAGTGACCGGTTCTATGCGCTGTATTGAATAAAAATGCATAACAACAACCCATGAAAGGAGCACGACAATGAACAAGACTTTCAAATACAACCGGCTTTCTAAAGATGATGCTGTGTTGCTATTGGTGGATCATCAGGCAGGGCTGATTTCACTGGTGCAGGATTTTTCACCGAATGAATTCAAGAATAACGTATTGGCCATCACCGCCTGCGGCAAGTATTTCAAGTTGCCCACCATCCTGACCACCAGTTTTGAAGGAGGCCCCAATGGGCCGCTGGTTCCGGAAATCAAGGAGATGCACCCTACTGCACCGTATATCGCTCGCCCCGGCAATATCAATGCCTGGGATAACGAAGATTTTGTCAATGCGATCAAAAAAACCGGCCGCAAGCAACTCATCATCGCCGGTGTGGTGACCGAAGTTTGTGTCGCTTTTCCAGCGTTATCCGCAATCGAGGAAGGCTATGAAGTATTTGTAGTCACCGATGCTTCAGGTACTTTCAATGAGGTAACCCGTGACGCGGCCTGGGCACGCATGCAAAACGCCGGAGTGCAACTGATGAGCTGGTTTGGCGTGGCTTGCGAATTGCACCGCGACTGGCGCAATGATATCGAAGGCTTGGGCGCTTTATTTTCCAGCTATCTGCCTAACTACCGCAACCTGATGACAAGCTACTTCGCCATTACCAAGAAATAAGTGGTCAACTTTTAAAGGCGATGAAACATGGATGACAGCGCGGTAAACCAACGCCGCCGCCGTATTCTGCAAGCAGCCGGAGCGTCTTTATTGCTTTCGAAAACCGGTGTGCTTGCTGAAACTTCCGGAGGAACATCAATGCAGAACCCAAAAGCTCAATTGATCCTGCGCAACGGTCAATTCACCACGCTCGATCGCCAGCATCCGCAAGCCACGGCCGTTGCCATTGCAGAAGGCCGTTTTATTGCAGTGGGAAACGACAATGAGGTGATGCGCCTTGCCGATGACCATACGCAGGTGATCGATCTTAACCGCCGCCGTGTCATTCCCGGCTTGATCGACTCCCATCTGCACCTCATCCGCGGCGGACTCAATTACAACCTGGAATTGCGTTGGGACGGCATGCCTTCGCTGGCCGATGCCATGCGCCGCCTAAAAGAGCAAGTAGCGCGCACGCCGGCACCGCAGTGGGTGCGCGTGGTCGGCGGGTTCACTGAAATGCAGTTTGCCGAGAAACGTTTGCCGACATTGGATGAAATCAACGCCGTGGCACCAGATACGCCGGTTTTCATATTGCATCTGTACGACCGCGCCCTGCTGAATCGCGCCGCGCTGCGCGCCTGCGGTTACGACCGCGACACGCCCAATCCGCCAGGCGGCCTGATTGCCAAGGACAGCCACGGCGATCCCACCGGCCTGCTACTGGCGGAACCGAATGCGCTGATCCTGTATTCCGCGCTCGCCCGAGGCCCGAAATTGCCGTATGACTATCAGATCAATTCGACACGCCATTTCATGCGAGAAATGAACCGCCTAGGAATCACCAGCGTGATCGATGCCGGCGGCGGCTATCAGAATTATCCCGATGACTACAAAATTATCGAAGACCTGCATAAAGCGGACGAGCTGACTGTACGGATCGCGTATAACTTGTTTACCCAGAATCCCAGAGAAGAAATTGCGGACTTTTCCAAATGGACAAAAATGCTGAAACCGGGTGATGGCGATGGCTATTACCGCCATAACGGTGCAGGCGAAATGCTGGTCTTTTCCGCAGCGGATTTCGAGGATTTCCGCATGCCTCGCCCGGATCTGGCCGCGCACATGGAAAATGACTTGGAGGCGGTGGTGCGTATCCTCGCCAGTCACCGTTGGCCATTCCGATTGCACGCCACCTACAATGAGACCATCTCGCGTGCGCTGGATGTCTTCGAAAAAGTGAATCGGGATATTCCATTTGACGGCATCCACTGGTTCTTCGATCATGCTGAAACCGTGACCGATGCCAATCTCGAACGTATTGCCAAACTGGGTGGCGGCATTGCCATTCAGCATCGCATGGCTTATCAGGGTGAATATTTTGTGCAACGCTACGGCCGTAAAGCGGTGGAACGCACGCCGCCTTATAAACGGATGCTGGAACTGGGAGTAAACGTGGGCGCAGGTACCGACGCCACCCGCGTAGCCAGCTACGACCCCTGGAATGCACTGTATTGGCTGGTTACCGGCAAGACCTTGGGAAATCTCCCGCTGTATCCGGCGGCCAATCTCGTCGATCGCGAGACCGCATTGCGCCTGTACACGCATGCAAATACCTGGTTTTCGAATGAAGAAGGTGTCAAAGGCCGGATCAAACCCGGCCAGTATGCGGACTTGGCCGTACTATCCGCCGATTACTTCAAGATTCCGGAAAACGAAATCCGCCATCTTGTATCGGTTCTGACTGTCGTCGGCGGCCGTATCGTCTACGGCGACGGCGAGTTTAGCGCGCTTTCCCCGCCTTTGCCGCCGGCCATGCCGGATTGGTCGCCGGTGAATCACTCCGGCGGCTATTTCAAACCGGCAGCAAGCACAGTGGCATCACTGCACACACTCGCTCAAACCGCTTGTGGCTGCGGCACGAGCTGTCTTGTGCATGGCCATGCGCATGGGCAGGCTTACCAGCATGCCGTAGCACCCGGCGAACAGAGCGGTTTCTGGGGCGCGCTCGGTTGTTCATGTTGGGTATGATGCCTGTCAGGTTTTATTTTTCTGACAGCTTAATTCTGATATTCCGCTGATGGGCCGCTATCCGGCAATTATCCCAGAAACAATTTATACGCAGGATTCTTGGTTTCGTCCCAATAGCGATAACCCAATTGATCAAGAAAAGCCCGGAAAGCGGATTTCTCCTCCGGCGGCACTTGGATGCCGATCAGCACGCGACCGTAGTCGGCGCCGTGGTTGCGATAGTGAAACAGACTGATGTTCCAGTTGTGGCTCATGTTGTTAAGGAAATTCATCAATGCGCCAGGACGGTCGGGAAACTCGAAGCGGTACACAATTTCGTTCTTGACCGCGTGCGCATGCCCGCCGACCAAGTGGCGCACATGCAGTTTGGCCATTTCGTTGTTGCTCATGTCCTCGGTGGCCAGGCCACTTTGTTTCAATTCCTTGATCAGTTGCTGCGTTTCTTCCTGGTTGCGCACCGATACGCCGACAAACACATGCGCCACCTTCGAATCGGAGTAGCGGTAATTGAATTCGGTAATGCTTTTGGCGCCGAGCAAGTTGCAGAATTTCTTGAAACTACCGGGTTGTTCCGGGATCGTCACCGACATCACCGCCTCGCGCTGCTCGCCGATTTCCGCGCGTTCGGAAATATGGCGCAAGCGGTCGAAATTCATGTTGGCACCGGACGCGATCGCCACCAGCGTTTTATGCTGTATCTTCTCGCGTGCGACATACGCCTTGATACCGGCAATCGACAATGCGCCGGACGGCTCCATAATGGTACGGGTATCCTCGAACACATCTTTGATCGCGGCGCAGATGGCGTCGGTATCGACCAGCATCACCTCGTCGACCAGCTCGCGGCATAAGCGGAAGGTTTCCTTGCCGACATGCCGCACCGCCACGCCGTCGGCGAATAAACCGACCTGCGCCAGCTTGACGCGGCGGCCGCTTTGCAGCGAACGGTACATGGCGTCGGCATCGACCGGCTCGACCCCGATGATTTTGATTTTCGGGTACAACCGCTTCACATACGCCGCAATCCCGGCGATCAAACCACCGCCGCCGATCGGCACAAAAATCGCGTGAATCGCACCGGTATGCTGGCGCAGGATTTCCATACCGACCGTTCCCTGCCCGGCGATCACATCCGGATCGTCGTACGGGTGCACAAACGTGGCTTGCTCGTCTTTGGCCAATTGCATGGCATGCTCGTACGCGTCGTTATACGAATCGCCATGCAGTGCGACCGTGGCGCCGTGCCCCATGACCGCATGCACTTTGATTTGCGGTGTCGTCACCGGCATGACGATGGTAGCGGAACAATCGAGCTTCTTGGCGGCCAGCGCCACACCTTGCGCATGATTCCCGGCGGAAGCGGCGATCACACCGCGATTGCGCACCGCGGGCGGTAACTTGATCATCTTGTTGTACGCGCCGCGCAGCTTGAACGAAAAAACCTGCTGCAAATCCTCTCGTTTCAACAATACTTGATTATGGATACGCGTTGATAAATTGGCGACCAGATCCAACGGACTCTCGATCGCAACATCATAAACTTGCGCAGTCAGTATTCTTTCAAGGTAATTGTTTTTCATGGCGGGAAGTGGGTAAATCCAGGCAAAATTTTAATCTGTAACAGCGATAGAGATTTTATCACGATCATAGATCGCAGAAATTTTCTTGCAGCTATAGAGCAAGCGCTTACGCCGCAAGAAACGGTTTGAATCAGCAAAGATTGTTTGACTTCGCGTATTCGGTTCGTGTAATTTGAAAAGCGGCACTCATTTTTTTGTATGCTCATCCGCGATCATCTGGGAATCACGCAATGCATCGACAACATGTTTTGGCATTACTGACACAAAGCAAACCAGAACTGCAAAACCGCTTCGGCGTCACCCGCCTTGCTCTGTTTGGCTCGACAGTGCGTGATACCGCAAATGCAAGTAGTGATGTGGATATCCTGGTTGCCTTTGACGGCCCCGCAACTTCACAGCGTTACTTTGGTGTGCAATTCTATCTGGAAGATTTACTGGGCTGCCCGGTCGATCTGGTTACTGAGAAAGCGTTGCGGCCGGAGTTGCGTCCTTATATTGAAAAAGAACGAGTCTATGTCTGATGCACCGCTGCGGGAATGGCGTTTCTATATTGACGATATGATCGGCTTCGCCCACAAGGTGCTCGCTTATAGCGACGGCCTGAATCAAGCTGCTTTTGTGACAAGTGGACTAAACTATGATGCAACTTTGCGCAACTTGGAGCTTATCGGCGAAGCGGCAACGCATGTTCCGGATAATATACGAGCAAAATACCCTGAAGTACCCTGGCGGATGATCATTGCTACACGTAACCGGCTGATTCACGGCTACCTCGGTATCGACAACGATACCCTGTGGAGCATTATTCAAGATGATATTCCAGCTCTGCTGCCGGTACTGGAATCGTTAAGAGAGGACTATCAATGATGAAACGGCGTATTGTAAAAAATGAAAAGAAATTATTCCGATAATCCCATACCCCATGCTTCCAGTGCATTCAATACCTGCCGGGCATTCTCATCGGTTTTGTACGTTTCTCGCAATAATGTAATTTTTGTTGCCAATTCATTTAGTGTAATACTTCCACCGCCATCCCCTTGTGTCAGGCGTTGCAAACGTATCTGTTCCCATTGCCCCATTTCTACCGGTGTCAACGTTTCCGGCCAGTTACGCGCGCGGTAGCGGAACAACAGTTCGGGCAATCGCCGGTCGTGAAAATCAAAGCGCGCGCTAGCTAATTGTTGCGGCGTGGCGCGGCGTACTTGCGCCAGCGACGCCGCATCTGCGTTATCGAGAAAACCGTCATACAAAGCCACATCCACATCGCCGGAAGGTTCAAATGCGTGGCTGGTATACGCCGTGGCGACGCGCTGAAAGAAATCGGGATGATTGCACAATGTTTGCCAGTGCCGGTAGCACCGATCCTTATCCAAGGCGATGCGTTCGGCGGCTTCATCATCAAGTGTATTGCGCGGCGCCAGTGCCGGGCATTTGTTGACTTTCACCGACTTGACCGGTAGCCGTTGCAGGCCTTCGGGCAAGTCGTCGTTGCGGGTGAACAGCAGTTGACTGAGATCATCGGTACTCAACGGCAAGAACATGTCCGGATCGTGGCGCAAGTCGTAGACCAGCACGCTGTTGTTGTTGCCCGGTTCGGTGATCAACGGCATGACCAGCGATGTGCAACCGGTTTTGGCCGGATACATGCGCGTGGTGTGCAACACCGGGTTGCGTGTAGCAAGATCAAGCTGCGCTGATGCCTTGCGCTTATCGCGCAATTGCAGCAACCAATCGTACAGGCGCGGTTGCTGCGTGCGCAGCAGGCGTGCCAAGGCAATAGTGGCGCGCACGTCGGACAAAGCATCGTGCGCGGATTCGTGCAGAATCCCATTGGCGGCCACCAAATGCTCCAGTTTGAAACTCGGTTGCCCGTCGTCATGCTGCGGCCAGGTGATTCCATTCGGGCGCAGCGCGTACGTCATGCGCACCAGATCGATGATATCCCAGCGCGAATTGCCTTGCTGCCATTCGCGCGCGTACGGATCGTAGAAATTGCGATACAGCGTAAAGCGCGTGACCTCATCGTCAAACCGCAGCGAGTTGTAGCCGACGCCGCAGGTATTCGGTTGCGCAAACTCGGCATGAATGCGCGCAATGAATTCGGGTTCCAACAGTCCGCGTTCGTCAGCAAGCTGCGGCGTAATTCCGGTAAGCAAACATGCTTCCGGATGCGGCAAGTAATCGCGCGCCGGTTTGCAGTAGATCACCAGCGGTTCGCCGATTTCGTTCAATGCCTCATCGGTGCGCACGCCGGCAAACTGCGCCGGACGGTCGCGTCTGGGATCGGCGCCGAAAGTTTCGTAATCGTGCCAGTAAAAGGTAAAGGACATGTTTGTTTTGGAATTGGAATTAAATGCCGGGAAACTCGCTTTGCATCTGGCTCATTGCAACATTATAGTGGTATCGTACGCGAAAATTTTTAAACCAGCATAAGGACAGTATCGTATGGCACGCAAACTCATCAGTTCAGGTTCGACATTTGAAAAAGAAATCGGCTACTCGCGCGCAGTCGTCGCGGATAATTGGGTATTGGTATCCGGCACGACCGGTTTCGATTACAGCAAAATGATCATTTCCGATGATTTACTGGAACAAGCGGAGCAATGCTTCAAAAACATCGAAGCAGCTTTACAACAAGCGGGGTCGAGCATGCAAGACGTGGTGCGGGTTACTTACGTGTTTCCCGAAGCTGGGGATTTTGAAAAATGCTGGCCGGTGATGCGCAAATATCTGGGCGATGTCAGACCGTCGGCGATGATGTTGACGGCAGGATTATCCGATCCGAGGATGAAGATTGAGATTCAAGTGACGGCTTATCGCAGCACCAAAGCTGAATGAAATTTGCATTTCCAGTCTGAGAAAATAAAAAGGAGCATTCGATTAAACGAATGCTCCTTTCTTAGAATCTGCTTCAGATTAAACGTTTTGTTGTCTGCGGCGAGCGGCAAAGCTCAATAATCCTAAACCTGTCAGTAACATGGCATAGGTTTCAGGTTCTGGAACAACTGGAATTGTAGTTCCATCTACATTGCTGATCCTGAAGGTACTCGTAAAAAACAAACCAAAAACATTATCATCGTTACTAGGATTTTGAGTAAATATATCAACAAATTTATCTCCTGTTTTTAGGAAAGGGGTAGGATCAACCCCATTTCCGAGTGCAAGATTATAGAGTTCATCATCATAAGCTGCACCGTGCAAGAAAGGATCACTTGGATTAAGAATACTATCACCGACCCCCCCCACAGTTATCAATGCGCCGTTAGCATCTTCAAAACCGCCATCATCATTTCCTCCTGCAGCGCTGGTTAAAGCTCTGGAAAGGGTTGAATCGGTGGTTACAGTCACGTTTGTAAATTGACCATCACCATAACTATAACTACTTGCCAATGACATGATTGCATCTCCGCCGCTATAGGGGGCAAGAAATCCCAAATGTGTAGTGTCACCTGTTGTTGATAAACCGCCATCCATAATTATGGCTGTGCCGCCAATTGTCGCTGCATTCTTATAAGCTACAACCAGCACCTCGCCATCAGTATAACCACTTTCTGAGATTGACCAGTTTTGCAATCCACCAGCACTTGACTCGATTGCTGGCTTCATGAAGCTAGTGACATCATATATATTAGTATGAACTGGATTACTCGTAGGCAGCAACAAGCCCGATGCACTTGATAGGAAATTCCCATTTAAAGTCACATCACCTGCAACACCGCTACTCCACACAGCAGAACTATAGAGGTAGGCACCTAGAACGGTCGATCCAGCAGGTATATCTGTTTGAAGAAAGCCACTACTTGTACTTTGACTTCCCCAACCATCAATAGATAACGCGGCATCCGAAAAAGTGCTGCGAACTGACATTCCAGCAGATGCAGGCGAGCTTAATATAATCCCCATTAATCCAGCAAGGCTCGCTGTTAACAATTTATTTTTCATTTTCATTATCCTTAATTTATTTATGAAATATCATGGAGTCTAAATTTCAATTTGAATCCGCCACATTTTTAACTTTTTTTCGTTTTGAGCAAATAAGAAATCACTACTATATTTCTAGTACAGATGTACCGACTTTGGAATCTGAGCAGGGCGTATCTCTACTCGATTAATCTTTCTATTAATGCATTGAAAAACCGGATGCTGGCTCTCTTGTATCGCCTGTGTCAGACGAAGGTGCTGCAAAAGGTGAGGCACTGCCGGTTGATGAAGATGGCGAAGAAAAAGGCGATGCACTTGCGCCCGTTGCTGAGGATTGCGGCGCAAAGGGTGAAGCCGATTGTCCTGATGGCGTATTCGGCTTGTTCTGGTTGGTTGCTGGTTTCTGTGAGTCGCCAGCTTCGCCGGGCTTATAGACAAATTTCCAGTCGCGATAAGTCGCAGCTTCGGAAAATTTTGCGTACCGTTCAGGGAACTTGTCTTTTTTGACCGGTTTTTTTTCGGAGAGACTGTATACCCCGACAATTCTCTTATTGATATTTGAGATTGCCGGATTGCTATTCGGCATCGCACTGCCGGGCGCGGGACTATTACCGGATGTTGGATTATTGCCGGGTACTGGGCTACTACTGCCCGGTGTTGATTGCGTAGCGAGCATCGGATTATTACCAGCTGCCGGGGTTACATTAGATGCCGGATTATTACCGGATGTCGCATTTGTATTTGTATTCGGCGTTACGTTACTACCCGGCGAAGATTCTTCAATGAGACCCCATTCGGCTGTATTAGTCACCGGATCCAGATAGATTTTTCGCAAATGGTGCTTGATATTCGGTAACCGTTTATCTTGCAGCAGATCTCCGAGAGATTCAGGTAGTTGTTTAGTGCCCGTATTGTAATAAGACATGATCGCTTTGCGGAATTCCTCGCCTACATATAGTAATTGGGCTTCTTTTTCGCGCTGCGCTTTTACTTGCCAAACCTGGCCTGCTCCGGCCATAACAATACCCGCCAATGCGACTGCAAACAAGGCCCAAAGATAGACAAAGCCATCCTCTAATTGTGGCTCACTAGTACATTTACTTGGCATAAATCCGGGAAAATCTGAATTGTTTACCATTCTTGATAATACGAACCATCCAATGCTCGTCCGGTATAACCGCTCTGAACATCGTAAACTCCAGGCTCTGTTTCATTCTTAGGCGGAATTTCGATCCAGGTTTTGTCGCTTTCGGTAAAAGGATCTTTCGGTATGTTGCGCAGATAGCGCTTGTCGACCAATTCCGCCAAGTCGATGGGGTATTTGCCGAAATCTGAATAAAATTGATCAATGGCATTGCGCATCACGCCGAGATCTTGCCGCAAAACCGACTCCTTGGCTTTGTCGATGGAATTAAAATACTTCGGCGCAACAATGCTCAGCAATGTGGCAATGATCGCCATCACCACGAGCAGCTCGATCAAGGTAAAACCCGCATATCTTATTACTCTGGACATGCCAATCACCACTCCCGGTAAGGAATGCCGTTCAGACCGATGGCCTCGGAACGTGAAAAAACATCATAAACATCGTCGCCTTCCTTCGGGCTATCCCACGGACTTTCGTAGCTGCGTTTGCCCCAGGTATCCGCGGCGGGAGCCGCTGTCACACCGGCGATATCCAGTTCGACAAACATCGGATCGCGAGGTAAATGGCGCATAAAATAAATCACCTTTTTATCCGGATTTTTGATATCCGGCACGCCCATGAATAATTCCTCCAATCGGGGAGGATAACCGGTTTCATCCGCTTTCTTCGCGATACGCCCTTCATCCACGGCTTGTTTGTAAGCATCAATAGCCGAACGAATCTGCCGCAAAGCAACGCGCAACTCCTGCTCTTTCTCGCGCTTCACCATGAGTTCTTGCAGAGGCATTGCCGCCACCGCCAAGATAGCCATGATCACCACCACGACCATCAATTCAATCAGCGTGAATCCTCTTTGCGGCGCAAAAGTGCTCAATCCACCCATGACCTGGTTATTATTTGATATTGATACTGGCCGGCGGCGGCAACGTCACTTCCGCCGCTTGATTATTTTCCATGTCTTCCGCGGTAGCATTCTGGATATTGATCTCTGTCGTACCGGGGTTTGCGGCGATTACCTTAAAGCGTATCTGCGCAGCCAAACCAGAAGCTTGATCCTTGCCTAATTTAATCGTGCGCGTTCCCGATTTATCGCCGCCATCCAGCGCTTCCAATGAACTGGATTCATAGGTTAATTGCAAATCGCTGTTGACAGTGGCTTTCGCCCCCACTAGCCGGACATTGACCGAGAATTCCTTACCCAAACCGACATTGGTTGGCGCTTGCAGTGTAAGTGCTGGCGAGGATGGCGGTGAAGACGCTACATTGGCAAATGGATTGGGCGTAGGCTCTTGTAATTCGGCTGCGGAAAAAGCATCCATCGCCGCAGGCGCCGCACCACGCCCTGATCCACCTGACGGTGCGACTGACAAGGATTGCGCTGCTGTTTTTTTGATGGCGACCGGTAATTTACCCGCTTCACTGGCGGTGCCATAGTGATATTCGCTTTCCGAATTGGTGGGGCGAGGAATATTGCGAATAATGCGCGGCGTTATCAGTAATATCACTTCATTTTTTGTTCGTTCAATATTCTGATTGGAGGTCAATCGATCCAATCCAGGAATATTGATTAATCCAGCAAGACCTTGAGCAGCTTTTCTTTCTCGATTATCGAGTAGCCCTGCGATGACTTGTGTTTCACCATCTTTTAAAGTAAGAAGGGTTTCAGCATTTCGCGTTCCGACCCGCGGAGCAGTTGCTCCTTTATCGTTTGAAATCGTACCTAATAAAGAGCTTACTTCTAAAGTGACTTTTAGGGTTACATCGTCATTTAATCCAATGCGGGGCTCAACATCGAGCTTGACCCCCAAATCGATAAACGTCGGCGTTGAAGTAACGACAGCGGAAACACCAGCTTGCACATTGGCAGTAAAGAAAGGTTCTTTGGTACCCACATGAATTTTCGCTTTTTCTTTATTATTGACTCGAATTCTGGGGTTTGCCAATATATCGCCCGCTGAAAAGTTTTGCAGAAAATCAATTTTTGCTTGGCTAGTAGCCATACCAAAACTTTTAAGTCCCTCAAAACCAAATTGACTGATGAGAGCAGCAGCCGGAGCAGCGGTAGCAGCTCCAGCCCAATTGAAATAAGCTGCTTGAGGGAAAGTAGGCCCTAATAAAAAAGAGTTGGTACGAGTAACATCAAGAATGGTCACTTCGAGCATGACCTCAGGTTCTGCATAATCATTCAAGCTGATTAAGCGCTCTGTCAGGCGTATGGCTTCGAGCGTATCGCGCATGATGAACAGATTGAGTTGTTCATTGACATAAATATCCTTCGCTTTGACAATGCCTCTGACCATTGCAACCATCTGCTTAACGTCGGTGTGTGCTATCTGGAAACTGCGCACGACCAATTCCTGGTAATCCTTTTGTTTGGCCGGCGTATTGGGATAGATCAATAATGAATTATTGTTGAGTACCTTAAACGCCATCTGATTAGTCGTGAGGATCAATTTGAGAATATCCTCAATGGTATTATTTCTTACAAAAATTGAAATCTTGGTGTCCTGGCGAATGTCTTTGTCAAATACAAAATTAACGCCAGCAGTACGCGAGATGAGTTCAAACACCGATTTAAGATCGGTATCTTTGAATTCCATCGTAACGGTTTTTTTGAAGGCTGATTCCAGGATTAGATGAGTAACTTCAGGGCGTGATAGATTTAAATTGATTTCTGAAATCAACTGACGCGCATGTGATTGTTGCGGGTTTTCTTGTAATACCGCACGTACCAGCGTTTCAGCTTTTGAAGTTTCTCCATTTCTTAACAGCTCTCTCGCTGTATCAACTTTAGCAATATGTTGTCGATCTAACGCTATCGATCCCAAACCTTCCTTGGCTCTTTCGTTGAATGGAAATAATTTAAGAATTCGCTGAAAAGCTTGAGTTGCACGATCCAATTCTCCAGAAAAGCGCAAATTTTCTGCCTCAAAAAGAAGCTTACCGGCAACTTCTTCACGTAAGCGCAAAACAACGGTTTGAATATCTCTGTTTTCAGGTTCCTCGCGCCGCGCTTGGTCTAATTTTTCAAGTCCGCTTTCAAATTGACCTTGCGCAATCAGTTTCTGCCCATCGTCAAATGCACTATTCCTAGTACCAAATGTTCGATTATTGATTGCACACCCTGTCATCGATACGAACAAAATGATATGGACAATAATTCTCCAGCTTTTCATCGGAATGTTCCTGCGATCTTGTTGTTGATAGTAAGCGTCTGCTTTACATTGAGCGGTAGATAAGTGACGGTAACCGTGCTGTCATTGATCGAATCCAGCCGGTATTGGCTATTAATTTTCCCGCCCACCTTAGTGATGTGGTTCTCTCCCGATTGTGACAGGAAAACCCAAGTTTCATTGTCGGTAACCGCCTTGCCGGTGTATTTGAATTGCAGCGGTGGCGCGGTTGGTGCGGGCGGTGGAGCTGCTTTTTTCGCTTGTTCCGCTCGCGCGATTTGCTCTTCCAAACTGATTTGCGGCTGTTTCGGCGCCCATGTGGTCGATGCAAACAGTTCACCTGCCAGCGGATTGAATTTTCTTTGTCCCAATTTACTGACATCCAGCAATTCGGCGGTATTTTCCTGGCCTCGGGCTCTTTCTTTTGTACTGGCTGACTTTGCCGGTTGCACGGTTTCTCCGGTATCAGTCGTTGTCTCTTCTTCTTCGACCAGCACCACGGCAACCAATGTGGCAATCAATGCGCCGCCCAAAATCAATTTCCGCTTTTTCTCAGCTTGATCCATCGCTTATTTGTTTAAGTACAGATTAATTTCAAGACGAACTTCAAGTCTGTCGGATGTTATGTTTTCGCGTTTAATCGCGATCGCGGAAATAGCCATGGCGGGAACGGCCTCCAGCGCCGCCGACATGAAAGCGCGAATCTGCGGATAGCGGCCTTTTACCGGCAGAATCATCTCGTAACGCACCAGACGCGCGTCATTTTCAGAAACCAGCCGGTATTCACTGCTGTTAAGTTCCACGTTGTGTTTCTTGGCTAATTGCACCAATTCGCGAATCCAGAAGGGTGACGAATCGATGCGCGGAAAAAAATCATAAAATACTTGCAGCGCCTGATCGCTGCTCAATTTTTTCCCACCTTCCGTTTCATTTTGATTGTGTTTTGCCAGCTCCTGCATTTGCAGCGTCTCGGCACGTTCTCTCAGTTTCTGCAAATCGGATTCTTGCGGCAAAAGCGCTGAGAAAAAATAGATAGATGCAACCACGATCAAACCTAAACCGATCTTTCCAATCGTACCGAGGCGGCCTGCTTGCCAGCGCAGTTGCAGCATCAGCCGGTCAAGCCGGGTTTGAAGTGCTCCGGTCTTCAAGAAACTTGCATCCATGCTGCAGTCAGAAGAAAAATAATCGGCCGGTGCGGATTATCTTGTTTAATCTTATAGTTTAACAAATGCACATTCTCAAAAACTAATTCACGTTCCAGCGCTTCGACGAAATCGAGCAGTTCGGCCATGTTTTTGGCTTCGCCACTGATGCGCAAGGTGCGGCTGCCCACGTTCGGCTGCAAGGATAATAAAGCGATTTGTTCCGTCGCCGCGTGTTCGATGGCATCGAATAGCGTCTCCCAAGGCAAATTGATTTGATCCAATATCGCGTTGGCTTGCGTGATTTCCTTACGGATTTCCTGGCTGAATTCCTTCACCCGCGAAGTTGCCCGGGTGCGCGGCGCGGCTTTTTGCTGCTGTTGTTTCTCCAGACGCTCGACACGATTCGTCCAATAATTTACTTCCTCGGTTACTTGCCGGAATTGCCAGAACACACCGCCCAGCACCAGCAAACCGATCAGTAGCAACGCAAAATCGATGTGCGGAACCGCTTGCCCGCGATCGGGAAACTTAAGCTTTAAACGCGGCATGATTCAACCTGCTGCCATCAATCTGCGTAGATGGATAGTACGCCAGCGCCGGTATTTTCTCCGCCGGCAGCGGAACGATCAGCCAGCCGCAGTTCTCCGGCAGCGTCAAATCCGGATGCTGCGGTGCGAATAGAAAAACCTGTTCAACCGCTGCTTTATTGCCGGACAACACAGCTTCCTGATCCAGTGCCGCGAGCAATTCATCCGCTACGCTATGCGCAATGCGCTGATTGCGGATACTGTGCCAGACGCCGCCAATTTGAGTGGAAATGCACATACGCCCGGTCTCCACCACCGCACAATAAGTTTTATCGCCATCTAGCAACTTTTGCCAGTGATCGTAAACGGACGCGAAATAAGGCTCGATCTCTTTGAGTTTGCAGTGCAACCGCGCAGCCATTTTTTCCAGCTCCGTCATTAAATCGCGCGGAATCGCGCCACACACGGCACCGGTCAGCGGACTCCATTCACTGACACTGAGCACCCAGGCATCAACGCGTTCGGCATAGACTTCGCGCATGCGAAAAGCGGCATAGGCGCTCACTTCCTCCGGCGTCATGATTTCCGCCTGCGGCGGCAGCGAAACGTATCGTACGAAATGATTCGACAAAGTAATCGACAAATCCGATCCAGATACACCAACCAGTTGTTTTTCCAACTGCTGCAGCGCTGCTTGCCAAAGCGGCGCACCCTGCATCGGTTCGCACAGCACGGTGACTTTGGCAGCCTGCACCGGTTTGAAGCCGCGCGTGGCACGAACCCAGTCGATTCGTTCCGGCGCCAGAAAAATCTGTATCCGGTCACGCCACAATGGTGACACGATTGGCCTCCTCCAAACTGGTTAATCCTTGCTTGACCATATCCAAAGCCGCCTCGCGCAGGAAACGCGTACCATTGTTTCTGGCCGCTTCCTTGATGCGGCGTATCGGTTCTTGCGCCACGATCAGCTCGCGGATCTCATCGTTCAGCAGCAGAATCTCGGCAATGGCATTTCGTCCCCGGTATCCGCTGCCGCGGCATTGACCGCAGCCTTCTCCGCTGCGGAAGTTGTAATGCTTCGCTTCGTCCAACGCGATTCCGGATTCTTCGATCAGTTTATCCTCCGGGCGCTCGTCGATCGCGCAATGCGGACACAACAAGCGCACCAGACGTTGCGCCAGAATTCCGTTCAACGCGGAGACAAAACTGTAGGGATCCACGCCCATATGCGCGAACCGGCCGATGACATCGAATACGTTATTGGCGTGTACCGTGGTAAAAACCAAGTGACCGGTCAACGCCGCCTGAATGGCGATTTGCGCCGTCTCGGCATCGCGAATCTCGCCCACCATGATTTTGTCCGGATCATGCCGCAGGATCGAGCGCAAACCGCGTGCGAAGGTCAATCCTTTTTTTTCATTCACCGGAATCTGCAAAACACCGGGGAGCTGATATTCGATCGGATCCTCGATCGTAATAATCTTGTCATCGCCTCTATTGACTTCGGAAATCGCAGCATACAGCGAGGTCGTTTTGCCGCTTCCGGTCGGCCCGGTAACCAGCAGCATACCGTAAGGCTCCGAGCTCAAGCGGCGGATACTGGTGATTGCAGCCTGGCTGAAACCGAGCTGATTCAACGTCAATCCTTCGATGTGATCGGATAGCGCTTGCCGGTCGAGAATACGCAAAACGGCGTCTTCGCCGAAAATGCTCGGCATGATCGAAACGCGGAAATCGATCTCCCGTCCCTGGATGGAAATTTTGAAACGTCCGTCTTGCGGCACGCGGCGCTCGGCAATATCCAGCTCGGACATCACTTTGATACGGGAAATGACCTGCTCGGCCAAGTCCGCGCCTTGAATCACGCCGATCGAGCTCAATACGCCATCGATGCGGTATTTGATCGACAACGTACTCGCCGTCATCTCCAGGTGAATATCGCTGGCCTGCGATTTATGCGCATCGTATAACGTGGAGTGCACCAGCCGCACCACCTGACTGGTACCCTCGTTGATGCTTTTTAGCGATAAATCCTCGATCCCGCTTTGTATTTTATCCAGCTCGGTGGAAGACAACACCTGATCCATGGCGCGCATGGTTTTTTCCTGCTGGGTGAAAAAAGCGCCCAGATCGGCCGGATGCACCAGATACCATGCCACCGCAACATCAAAACGCTCTTCCGCCCATGCCCGCAACTTGCTGGAAAAGGGATTGCTGACGGCAAACAGATAATTCCGTTCCTGGCGGAACAATGCACACTCATTCATCATGGCTTCGCCGAACGGCAAAATGTCAAAAGCAGGACTAAGCACATGAATCGCTTTCATATCCAGTACCGGCATATGCAACAGCTGCCCGAGCTGCTGCATGAGCTCATCGGGGGTATAAACACCTTTTTCTTCCAGAATCCGGATAACGGAAATGCCCTGCTCGAACGCTTTCTGCCGCGCAGCAGCGAGATGGCCGATATCCATCGCCGGTTTGCTTTCAGAGTGTACGCCCGCGTCCATCAGTTGATACTCCCCGCCAATTCAAATATGGGCATATACATGAGAATAATAATTCCGCCGATCACGATACCGATGACCGCCATCAATAGCGGTTCAATCAATTTGGTTGTCCACTCCACCCAACGGGCGATTTCCTCGTCGTGAAAATTACCGATCCGTTCCATCATATCGCCCATCAAACCCGTTCTCTCACCGACGCGGAGCATGCGATTGCCGACTGCGGTCGTTAATCCCTCCACTTCCATCGCGGTGGAAATTGTTTTACCTTCACGGATATGTTTGGCGGCCGCGGCGACTTTCGGCCGGAAATGCGGCTGCAGCAATCCACTGACCATGTCCAGCGCTTGCGTGACCGGTATGCCGCCACGCAACAACATGCCCAGCGTTTTGTAAAATCGTGCCAATTGATAAACGCGCATGTGCTCACCGATCGCTGGTATACGCCATAATAATTGCAGCACATTGGCACGGAAGGATTGCCGGGTCACCGTATATCCCGCCGCAACCAGCAGGGCCAGCGCGGCAATAGCTAATTCCCAGCCGCGCTCGTGAACGAATTGCCCCCATTTGATCAGCAACAATGAAAGCCACGGCAAATCGCTGCCCATGTCATCATAAATGGCACTGAATTTTGGCACGACAAACACCATCAAAAAGATGGAAACCAGAAAACCGACGACCAATAACAACACCGGATAAATCGATGCACCGACCAGCTTTTTGCGCACGAAGTCCATCTGTGTCTGGTAAGTGATGAAGCGTGTCAGCGCTTCGGCCAGATCGCCGGTGCGTTCGCTGGCACGAACCGTGGCGATATAAAGCGGCGGAAACGCCTGCGGATATTCTTCCAGCGCTTGCGAGAACGTCACCCCTTCGTACAGTCTATCGAGGATGGTCTGGATAATTTTGCGGTTACCCCCGTCCTGTTCTTTTTCCAACAGCGTTTCGATACTTTCCACCAAACTCAAACCCGCGGTTTGTAACGACAGCAATTCCTGGCTGAAATGAACCAGCGGAAAATGACTCTTCGTTTTCAGCGAAAAGCCTGAGAAGCTGCGCCGTATACTAAGAACCATGCCGCCTTGTTCAATCACCTGGCGGCGAGCCTCTTCCTCATTGTTCGCTTCCAGCTCAAGATGCACGGTACCCTGCCCGGACATCACGGCTTTCACTTCATAACGCATTACAGGAATTTACCAGTTCGTTATATCAGCCGCTTCGCCTTCGCCACCCGGTTGCCCATCCTTACCCAAAGATAGCAAATCGAACTCGGCCCGTTCACCGGGATATTTGTAAATATACGGACGCCCCCAAGGGTCGGCCGGCGGCAATTTAGACAAATAAGGACCTTGCCAGCGCGCCTCGTTGTTCGGACGATTGACCAGCGCAGCCAAACCCTGCTCGGTTGCCGGGTAGCTTCCGACATCCAAGCGGTATTGATGCAATGCTTTTTCCAGCGCATCGATCTGCGCTTGCGCCATTTTAATTTCCGACTTGCCGACCTGCGAAAAATATTTAGGCCCGACATAGGCAGCCAGCAAACCGATGATCACCATCACCACGAGTAACTCGAGAAGTGTAAAACCACGCTCGGCTTTTGCCTTTTGTTGTCCAACCAAATACATCATATTCGTTCCTTAACTAAAAAGTTTTTTGATTCCTGTAGATACGCCACCAAATTCACATTGAACTTCACATGGTAAGTTGCTTATTTGACAGGGTCAAGAAGGCAACTATCACAAACAAGCGGGATTTTAGCGCTTTATCGCAACTCACAGACCGATAAAAAACCATCAAAAACTGCGCTTTTCACCCGATCGCATTGCCAGGCCACCCGCTCGCTATCTTCTCAGAACCCTCCTAACGCCGCAGAATCGCCCACCAGCGGCCGATATTGAGCAACGTCATCAGTGAAGCGGCCACATAAGTCCACGCCGCGGCACGCAAAATCCTGCGCGCATGCGGCTCATCCCCTGGCATTAGATACTTGCCCTGTTCCAGCATCGGTAATGCGCGCGCAAAACTGGCATGCAGTTCCATCGGCAGCGTGAACATATGGATAAGCGCCGCGGTTCCCAGTGTTAACAGGCCGCCTGCCAAAAACAAAGCACCCGCTACTGGCGCGCGCGTTGCAACTGCGATAACAGGTGCGACCATCAAAATCGCCGCGCCCAATTTCTCAGCCGGAGCGGCTATCTGCACCAAGCGCGTACGCAACTTCAACGGTACATAACCGTCCCGATCCTGAATAGCGTGTCCAACCTCGTGCGCTGCGACTGTGATTGCAGTCAATGATTTACCATTAAATTTATCCGCTGTGAGGCGCACCGCTTTTGCAAGCGGATCATAGTGATCGCCTTGCTCCGTTACTTCAACCTTCACTGCCTGTAAATTGGCCCAATCCAGCAGAATACGCGCCAGTTCGCCGCCCGTGCCCGGGTAACGATCATCGGGATGACTGTATTTCTCCAGGGTATGCTTAACCCAGTAGGATGGTCCCACGATGAGTGCAGCGATGACAATGACCAGTATCAAATAAAGCATAACCCTGAGATAACCGTATGAATAATTGGTTCCACACGGAATTTACCCGCCATTTCTCATACCATCCTACAATATCCCTTGTTAATCAATTATCGGGAAATATTCGTCAATTATACCGCTTGCTTTGGGATCAAACGACAATAAAGCACCGCATCGAACCATGCGAAATCGAGGCCCGGCTATGACCGCTTGAGTGTCGTTATTCCTCGCCTATCTGCGAAAAAATGTTCAAAAATAGTCGGTCTTTTACAAATTAATCCGGAATTACACTGAGAAAAGAAATCCGCAAAATTTTGCCAAGGCTTCAATTTATGTTGTGTGAAATAACCGCTGTAAGTAATGCCACAGAATTTAAAGGAACTGATGCCCATGCTTTCGGCAAAGTTTGCAGGCAACACAGTATCTGCCAGAAGCTTAGCCGCATCAATCGTCCGCAATCAAATGCGGGGTCCACACGCTATTGGAAGCCAGATTTCCTTTGAAGACAGCACCGATCGTTGCATTCAGCTTATCCGCCTCATTTACTTCAACAACACCAAAATCCCATAAGAGAGTTTGAATAATGCTCTCCCCTATGAAATACGCATTGCTCATTTTAATCAACCTCTTTATGAACAACTCCGAGATTTCTTGTGTGCAAGCTGAGTAACAATGGCTCGTAAAATACAAGTCGCAGTTCTAATCAAACCTCAACAATAATCCCCTGCAACTCCTGAAACAACAACCGGAAACTCTTCGGTGGTTTTTCAGCCGTTTTTTCTTTTTGCGCATTGCGGATTAGTAGCCGCAGGCGTTGCAAGTCGGCTTGCGGGTATTGTTTGGCAAATTCGGTGAGTGCGTGGTCATCATTCAGCAAGCGGTCACGCCAGCGTTCCAATTGATGCAGCCGGGCGGTTTGGTGTTTGGAGTTTTGTTGCCAGGAATCGAGTTTTTGCTGGATCGGCAGCGCGTCGACTTCGCGCATCAAGCGGCCGATGTATTGCAATTGCCGCCGGCGTGCGCCATGCGCTTGTATTGGCCGGGCGTGATTGATAGCGTCGATTAATATTTCCGGTAAATCAAATTCAATTAGTTTTTTCGGATCCAGTTCCACCAGCTTCTCGCCGATGGCTTGCAAGGCATGCATGTCTTTTTTGCGCTGCGTTTTACTCGGCGCGTTTTCTTCGTTGTCGTCGTATTCCGGTTCTTTTTGCACGGTAACCTGTGTAATGCAGTGTGAATAAGCTGTTATCATAGCTTCCTCGTTTGAAATCCGCTTATATTTTCATCCCGATTGCACGACATGAATAATTTGACCGTTTCCGATACCCGATTTTCCTATTCCATCGGCACGCTGCAGCAAATCGCCCGCGATATTCTGCAACATGCTCAAAAAGGCGGCGCCAGCGCTTGCGAAACCAACGTTTCCGATGGCTTCGGCCAGACCGTTACGGTGCGCCAGAATGCCGTAGAAACGATCGAATACAATCGCGACAAAGGGCTGTCCGTGACGGTTTATATCGGGCAGAAGCGCGGCCATGCCAGCACGTCGGATTTCTCGCCGCAGGCGATCAGCGATACGGTGGCAGCGGCGCTGTCGATCGCGCGTTATACCGCGGATGACGATTGCGCCGGACTGGCGGAAGCGGAATTGCTGGCTAAAAACTATCCGGATTTGAATTTGTATTACCCCTGGCAAATCAGCGTCGAAGAAGCCATCGAACTAGCAAAAAGCTGTGAACAAGCCGCGTATGCCGCGGACAAGCGCATCACCAATTCCGAAGGCGCGACGATTTCCGTCAGCGAGTCGCAGTTTATTTATGCCAATAGCCTAGGGTTCATGGGCGGCTATCCGTTATCTCGCCACAGCGTCAGTTGCGCGATGATCGCCGAGCAGGGCGGCAGCAAGCAGCGCGATTATTGGTATAGTGTGGCGCGTGACGCCGCCGACTTGGAAACGGTGCGAAGCATCGGGGAAAAAGCGGGCAAACGGAGCGCAGCGCGCTTGGGTGCAAGAAAAATCGATACCCGCGAAGTCCCGGTTCTGTTTGAAGCACCGATTGCTTCTGGTTTGATCGGGCATTTTGCCAGCGCGGTGAGCGGCGGCAGTTTATACCGCAAATCTTCTTTCCTGCTGGATAGCATCGGACAACCGGTTTTTGCCCCGGATATCCAAATTCTGGAACGCCCGTATCTGCACAAAGGATTGGCGAGCGGCCCGTTTGACGACGACGGCGTCGCCACCGTCGATCGCAACGTAGTGGAAAACGGTGTCGTGCAAGGTTATTTCCTGGGAAGTTATTCCGCACGCAAACTCGGCATGCGTACCACCGGTAACGCCGGCGGCGCCCATAACCTGATCATGCAAAACGGCGCGGCCATCAGCTTCGATGCGATGCTGAAACAAATGGGCAGCGGCCTGTTGGTCACCGAGCTGCTCGGCCACGGCATCAATATCGTCACCGGCGATTATTCGCGCGGCGCTTCCGGTTTCTGGGTCGAAAACGGCGTCATCAGTTATCCTGTCGAGGAGATCACCATCGCCGGTAACTTGAAGGATATGTTCCAGGGTATCGTAGCGATTGGTAACGATATCGTGGTGCGCGGATCGAAACAATGCGGTTCGGTATTGATCAACCGCATGACGGTCGCTGGGGGTTAAGGAAATTTTCACATCGATGCGATTTTTTTGTCAGCAATGAATCCATCGTTCGTCGAATCTACTGCAGCAAAATATGCCAGCCTGATCAATCAGACGATCAATCTATTGTTATCAAGGAGCATCAAGTGCAAAAAAATCGAATGATCATTGCCTGTTTGCTGGTCTCAATCTCAACCGCAACCGCAACCCTCGCGGCCGATAAAGACAACCGGCAAACCCTTACGCTCTCGGAAGCTCAACGTAGTCACGTGCTGGAGGAAATGCGGGCATTGTTGTCGGGCACACGGGACATCCTGGCGGCGCTTGCCGCGGATGACATGGCGTCGGTCTCCAGGTACGCCCGCCCTCTGGGATTGGGTATGGCGCATAAAGCCGAGGATCACCTCAAGAGTGTGCTACCTAAGGAATTCATGCAGCTCGGTATGTCCTTGCATCAGGATTTCGATCAAATTGCCGCGGATGCGGAATCCAAAAAAGATCCCAAGCTCACACTGCGGCAGTTGAGTGACGCCATGACCAAGTGCGTTGCCTGTCATGATGCTTATCAAATTCAAACCACGTCATTGCTGTCACAGCCGGTGCAAGCTAAGGAACAAGGGCACCACCATCAGCATTAGGGCATGGCAAGGCGAGTACAAACCTCAAGGTTTTTCCGTTTCGAACAGGATGGCCTGCATCGGGTAGCGCATCGGATTTGAGCCGTATTCCTTTTTGAATGCTTCGGCCAATGCGGTAACGATTTCTTCCGGGTCTACGCCGCCGCGATCTCTGATTTCAAACAGCACGGGCGAGTAAACCAGTGCGCGTGCAAAGGCCGCTACGTCGAAAATGTCGTATTTATGGCGGTGAACCGAGATCACGATGGGATCAAAGCCGATCGTGATCAACTGTTCTTTGAGCGGATCGATCCGGTGGCAGGAAACGGGATCGAACAGAAACCGGGGCGTATCCGACGGAAAAAATTGCTTCAATACCTCAAAACTCAAACTGGCGAACGGATTGTAACGCTCCGAATCCCACACGCGGAACAAGAAGCGGCTTTTGCGCTTCAATACCCGGTACGCTTCGCGGAATGCCGCTTCCTGATCGAAAAACATAACGCCGAACTGGCACACCACCGCATCGAACGCTTCGTTATCGAACGGCAGCGCGGTGGCATCGGCGTTCTGGAATGTGACTTGTTCGCCGGGAAGAAATTTTGTGAGTGCTAGTTCCATCATCGAGTCGCTGATGTCGATCGCGGTCAGGCGGGTATCTTTGGGCAGCAAATTACGTAAATGCCGGGTGACGATACCGGTGCCGGCGGCGATTTCCAGCACATCGCGGGGCGATTGTTCCGCAATGCGCCGCGCGGTATCGCGTCCATAATGTTCAAACAGCACCGGACCCAGATCGCGATCGTAAGGAATGACGACTTCGTCAACATAACCTGTCATAGCGTGTTCTCCGCAAAATAAATTTGATGATAAAAGAAAGCGTGAACCAAGGAAATTATGAGTGTGAGTGGTTATTTACCCTGAAAGGTTTTGCGCCATTCACCCGGCGTGACCTCGAAGCGCTGCCTGAAGTGCTGGCGCAGCGACGTGGCGGACTGGAAACCAACCTGTACGGCAATGGCATCGATCGGCAGGGAAGTGGATTCGAGCAGTTCCTGGCTGCGTTGCAAGCGTTCCGCTGTCAGCCATTCGCCCACTGACATTCCCGTGGCCTTGTAAAACTGCCGCGTGAACGTGCGGCGGCTCATCTTGCTGTACTGCGCCAGTTCGTCCAGGCTGTGCGGCTGATTCAAGTGATTTCGCAAGTAATCCAGCAGCGTGTTGATCCGGGTATCCTGCGTTGAAATGGGAATGGGCCGTTCGATGAATTGCGCCTGACCGCCGTCCCGGTAAGGCGGGATCACCATACGCCGGGCCAGTTTGTTGGCAATCACACTGCCGTAACGCTGCCGTACCAGATACAAACAACAGTCGATACCGGCGGCGGTTCCCGCAGAGGTAATCAGACGGTCATCGTCAACATACAATGCATTACTGTCCAGTTTCACATCGGGAAAGCGGCGCATGAAATCCTGCTCAAATTCCCAGTGCGTCGAAGCTTTGCGGTTCTTCAGCAAACCGGCATGCGCCAGCACATAGGTGCCCAGGCACAATCCGACGATCTGGCTGCCCCGGCTGTAAGCCGTCGCCAAGGCATCCAGCAATGACTGCTCAGGTCTTTCGGCCGGATCGCGCCAAGAAGGCACGATGATGATATCGGCGTGTGCCAATTCGTCCGCGTCGAGCGTCGATTCAACCGTCAATCCTTCGCTGGAGCGCAGCTTGCCGGGTTCGTAGGCGTAGAGTCTGAGATCGAATAATTTCCGCTCGTGCAGCAGATCGCCGAAAATAATGCACGGTACCGACAAGTGGAAAGGACTGAAGTGGTTGAAGGCAACCACGGCGACTAACGGAGCGGACATGATGAACCTCTATGAAAGAGAAGGCTTTTTACATTCAATGATGATCTCATAGCAGTGCTCGTAAACAATCAGACAATATTTTGAGTTGAATGATCTGGCAATGTAGATTCATTGCTTACTTCAGTCTTGATTCAAAAAGTATAAGACTCACCGTCTTCAGGAACCAGCACTCGTTGCGTCATGGCTCTTTCGCTCAAAAACTCGCGCAATTCCTTTCTGGAAAGCGTGGCGTGATTCACCGCTTCCATGTGGCTGGCTATGACCGTCGCGTCAGGCGCAGCTTTGAAAACGTCGTAGATATCCTGCTTGCCCATGATGATCGATTCATTACCGATAACTTGGGCATCACAGCTATTCAGCACGACGATATCCGGATGGTATTTTTTCAGATTATCCTCGACCGCCTGGCACCAGACGGTGTCTCCGGCGATATAGAACGTTTTTTCATCCGGATGTTTGAACACGACGCCACTGACTTCTCCAAGCAATGCTTTCATGTCTTCCAGCACCTTGGGTCTACCGTGCTGGCCCGGGGTTTTGATCAGCGTAATGCCTGCAAAACCGGTATGTTCATCCAGCACGCGAACATCGCAGAATCCCGCCGACCTTATCGCCAGCGCGTCTTTCTCGTGTTGCACGAAAAACGGCATGTCCTTACGGATGGCCTGCCGCGCAGCATCATCCCAGTGATCGGGATGATCGTGCGTCAGAATGACTGCGTCCACATCGACGATTTCGCCGATCGGCATCGGCAGTTCAGCCGTCGGATTGCGGATGTGATCATTGATCGTCCCGCCGAATCCCGGTACTGCGTCTTTTTCCGCCAACCAGGGATCGATCAGGAATTTCTTGCCGGCATAATTAATTTTCAAGGTTGCGTTGCGGATTTGTGTGAGTTGCATGACAAGTACTCCTTTTCTATACTGAATGGGACTATTATGAGCAAGCGGCTGGAAAATGGCAGTGTCCCGCGGGACATTTCGCATGCAATCCGGGCCAAAATGACAAAAGTTTTTTGTATGACCCGGAGCAGTTCTGATAACACAAACTACAACGCTTACGGCCAGCCGGAAGAAATCATCGATCCCAACAGTCTGATTACAACCCTAAGGAAACGCTGAATTGAGATAATAGTGTTTCCTGATAACTTTCTAAATACGCCATGTCACGCCAATCGAGCTTTGCAGATCTTGACTGCAATCACAAGAAACGGCGGACGCGCCGGGAAGTTTTCTTAAGCGAAATGAAAGGGGTAATGCCTTGGGCGGTTTTGCTGCCGCACATTGAGCCCCATTACCCCAGGACCGGGCGGAGAGGCCGTCAGCCGATGGCGCTGGAGAGTATGTTTCGCATCTACTGCCTGCAAAATGGGTTCAATCTATCTGATCGGCAGATGGAAGATGCTCTGTACGAGATCGAGAGCATGCGCCGTTTTTCGGGATTTCGTGGAGTTACCGATATCCTGCCGGACGAGACCACGATACTGAATTTCCGTCATCTTTTGGAGCAACATGAATTGACGGCGATATTGCTGGAAGCGATCAATGCTCACTCAAGGCGCAGGGGCTGCTGGTTTGCAAAGGCACGATGGTGGACGCCACATTCATTCATGCGCCAAGCTCGGCCAAGAATCAGGGACGGGCGCGAGATTCTGAGATGCATCAAACGAAGAAGGGAATGCAATGGTACTTTGGTATGAAGGTGCATGTTGGGGCAGATGTGGATTCAGGGGCGGTGCACAGTGTTGAGATTACCGCTGCCAATGAAGCGGATATCAACGTTTTGCCCAAGCTGTTACGGGCAGAAGACGAGGTTATTTTTGGCGATGCGGGCTACACCAGTGATGAATACAAACGGGGATCTCGGCAGTTGGGAATACGCTGGTTGTGCAAGACAAATGCAAGCCCGGACAGAATCTCCCGGAGAGCCAGAAGAAACGTAACCGGAAGCATTTCTCAATCCGGGCACGGGTGGAACATGTATTCCGGGTGATC
>JAFEEI010000005.1 GCA_018241205.1 Pseudomonadota bacterium
CCCGCTGCAATTTTAGGATGGACTGTACAAAGTATATGTACGTGATCTTTGTCGCAACCTATCTGCTCAAACTCAATGTCGTATCGTTCTTCTATCTCTTTCGCTGTCAGCATAATAATTCTTACAACCACTTCGTCTAGCAGACCACGCCTGTATTTCACAGGAAATACAATGTGATAATGTATCCGTCATGCACAGTAGCTCGCTTTTTCTACAACATCTCGCATCCCAACTCTAAAACCTAGTTAGACCCCCGTGGCAAGACCACGGGGAGTCACAAGTTGATAGGTATCAATTATTCTGAGGTATAGCGCTGACTCTTTCATTACTCCGAATGTACTACGGTACGGAGTTTAAAGGAACTGACAATCATGCTTTCGGCAAAGCTTGCAGACTAAACGGTATCGGTCAGAAGTTTGCCCGCATCAATCGTCCGCAAACCAACGGTAAAGCCGAGCGGATCATCCGCGCCCTTGATATATGTGGCACAGCCAGATTTCCTTTAAAGACAGCGCTGATCAGCGCATTCAGCTTTCCCGTTTCATCAATATCTTCAATACCGTGAGACCTCATAAGAGTTTGAACAAGGCTAATCCTTAGAAATACTCAACGCTTATTTCAATCACCTCTCTGTAAAAATAACACTGAGAGTTCTTGCAGATATACTCTCTAAAAAATAAAAACTCGGAAACACAGATTCCGGTTTTTCTTATTTTAACAATAATTATGATTACAGCTTCGCCAACACTTCCGCGACCGTTTGTCCCATCAGTGACGGAGTCGGGCAAATGGTGACGCCGAGTTCTTTCAGCATCGCGACTTTTTCGGCGGCGCTTTCACCAGCGGAGGAGATGATCGCGCCGGCGTGGCCCATGCGGCGGCCTTCCGGTGCTGTTAAGCCAGCGATGTAAGCAACCAGCGGCTTACTCATGTTTTCCTTGGCGAATTTACCGGCTTCGACTTCTTGCGGGCCGCCGATTTCGCCGATCATCAGCGCGACTTTGGTTTCCGGGTCTTGTTCCAGCCGTTCCAGAATATCGCGGTGCGAGCTGCCGGGGATCGGGTCGCCGCCGATGCCGACCGAGGTGGAAATGCCGATGCCGAGTGCGCGCATCTGGTCGGCGGCTTCATAGCCCAAGGTGCCGGAACGGCCAACCACACCGATGTTGCCGCGGATGTAAATATGGCCGGGCATGATACCGAGCATGGCGCGGCCGGGGCTGATGGTTCCGGCACAGTTCGGGCCGGTCAGCAACATGCGCTCTTCTTTCGGAAAACGGCGCAGAAAATTCTTCACCGTCATCATATCCTGCGTCGGAATACCGTCGGTAATCGACACACAGTATTTGATCCCGGCGTCGGCGGCTTCCATGATCGAGTCCGCGGCGAAGGCGGGCGGCACAAACACGATGCTGGCTTCCGCGCCAGCTTGCTCGACCGCTTCCTTGACGGTGTTGAATACCGGCAATCCCAGATGCGTTTGTCCGCCTTTACCCGGTGTGACACCGCCAACCACATTGGAACCATAGTCGATCATTTCCTGCGCGTGAAAAGTACCGATTCTGCCGGTAAACCCTTGAACGATGATGCGTGTTTTTTCGTTGATTAATATCGCCACTTTATACTCCTAAGCTTTCGCGACGACTTCGTTGCGGGCGCGGACGACTTTTTCCGCGGCTTGCGCTAACGTATCGGCGGTGATGATCGGTAGGCCGCTGTCGGCAATGATGCGGCGGCCTTCTTCTACGTTGGTGCCTGACAAGCGGACCACCAGCGGAATTTTCATATCGATGTTTTTGACGGCTTGCACCACCCCTTCGGCGATCCAGTCGCAGCGGTTGATACCGGCGAAAATATTCACCAGCATCGCTTTGACATTGGCATCGGCGAGCACCAGACGGAACGCTTTCTCGGTGCGCTCGGCGGATGCGCCGCCGCCGACATCAAGGAAGTTAGCGGGCTCACCGCCCGCCAGCTTGATCATGTCCATCGTCGCCATCGCCAGACCGGCGCCGTTGATCATACAGCCGATGTCACCGTCCAGGCCGACATAGCTTAATCCGGCTTCGGCCGCGGCAACTTCACGCGGATCGACCTGCGTGTTGTCGCGCAATTCGGCGATACGGTGGCGGCGGAACAGCGCGTTTTCGTCGAACACCATTTTGGCGTCGAGCGCCACAATGTCGTTATTCGCGGTAATCACCAGCGGATTGATTTCCAGAATGTTGGCATCCAGATCGCGCAGTGCGCGGTAACAGCCTTTGATGGTTTTCACTGCATTGTTCAGTTGCGCCGGGTCGATACCCAAGGCAAATGCCATTTTGCGCGCTTGGAAATCCTGCAAGCCGACCGCAGGCTCAACATAAATCTTGATGATCGCTTCCGGATTGGTCACCGCCAGTTTTTCGATTTCCATACCGCCCTCGGCGGAACCGATCATGATCACACGCTCGCTGACGCGGTCGATCATGAACGACAGATACATTTCCTTGGCGATTTTGGTGCCCGCTTCGATGTATAACCGCGAGCAGACTTTTCCCGCCGGGCCGGTTTGATGCGTCACCAATTTTTTGCCGAGCAGCGACTCGGCGGCTTTTTCGACTTCAGCGTGTGTTTTGCACACTTTGATGCCGCCCGCTTTGCCGCGCGCGCCGGAATGAATCTGCGCTTTCACTACCCAGACGTCGCCATCGATTTCCCTGGCGCGTTGCACGGCTTCCACTACGCTGTAGGCCAAGCCGCCTTGCGCAATCTTGACACCGTATTCGGCCAGTATTTCTTTTGCTTGATATTCGTGAATATTCACTTCAGTTTCCTCAACAATCGCATTGATGCGTCAATTTTTTTATCATTTCAAACATAGGGCCCCAAAGACAAAGGTCGCATCGCGCGACCTTCAGTCATTAACCGTTTTTTGCTGCAATCGCATCCGCGATTTTCACCACATTGTTCGCCATTCTTTCCGAAGCCGCATCGATCAAACGGCCATCCAGCGCCGCAGCGCCTTTGCCTTGCGCGGCGGCTTCCTTGAGCGCGGCCAGAATTCGTTTGGCTTTTTCAATTTCCCGCTCAGGCGGTGTGAACACATCGTTCGCCAGCGGGATCTGCGTCGGATGGATCGCCCATTTTCCTTCGCAACCCAGTGCGGCAGCGCGCTTGGCCGCCAGCACGTAACCGTCGGGATCCTTGATATCGCCGAAAGGCCCGTCGATCGGGCGCAGACCGTACGCACGGCACGCCACGATCATGCGGCTGATGGCGAAATGCCATTGATCGCCAGGATAATCCGGATTCAAGCCGCCGATGTTGGTGGTTCTGGCGCGATTGCTGGCGGCGTAGTCGGCCACGCCGAAGTGCAGCGCTTCCAGCCGTCCCGCTGCGCCGTTACGCGCGATATCCTCGACATTGGCCATGCCCAGAGCGGTTTCGATCAGCGCTTCCAGGCCGACGCGGTTTTTCAATCCTTGCTGCATTTCAAGCTGCGTAACCATCGCTTGCACCATGTAAATATCCGCATACACGCCCGCTTTCGGGATCAGCAGCGTATCGATCTTGCTGCCGGCTTGTTCCACCAGATCGACCACATCGCGCACCATGTACTGCGTATCCAAACCGTTGATGCGTACCGAAACCGTGATGCCGTGACCTTTCCAATCCAAATCGTTGAGCGCCTGAATGACGTTCTTGCGCGCCTGCACTTTATCATCCGGCGCAACCGCATCTTCCAGATCGAGGAATACGAAATCAACACCGCTATTCAGCGCCTTCTCAAACATGCCGGGACTGGAACCTGGAACCGCCAGTTCGCAACGCTGTACTCGCTGAATCTTTGTTTCATAAAGCGTGTGACTCATTTTTCCTCCAAAATTTAGTGAATTTTTAATTAAAGTGTTTGTGTTATATAGGTGAACAAATCAAGCCGGTTGTTTGTTTTTCCGGTGTCTTTCATTTGAGCTGCAGCGAATGGCAGCAGTGGATTTAAGACATACTGAGGTTTGTGATTTAACAACGCAGGCGATCGTGCAGAGATGAATGGATAAGGTGTTTTATGCTTCTTGTTTTAAAGACTAATTTTGCAGCAAATTATATCCATTCCACGGAAATTTATCTACAGGCGCTCTAACCTTGGCATGAATCTAAAATTGCATACAATCGTTGTTGCCATTGACGTGTTCATAAAGCCATGCCAATTTGGACTGCAATTTTCTCTGCTAACGCTCTGAAATCCTTTTTCGCAGTTTGAACAGCGTTCGCATGACTACCTATTGCACCATCCGCCGAAGTCAGGTTAAAAATGGGCTTGCGGTGCCCTTGCGCCATAGGTATCAGGCTTCGATAATGCTTGATGGTGGCTAGGCAATAAGGATCACGTTCTTGTGTAATGGTCGCGTCACACTCCTCACCCAATACAGATTCTCGGTATACATTGGGAATACGATTTACCCATTTGTCATATGCTTGAACCGGTCGATCCAAACGAACACTATGCTGTTGACAAAGGTAGCCAATAGGATGCATTTTTCCTTGCGGCAGCTGAAATTTAGGATAGGTCTGCTGTTCAGTATTGTTTTTCCAGTTATCCAATCTTTTTTGCCATAAACCTTTCCAACTTTTTAACGTAGGACCAAGATTCTTAAGGCCTTGTAACGAGAATAAGTCAGCTCCGAGTGGTATTACAACATAATCAGTTGCTACAGTACCGAACGATTTATGGCTCCCAAATTAGGGCCAATATCAACAAGAATAATATCTGCCTGTACTTTGGATGCAGCCATTTGCATAACCTGCCAGAAGGAACTCAAAATTCGCATCGGACGATACAAGTTGTTATCGCCCATGCTTTGGGGCCACTCATTCGATAGCGCATCTTCATAACCTGACAAACTAACATCTCCAGGAAGCAAATAGAGATCGGTTGCAATATTTTGCATTATTGGTTCAGCAATATCTCCAACACCAGTCAGAGGTTTTACACATTGATAAATTGTTGATCCTGTTATTTGGCTATTCCAAATTTCTTCGATTTTCTCTTCAATCAAAAAAGCGGTTGTTAGATTTGCTTGCGGATCGATATCGACGATGACTACGCGCTTGCGCAAACTGGCGAACATCCAAGCCAAATGGTAAATCAGCGACGTTTTTCCTACACCGCCTTTATTGTTGAAAAATGTAAGTACCGGTGGTGTCATGGTTTAGCTCTTAATATACATACGACCGCGCTTTGAGATGTTTCAAACTCAAGCAGTGGATTACCGTTTTTTTCCATTTCTTTTTTGGCTGTGGCGATGCCTCTGCCAACAGCTTGAATGAAACTAAAAATCTTTAATACATCGCAAAGGTTAGGGTTGCGGTAATCGGTAATACCCGGTTTGCCGAAAGGGCCGCCGGGACTGTTAATCTCGATGCGATCATTGAACTAATACACCCGCACAGGAGCGTTGGTACTTTCATATGTCCGGTGCAACACGGCGTTATACAGAATTTGCTGAAACGCCGCGGATGGGAAAACCAACGATATTTGATGCTTAGGCGCGGACAATATCCACCGCCCTGCGGTTATGCGCTTGTAGTTTTTCTTCCGTGCGACGTAACATCTCAACCAGTGTGCCACCGATATTTTCTTCGTCGATCACGGAATCTGCCAATTCTGTACCATCAATACGCAAAAACTGAATTGACGCCCCTGGTATGAAATCTTGCGGACTTTTACCGATGGCCAGTAGACCAAGGACTATCGGCGTAGTGTCGTCCGGTGAAACGATCATCTTGTTCAGCGCCTATAAATAGAACACCAGGTTTGTTATGATTTGGTAGATCATTGGTAAAAGCACACACGGCCTGACGTGCTTTTTTAGGTGCGTCACCTTTAAATGATTTTTTTCTCTCAACCAAATCAGACTCAATATCATTGAGCAGTTTTTCTAATTCTTGATCGGTAAATGATTTCATGCAGTTTCGGATTGCTTAACCAAGCTTTACAAGAGCGTCAGTGGCCATGATCAGATTTCGCAATCGCGCAGCCCATTCAAGCGGGATCGAGGCTATCTGGCCGTTTTGCTGTGCGGTATAAGCCGCCATGATCGCGCCGAGCATGATGGAACGCCCGCAGCTGTCGCCGCCGATACGGATATTTTCTTCGATGGCCGTACGGTAATCGGGCGCGTGCTGGGCGATATGCGCGATCACCGGCAAGCCTTCCGGCACATGGCAGGCATTACCGAAACGCTTGGCCACAGCTGCGCAGTCCAGCGTTTGTACTTGCAATGCTTCTTCCAGCAGTGGCCTTAATTTCTCACCGGCGAACGGGAGCGAGCCGGTCAATGCCTGCTGGATCGGCTGGCCGTTCAACACCGCCAGCAAAACGCATCCGGCATACTGCGCCGCCGCTACGGCGGTATCGTTATGATTAGTCAAACGCACTGCTTGCTCGATTTTCGCGTTCAACGCGTCTTGTGATTCATGATGAGCCGCCACAAGGGCTGGCAGTGCCGCCAATGCGGCAAACTGATCGTCGTCGGCGCCGGATTGCAACGGAAAATCTTCCGGTTTGAGCGGCAGTAGTGTTTGCAGGGTTAACCGCGTCGGTGAATCGATATAGCCTTGATACCCGCCGCCGGGACCGAAATAGCTGCGATATTCGCTTTGGTAATCGACGCGGTAGAATTTGCCATGCCGCGCAATATGCCGCAGCATCAAATGGCACAGTTCGCCATACGCCGATGAGTCGCCTGCTTGCTTCTTGCCGTGCGCGAAATAACCGCTGACACCGGCATAATCATTGGCATCCGGTTGCAGAAAAACCAATCCTTTGGCTTTCTCGATGTGCGCGATGCGTCCGGCATCGTACAACCAATGCAAACCCAACGCGGCGGCGTCGGCAACCAGCGCACCCAGGATAGCCGCAACGCGCGGCTCAAGCGTCATAGACGTATTCATGGTGCTGCGCCGCCTTATTTGATTTCAACTTCATCCGGTATCCGGCGCGCTTCGTCCTCCAGCATCACCGGAATCCCATCCTTAATTTGAAATGCCAGCCGGTCGGGCTTGCAAATCAACTCCTTGTCGTCCTTCTTATAAATCAGCGGGCCTTTGCACAACGGGCAAACCAGAATATCAAGCAGTCTTGCGTCCATAATTTCCCTTATTCGGTCATTTCAAAATTTGCTGAGAATATCGTCCAATTGATCCAAGCTAGTATAGTAAATCACGATATTGCCTTGGCCGTTCTTTTTCGGTTTGATCGCCACTTGCGCCCCCAAGCGTTCGGAAACATCCTCTTGCAACCGCAGCAAATCGCGGTCGTTTTTTTTCACCTTTTTCGGCAGAGGATGCTCGATTTGATTGACCAGCTTTTCGGTTTCGCGCACCGACAATTGTTTTTGCACGATCACATTGGCGATTTTCATCTGCTGCGCGGGCACCAGCGGCAGCAGGGCGCGGCCGTGCCCCATGTCGATTTTACCCTGCATCATCAGTTCCTGCACCGGCGCGGATAGATTCAGCAGGCGCAGCAAATTGGAAATGGTGCTGCGCGAATTGCCCAGCGCTTCCCCGGCGGTTTGGTGTGTCATGCCGAACTCGTTGATCAAGCGCTGAATTCCCATCGCTTCTTCGAGCGGATTCAGGTTTTCACGCTGGATATTTTCGATCAGCGACATGGCCAACGCGGATTCATCCGGTACTTTGCGGATCAATACCGGCACTTCGGCCAGTCCGGCCAATTGCGCAGCGCGCCAGCGGCGCTCCCCGGCGATGATCTCAAAACTATCCGCATTCAACGGGCGCGCCAGAATCGGCTGCATGATGCCTTGCGCCTTGATCGACTCGGCCAGTTCTGCCAGCGCCGTTTGATCCATATTGGTGCGCGGCTGATACTTGCCAGGTTGCAATTGGGTAATTGCCAGATTCTGCAAGGAATCTCCGCCAGTCTCATCCATCCCGCTGCCTGCCAGCAGCGCATCCAGTCCTCGCCCCAATCCTCTTGGTTTTGTCATGTTAAGGATTCCTCGTTTTCATTAAGCCGGACTAGCCGCCAAAATTTCCCTCGCCAGCTCCAGATAAGCCTGCGCACCCTTCGATTGTCCGTCATGATACAAAACCGGTAAACCGAAGCCGGGCGCCTCCGCCAGGCGCACATTGCGCGGAATCACGGTGCGGTAAACCTTGTTGCCGAAATGCTTTTGCAGTTGATCGGAAACCTGCTGTGCCAGAATATTGCGCGGATCGAACATGGTGCGCAGCAATCCTTCGATGCGCAACGTAGGATTGAACGAGCTGCGCACGCGCTTGATGGTATTGACCAGATCGCTCAACCCCTCCAGCGCGTAATATTCGCATTGCATCGGAATCATTACCGCGTGCGCCGCGCATAAACCGTTCAAAGTCAACAGGTTCAATGCTGGCGGACAATCGATCAGAATATAATCGTATTCATCCTGAACCAGCTCCAAAGCTGCTCTGAGGCGCGCCTCGCGCCGCTCGAAACCGACCATTTCGACTTCAGCACCGGCCAAATCGCGATTAGCGGGAACCAGATCGTATTTACCTTGCGTACTAACGATGCGCGCCGCCTGCAGCGGTGCATCGCCCAGCAGCACCTGGTAAACCGTGGTGCGAGCAACTTGCTTGTCGGTTCCGCTGCCCATCGTGGCATTCGCTTGCGGGTCGAGATCGACCAGCAGCACATCCATGCCGGATGCCGCCAAACTGGCGGCTAGATTGACGCTGGTGGTGGTTTTGCCGACCCCGCCCTTTTGATTCGCAATCGCTAGAATTTTTGTCATCGCATACACTCCAGAATACTTGAATCCGAATTAAATCCGCTGCTTGATGATCACCAGCTGCCGCTCTGCATCCAGTCCGGGCACGGTCAACGAAATGATTTTTTCGAGATAAAAGGGATCAACAATCTGCTGCAATTCACTGTCAGCACAATTCGCCTTCATCGCCACCCAGCGGCGGTCCGCATCATTTTCCACGGTTAAATTTCGAGTCAGCGCCACAAACTTACCCAATTCGGAAAACGCCCGCGTGATAATGGTATCGGCTTTGCTGGTCAACCGAACATCCTCGATGCGCTGCGCCATGATTTTCACATTGTGTAATGCCAGTTCGATTTTAACTTGCTGCAAAAAAGCGGTTTTTTTCTGATTGCTTTCCACCAAAGTGATGTGCCAATCCGGCCTCGCCAATGCGAGCGGAATGCCCGGCAACCCCGCGCCGGTACCGACATCGACGATGCGCGGGCCGCGGATATGCGGCACTACCGCCAAACTATCCATGATATGTTGCACCAACATGTTGTGCGGATCGCGGATCGCCGTTAAGTTATGAATCTTGTTCCATTTTCCAATCAGCAGCAAATACTGCTCGATGCTTTTGGCAAGCTGCTCTTGCGGTGCAGTAAAATCCGCATCGAGTACTTGTAAATAACGCACAATCTGCGGCAGCAAATTCATGCGCTCTGTTTTTTGTCATTGGCTGCGAATCCGCGCTTCAAATGCACCAGCAAAAGTGAAATCGCTGCCGGTGTTACGCCGGAAATGCGCGCTGCTTGGCCGACGGTTTCCGGTTTATGCTGATTGAGTTTTTGCTGCACTTCGCTCGACAATCCCTTCACCGCACGATAATCGATCTCCTTCGGCAACAATGTATGTTCGTATTGTGCCTGGCGCGCCACTTCTTCCTGCTGGCGCTGGATATAGCCGTGGTACTTGGCTTGAATCTCCACCTGCTCGGCAACTTGCGCATTTGCCACCACTTCGCCCGCGCCCGGCAACGTCATCAGCGATGCATACGTGACGTCCGGACGCTTCAATAATTCGGTCAACGTATATTCGCGCTCGATCCCTTTGCCGAGCACGCGGATGGCATCCTGCTGCGGCAACGTACCCGGCAATACACGGATCGAATCGAGCCGCCGCTGTTCAATGAGAATCCCTTCCTGCTTGGCGGAAAATGCGCTCCAGCGTTGATCGTCGATCAATCCGAGTTTTCTAGCGGTTTCGGTCAAGCGCAAGTCGGCGTTGTCCTCGCGCAATTGCAAGCGGTATTCGGCGCGGCTGGTGAA
>JAFEEI010000060.1 GCA_018241205.1 Pseudomonadota bacterium
CGCCCAGCTCGATGCGCGCCACGTCACGCAGCCGCACCATCGAGCCATCCGGATAGGCGCGCACGATCATGTCCTCGAATTCCTTGACTTCGCTCATGCGCCCATGCGTAATCACCGGAATGGTCATTTCCGTACCCCCCGGCGTCGGCTCGCGCCCGATCCTTCCCGCCGGGAAATCGCGGTTCTGCTCACGCACCACGGCGGCGATTTCGCTCGGCGTCAGGTTCAGTTGCGCCATGCGCACAGGATCGAGAATGAGCCGCATCGAATAATTCTGGCCGCCGAAAATGACGGCATCGCCTACGCCGGGCAGGCGTTTGACATTATCGAGAATGCGCAGCAGCGCGTAATTCGACAGAAAAACGTTGTCATGTTTGGGATCGGTCGAACTCAAGATGACCACGGCCAGCAAATCCGGCGATGTTTTTTTCACCGTCACGCCCTGGCGCACCACTTCATCCGGCAGTTGCGGTTCAGCCAAGCGCTGCCGGTTTTGCGTCTGCACCTGCGCGATATCGACATCGGTGCCGATCTCGAAAGTCAGGCGCAGCATCATGTGGCCGTCATTGGTGCTGACCGATTCGTAATACAGCAGATTATCGATACCGGGCAACTGCACTTCGATCGGACGCGCCACCGCTTCGGCGACGACTTCCGCGCTGGCGCCGGGATAATCCGCATCGATCTGCACCATCGGCGGGGTAATTTGCGGGAATTGCGCAACCGGCAATTTCTGAAGGGCAACCAAACCGAGTACGACGATGATGATCGACAGTACCGATGCGAAAATAGGCCGGTCAATGAAGAAATGCGATTTCATGGCGCAACCTGCTGAGCCGGTTCAACAGATGGCTCGGTAGCCGCGTTTTCCTGCTGCTGTTGCGCAACCGCATGCACTTTTACACCTGGCAGGATGCGGAAGAATCCTTCCACCACCACGCGCTCTCCCGGTTGCAAACCGCTTTCGATCAGCCATTCCGTGCCGCGCCAGGCGCTGGCTTGCACCGGACGCAGTTGCGCGGTTTCCTGCGCGTCGATCACGTATACGAACGAACCACTGGGGCCTTGCTGCACCGCGCGTTGCGGAATCAACACGGCATTATTGCGGATATAACCCTTGATGCGGACTCTGACAAACTGGCCGGGATAAAAGTAAGAATCCCCCGGTGCCATACCCCCTTCCGGGTTGGGAAATTTGAAACGCCCCTGCAACGATCCGCTTTGCGGCCGTATCGTGACATCGGCGAAATCCAATATGCCTTCGTGCGGATACACGCTGCCATCGGAGAACGTCATCACACCGCGCAATTTGAAGATGTCGGGGCGTTCCACTTTATTCGCGGCTAACTCGCGGCGGCGGCGCAGCAAATAGCTTTCCGGCACATTGACATTGACATACATCGGATCGAGCTGGTCGATGGTCGCCAGCAGCGATTCCTGCGCGGAAACCAGCCGGCCCTCGTAAAATTGGCTGCGGCCGATGCGGCCGTTGACCGGCGCGGTGATCAGCGTGTTATCGAGATCGAATTTCGCCTTGATCAGATCGTTTTGCGCCGCTTCCAGTGTCGCGCGAGCTGCCAGCATTCCGGCTTCGGCGTCATCGACGTCTTTTTTGCTGACTGCTTGCTTTTCCAGCAACGGTTTGACACGCGCCAAGTCCTGCTTAGCTTGGGTCAGGCGTGCTTGCGACTGCGCGACTTTCGCTTTGCTGCTGAGATAAATGGCCTTGAAGGGTACCGGATCGATCAGGTACAGCTTGTCGCCTTTTTTGACGTTACGCCCTTCGGTGAAATGAATTTTTTTGATAATACCGCTGACTTGCGGACGAATCTCAACCGGACGGAATGCCTCGGTCTGCCCGATGAACTCCGGCTGATCGTCAACCGTTTGCGGCGTCACGGTGATGACTTCGACTTGCGGTGGCGGCGGCACCGGACTTTCCGGCGGTTGGCCTGAGCAGGCCGCGAGCAGCGCCAGCAACAAAACCGGTAAACGGTAAGCCGCATCGGCAATGATCCATTGAAATATTCTCTGCATAGCTTCGACTCTGGGTTATTCTGATTATTGAAAGGGGATAGTAGTCAGGAAAAATATCCTAAGGAAGCTCTGAAAAACGACTGCGCTCGGCCACACTGCGTTGAAATCACGTTCAAAATGCTCATTTACANNCTACCTTTTTCAGAGCTTCCCTAATCATCGCTGCCGGAATTCCAAAGTTATAAGTCAACCGGCGCGCGCAGTAAGTTCCAACTATGACCTCACACCATCGACAGGCCGTGCAAGAGCGCCTGTCCCTGCACACCGGTGCTTACAACTGCGTCCATCCGCCGCCCAACGCTTTGTAGAGCTGCACGATCGATACCAAATGCAGGCGGTGCGTCGCCATCAGCGCAAATTCCGCGTCGAACAAGTTGCGTTTGGCGAGCAGCACGTCGACATAGCTGGTGATACCGCCATGATAACGCAGATCCGCCACTTGCAAGGCAGAACGCAGCGCATCCACTTGTTCTTGTTGCGCCTTGCGCTGATCGTTGGCGGTCCGCACCGCCACCAGCGCATCCTCAACTTCCTGGAATGCCACCAGAATGGTCTGTTCGTATTGCGCCAACGCTTGCCGCGCTTGCGCTTCCGCTGCGCGCTGTTCAAATCCCAGGCTTTGCGCGTTCAGCAGAGGCACGGCCAAACCCAGTCCGCCGGCGCCGAATTCGCTGCCGGACAGCAGCAGATTGGAGAGCGCCGGACTGGCCACGCCGAGAAAACCGGTAATCGAAATCTTAGGAAAGCGCGCCGCTTTGGCCACACCGATTTTTGCCGTCGCCGCCGCCAGCATGTGCTCGGAACGCACAATATCGGGACGCCGTTGCAGCAATTCCGACGGCAATCCGGCCGGCACTTCCGGCGGCATCAGTTGCTCGATCAGGGTTTGGCCGCGCGCAACCGATGCCGGATTTCTTCCCAGCAGCACGCTGAGTTCGTTTTCCTTTTGCCGCATTTGTCGTTCCAGCTCGGCAATACGGGCAGCGGCATTGGCGCGTTCAGCGTGGAATTGATCAAAGTCGAGACGGGGAATAATACCGCCTTGCAACTGCGCTTGCGCAATGGCGACCGACTCCTCCCAGGAATTCAATGCGCGCTGCGCAATCTCACGCTGCATATCCAGTTGCAGCAGATCGAAATAGGATTGCGCCACCGCGCTGACCAGCGTCAGAATCACGGCATGCCGGTTTTCCTCCTGCGCCAGCAAATCGGCACGCGCCGCTTCGTTGGAACGGCGGATTCTACCCCAGATGTCCAACTCCCAATTCAGCGAGGTTTGCCCGTAATAATTGAACGGCGTGGCAAATCCGGGACGCAAAAAACCGCCCAGCGTGCCGAAAGCCGGTGCGTTGGCATCGGCACTCATATTGGGAATAAATCCCATACGCGCACTATTTAAGCGCGCCTCAAACTCCTCCACGGTAGCCACCGCTTGCTTGAGGTTTTTATTTTCCTGCAATGCCTGCCGGATCAGTTGCTGCAGCGTCTCATCCTGCAACAATTCCCACCAGCGCAAATTAGCAACCGATTCCCCCTCCATCGGCTCCATGCGGAATTTCTCGGCGACATCGACGGGCGGGCGGATATAATCCGGCCCCACCGCGCAGGCTGTCAGCAACAGAATGGGCAGGACCAGAATTTTACGTAACCAAGCGTGATAGTGTTTCATATGTGTACGGGAAATCGATCTGCATTTCCCAAAGAATCGAGTGCGACCAGAATCACATAGATTTTGGGGTGATGTCAAACATATTGGCCATGCTGAAGGCAGCAATGGCGTGCTACTCCACAGAGTCACCAATCGGGAATAAGTTTCTCTTCGGTACGATTTAAATCGGATTTGTCGGCGAGTAGTAAAGCCGATTCCTCATACAACCAGGCCGGATCGATATCCGCACCATTCGGCCATGTCAGCACACCCAATTCTATTCGAACCTGATTGAATAATTGCACATCTTTCAATGCTGAATAAATACCGGCTTTTTCACTGAAAATAAGTTGCGACATATCGACGATGCCGGTCACACCATCGTTACAAGTCACTGAAAGGCAATAATCAGGTAGTACAACAACTGAACGAAATGCCATGATGCGCCTGCTATTCCCCTAATCTTTGCTTGAACGTTGTATCGACTGGTTGCTTGGTCATCGTGCATTAAGATTCTCTTGGAACACTTTCATCCTTTAAATTCCTTCTTTGATGCGCCACAGTGAGTACAAAAATTTCCTCGTCCTTTATTTCATAGATGATGCGGTAAGAATAAAGGAACAGTTCTCTTACCGCTTCCTCGTCGAGCTCCGGCACCATTCTTCCCATTTTCGGTAACTCATTTAACTCATCGATTAATTCGCGTATATCATGCATAACCTTCTTCGCATAGTAACGCGAGCGCGAGCGATGAAATCATGGACAGACCGTAAATCAGCAACCGCCTGCTGCGACCAAATTACCACGCATCAATTTCCTGCTTCAGTTGCTCACTCGTTAGCGTTTTGCCTTGCACGACAGCTTCTTGCCCTTTTCTGATTTTGTCCAACAAGTATAGGCGGTACATGATTTCATCCATATCCGCATCTTCGGGCAATTGATGAATGGTTTTTAATGCTTCCTGCTTGATCGCCTCCATTTTGCTACCTCACTCATTAAAAGAACTCAGTCGATATTGATATCTACCTGCTAATCGGCTTATACCGTATCCGTTTCGGTTTCGCGCCTTCCTCACCCAAGCGTTTCTTCTTATCGGCTTCGTATTCCTGGTAGTTG
>JAFEEI010000061.1:0-6389 GCA_018241205.1 Pseudomonadota bacterium
TCACGACGCCTTCGTAAGCCTGCACCCGTTTACGATCGCCTTCAACGACATTAACATTGACTATAACTGTATCTCCTGGGGCGAAATCAGGTATCTGTTTATTTAAGCGTTTAATTTCTTCTGCTTCTAACTGCTCGATTAAGTTCATAATATTTTTTCCTCTTTCTCCCTGGATTTGCAGGATTGTTTAAATTCTTCCAACAGCTTTTCCTCTTCTATTGTCATGCCTTGCGCAAATTTTAATGCAAATAAATCAGGGCGTTTTAGCCAAGTTTTACCTAAAGCTTGCTGTAAGCGCCAGCGGCGGATATGTGCATGATTTCCTGATATTAATATTTCCGGTACACGGTTTCCCTGATACACCTCAGGACGGGTGTAATGAGGATAATCCAATAATCCCTCTACAAACGAATCTTGATTGGCAGATTCCGGGTCGCCTAATGCGCCTGGGATTTGTCTAATGATACAATCAATCAGAACCATTGCAGCTAACTCGCCGCCAGAGATGACATAGTCGCCGATAGAAATCTCCCTATCAACTTGACGGTCGATTAAACGTTCATCTATACCTTCGTACCGCCCGCAAAGCATTATCAGCCCCGGCATCTTACTAAGCTGTGTGGCCATTTTATGATCAAGCCGCTCCCCTTGCGGAGTTAAGTAAACAACTATGGGTTTTTCAATCCCGATAGCATTTTGCCTTACTTTGGCTTGCATGATGGTATCTTCCAGTGGTTGCGCCATCATGACCATCCCGGGACCACCGCCGTATGGATTATCATCCACAGTGCGATAATTATCACTGGTAAAGTCGCGTGGATTCCACGTGTTAAGACAAAAAATATTACTTTTGTTCGCTCTTCCAGTTATGCCGTATTGTGTCAAGGCGCTAAACATTTCCGGAAATAGCGTGATAACATCGCATTCAAAAGGCATTGTTTTTACCTTAATAGTCTATGCCCCAATCAACTGTAATCCGTGATATCTTCAAATCCACTTTTATAATGAACTGTTCAACAAACGGAATAAGAATTTCTTCTTTGTCCTTATTCGCATGCTTGATGCGCAGAACATCGTTTGCACCAGTTTCAAACAGACCGGCGACTTTACCTAATGCTTCACCTTTTAGATTTACAACCTCGGTACCGATCAAATCCGACCAGTAGTAACCATCTTTTCCGTTTTCGGATAGATCGGGGAGCTGGTCGCGCGGGATCGCTATTTGCATTCCTTGTAACTTCAATGCTTGCGTGCGGTCGGTATATTCCTTTAACTCTGCATTTAATATGCTGCCGTTTATGCGCCCAGCAATCACATGCACCATTTGCCAATCTTTATTGGCTTTAGTTGTTAACCACCACGATGAATATCTCATCAGTCCATCAATACATTCTGTGTACGGATTAACTTTTATCCAGCCACGAACACCATATGGGCCGATAATATGACCCATTATCACCATCGGTGTGTCTTGTGTAATGACTTTAGCTATTTGCAGATGCTGCTTTATGGGTGGAGAATTGTTTAATCAGCCGTGTTGCTGTTGAAGATAACTGAGCGCCTTTGGATTGCCAGTAAGCAACCCGATCTAATTGGACACGCAGCGCTTCTTCGCCTTCAGCAGCACGCGGGTTATAAAAACCGACGCGCTCAATAAACCGGCCATCGCGGGCATTGCGCGAATTCGCTACAACCATATTAAAAAACGGGCGTTTTTTCGCTCCCCCTCTTGCTAATCGGATAATAACCATATTTTTCCTGTAATTCTGTCAGTCTCTTGAAAGAAAGTATAATATAAAGCTTGAATTTAAATAACATTTAATTCTACAGCAATTCTTGCGATTCTGACAAGTGATAAAATAGTCGATCATTTGCCGCAATACTCTTTAAATAAGCCTGAAAAATTAACCAAACATGCTTGCTTCTAAGGCTTCGAGTGGAGAAAAAATGCTTTCAAAGCTTTCCAAAGATCTGATTATTGAAGAATCGAATCAATGCGTTTCGTGCGGTTTGTGTTTGCCGCATTGTCCAACATATCGCGTGTTGAAATCGGAGGCTGATTCGCCGCGCGGACGTATCGCATTAATGAATGGTGTTGCAAGTGGGAGAATTCCACTGAATTCGCGATTTGTTCAGCATATGGACAGGTGCTTGACGTGCCGCGCTTGTGAGGCAATTTGCCCCAATCGAGTTTCTTACGGGCAACTGATTGATGAGGCGCGCGCTTTAATTGCAAATCAACCGGAATCAGCGGCAACTATCCGGAAATCAACGATGCGAAGTGCGCTGGAAAGGCTGCTGCTAATGCAGCCTGCTCGTCTCGATCGATTGCGCCGGTTGCTTTACTTTATACAAAAGAGAAAATCGCTGCAGTGGTTGCGAAAATCAAGGTTTGTGGAAAAAAACAGGTTGCTCAAATTTATTGTGCAGCTGCCTTTGGTTAAGTTTCCCTATGCAGCGGCTGCGAAAGGGAAGAGTGCTGCGGTTAATTTTTGGCAGCCGGTTTATCCAGCGCAAGGTGAGGTGCGTGGTGAAGTTGCTTTGTTTTTGGGCTGTATCTCGCGCATCACCGATGTGGCAACCTTGAATGCCAGTATTTATGTGCTGAATCGGCTGGGTTACGCGGTTCACGTTCCATTGAAGCAGGTTTGCTGCGGTGCTATCCATCAGCATAGCGGTAACCCGGAACAGGCGAATGAGCTGGCGCGGCAGAATCAATCGGCATTTGCTAAATTCAGAACGGTTATCAGTACCGCATCGGGGTGTGGAGTGCAATTGCTTGAATCCAGGATTGCTGGTGATCGAGCAAACATTATGGACATCAGCCGTTTTCTGATGACAGCCGAAGGATGGGAGGATGTCGATATAATAGCGTTACCGCAAAAAATTCTGGTGCATGAACCGTGTAGTTTGCGCAATGTGCTGCGTGATCACGTATATCCTTACCAATTGATTGCCCGGATACCCAGTGTGGAGGCTGCGTCTTTAGCGGGGGGTAATGATCAATGTTGCGGTGCTGCGGGGACTTATTTCATCGATCAACCCGAAATTGCAGATATGTTGCTGAAAGACAAGCTGAACGCGGTGAAGGAGGGTGCGGCTCAATACCTGGTGACTTCCAATATCGGTTGTGCCATGCATATGGCCAATGGATTGTACGAGCAAGGAATGAATGTTGAAGTGCTGCATCCGGTTACTTTGCTGGCCAGACAAATGGGGTTGAAATCATAGCCGCGTAAATTTTAGTGTACCTAAATGCGTACATATCGTCCTATAATGGCACGTCGATTCTTTTTCAGGGATAAAGTAAAAGACAATGATTACTATCGATAAGCTTATCATTGGGTTTGACAGCGCCCTGCGCACGTTACTGACACCGGCGCAGACATTGCGGCCTGTACCCGGTAATGAATTGCCGGAAGCTGAGATGACGGATGCGGAAAAACAGTTGTCGTGTGCGCTGATGCGGGTCAATCATGTCGGCGAAGTGTGCGCGCAGGCATTGTATCAGGGGCAAGGACTAACGGCGCGCAACGAAACGGTGCAGCAAACACTGATGCAGGCAGCGCGTGAAGAAACGGAGCATTTGGCTTGGACGGAACGCCGTATCGCTGAATTGGGTGGTCACAAAAGCTTGCTGAATCCGCTCTGGTACGGCGGATCCTTTGCCATCGGGGTTGTGGCGGGCATGCTGGGAGACAAATGGAATCTGGGTTTTTTAGCCGAGACGGAACATCAGGTCGGCGCGCATCTGGCCGGACACTTGGAGCGCTTGCCCAATCACGACGAGAAAAGCCGTGCCATCGTGATGCAAATGAAAATCGATGAAGCCAGTCATGCAACCATGGCGTTGTCATACGGTGGCGCAGAGCTACCGTTGCCGGTGAAGGTAACCATGAGACTTGGATCGAAAGTGATGACTCATACTGCATATTGGGTGTGATGCGCCGTATTGCAGCGGAGAGTGAGCGGTTACAAGAAAAATTAGGATAATCAGGTCATTGATCAAGAAACATTTGCGATGAAAAGTATCAATTTGACACATCATTTTTTGATTGCAATGCCGGCAATGGCAGACTCTGTCTTTTCCAAGACACTGACGTATGTTTGTGAACATAACGAGCAAGGTGCGCTCGGTATCGTCATCAACCGGCCTACCGATTTAACGATAGTCAACCTTTTCAAACAATTGAATATTCCGCCAGCTGATTCTTTCGTGGAATCAACGCCGGTATTATTTGGCGGGCCGGTGCAACTGGATTGTGGATTCGTGCTGCATCAACCGGTCGGTAAGTGGCAATCCACACTGGCCGTGAATGAGGAAGTAGGATTGACTACCTCATTGGATATTTTAAAAGCCATCGCCAATGCCGAAGGACCCAATCAAGTTTTGATCGCGATGGGCTATGCGGGTTGGGCCGCGGGGCAAATCGAGCACGAGCTAGCGCAGAATGCGTGGCTGACCGTGCCCGCATCGACCGCCGTCATATTCGATATGCCGACGGAAGAAAGACTTCCGGCTGCTATGCAGCTGCTGGGAATTCAGGATGCCAATCTTTCCAATGAAGTCGGACATGCCTAATCATTCGCAGGTCAATGAAAACCATTCTTTGGAACAGCCTCAAGCGGGTGCTGTTTTAGCTTTTGATTTTGGAACGAAACGGATCGGTGTGGCTGTGGGTAATACGGCCGTCAAAGTGGCGCATCCTCTGGTAACTGTGGATAGCGAAGTGACGGAGCGGCGTTTCGCGTTGATCGGGCAATTGATCCAAACATGGCAGCCGGTTTTGCTGATCGTGGGGTTGCCGTTGCATAGCGACGGAACGGCGCATGAATTGACACAATTGAGCCAGCGTTTCGCGCGGCGGTTGTCTGGCCGCTTTAATATCAAAGTGATTATGAAAGATGAACGTTATACCAGTGAAATTGCCAGTGCAACGTTGCGCGAAGCCGGTGTCACGGGTAAAAAACAAAAAGCGGTATTGGATCAGATCGCCGCACAACAAATCCTGCAATCATTTTTTGACGAACCGCATGCCACTGCCTGACGCTGAAGTAGTATTCGAGAATCTCACTAAGAAAATCCAAGCCGATGCGGACAAGGATTTTTCGTTGATCGGTATTCACACCGGCGGAGTGTGGCTGGCTGAGCGTCTCCATCAAGAACTGGAGATCAAACAGCCGCTTGGTACCCTGGATGTCGCCTTTTATCGCGATGATTTCGATAAAATCGGTTTGCATCCGCAAGTTAAACCATCGGAAATACCGTTTGCTGTGGAAGGCGCGCATATTCTGCTGGTGGACGATGTGCTGCAGACGGGGCGTACCATTCGCGCGGCGGTCAATGAGTTGTTTGACTATGGCCGGCCTGCTTCGATCAGTTTTGCCGCGTTGGCCGACCGGGGGGGCAGGGAATTGCCGATAGCCGCGCAATATACCGGTATAGTGCTGGAACTGCCGGAAGATAAAATGCTTGAGTTAAGACGTGGAAAAAACGGAAAGTTAAGCTTTCATTTGTACGATAAGAATCTGCCGGAATGATCAATCGAAACCCGCAACTGGATGAACATGGTGCGCTGCAGCATTTGCTGACAACCGAAGGATTGCCCGCTTCCGTTTTATTGCACATCCTGGATACCGCCGAGTCGTTTGTCGGGGTTACGGAGCGCGACGTGAAGAAAATTCCCCTGTTACGCGGCAAGTCGATCTTCAATCTTTTTTTTGAACCCAGCACGCGTACGCGCACGACCTTTGAAATCGCCGCCAAGCGCTTATCGGCGGATGTATTCAATCTGAATATTGCCGTTTCCGCGCAATCCAAGGGCGAAACGCTGCTGGATACGGTCAATAATCTTTCCGCGATGAATGCGGATATGTTTGTCGTGCGTCATGCGCAGAGCGGCGCGGCGCATTTGATTGCGAAACATGTGCAACCAGATATTCATGTCATCAACGCCGGTGACGGCAGTCACGCGCATCCGACACAAGCTTTACTCGATATGTTTACGATCCGTCGTTTCAAACGCGATTTCCGTAACTTGCGCGTGGCTATTATCGGCGACATTTTGCATTCCCGCGTGGCGCGCTCCCAAATTCATGCATTGACCACGCTCGGTGTACCGGAAGTGCGCGTGATTGCGCCTAAAACATTGTTACCCAGAATGGTGGAACGCTTGGGGGTGCATGTTTATCACGATATGGCCAAGGGACTGAAGGATATCGATGTATTGATGATGCTGCGCTTGCAAAATGAGCGCATGAAAGGCGCGAATCTGCCCAGCCCGGAGGAATATTTCAAATATTACGGGCTGACCCCGGAAAAATTGTCGCTCGCCCGGCGCGATGCCATTGTGATGCATCCGGGACCGATGAATCGCGGTGTCGAGATC
>JAFEEI010000061.1:6449-9039 GCA_018241205.1 Pseudomonadota bacterium
GGTGCGCATGGCGGTGATGTCGATTCTGGCGGGCAATCAGGTTTAGAGGGATTGCATGAGAATTCATATCAAAAATGGGCGCTTGATCGATCCGAAAAACGGTATCGATGCCGTGCAGGATATTTTTATCGCCAAAGGTAAAATCGTGGCCATTGGTGCGGCGCCCAGCGAATTTCAAGCCAGCCGGGTGATCGATGCGCAATCGCTTGTCGTGTGCCCGGGATTGGTGGATCTGTCGGTGCGCTTGCGTGAACCGGGATTGGAATACATGGCGACGCTGGAGTCGGAAATGGCGGCAGCGGTTGCCGGTGGCGTCACGAGTATCGCTTGTCCGCCGGACACGGATCCGCCTCTTGATGAACCAGGATTGGTAGAGATGCTCAAGCATCGCGCCAAGAATCTCAATCAGGCGCATGTCTATCCGATCGGCGCGCTGACACAGGGATTGAAAGGTGAGCGCTTGACCGAGATGGCTGAACTGAACGACGCCGGATGCGTGGTTTTCGGCCAATCGGACGGTTTGTTGCCGAACTTGCGCGTACTCATGCAAGCCATGCGGTATGCATCGACATTTGGTTTTAGCGTATGGCTGCGGCCGCAGGAAATCACCCTGACGGGCGATGGCGTGGCGCATGATGGTGAAGTGGCGACCCGGCTGGGCTTGCTGACAGTTCCCGTATGCGCGGAAACGATCGCTATCGCCAATATTGTGTTGTTGACCAAGGAAACCGGTGTCAGCGTCCATCTGTGCCGGATTTCCAGCGCCGAAGGCTTGACGATGATCCGCGCTGCGAAACAACAGGGTTTACCGATTACTTGCGATGTAACGATTAATCACCTGCACTTGTCGGACATGGATATCGGTTTTTTTGATTCCAACTGCCATTTGATGCCGCCGCTGCGCAGCTCAAGCGATCGCGATGCGCTGCGGCAAGGTTTGCTGGATGGCACAATCGATGCGATCTGCTCGGATCATGCGCCGGTAGACGAAGACGCTAAGTTACTGCCGTTCGCTCAATCCGACGTCGGTGCGACGGGCGTGGAATTGTTGCTGCCACTAACGTTGAAATGGGCTACCGAAATGCGCTTGCCGTTGCTGAAAGCATTGGCGAAAATTTCCTCGGATCCGGCCCGGATACTGGGGATTGACGCAGGCCATATGTCTGTCGGCAGTGCGGCGGATATCTGTATTTTCGACCCTGATCATTTCTGGAAAGTGACCTCGTCGGCTATTCAGAGTCAAGGAAAAAACACGCCTTTTATGGGCATGGAGTTGCCGGGTGGCGTTAAATATACCTTGGTAAATGGTCATGTCGTGTACGAATGCTGAATTTTCTGCAAAATTTCCTCATTATTTTTGTTTTTAACCGATCATGTGGAGCAACATGTCAAACCCATTACTAGATTTTTCCGGCTTACCCCGTTTTGCAGAAATCAACAACGAACATATCACACCGACAATTGAAACGCTGTTAAAGGAAAATCGCGCGGTGATTGATAGGGTGCGGACAGATGACCAGGCGTCGGCCTGGCAGACGTTTGTACAGCCGATGACGGATGCTAATGAGCGGTTGTCCCGTGCGTGGGGGCAGGTGTCGCATCTGAATGCGGTGATGAATACACCGCAGCTGCGGGAAATCTACAATGCCAATCTGCCGGTAATCACGCAGTTTTATGCCGAGTTGTCACAGGATGTGAAGCTGTTTGAAAAATTTAAACAGTTACGCGCAAGCGCGGAGTTCAATCAGTTGACGCCGGCTAGAAAGAAAATCATCGAGAATGAGTTGCGCGATTTCCGTTTGGGCGGCGCGGAATTGCCATCCGATAAGAAACAGCGGTTTCTGCAGATCCAGGAAGAGCTATCGAAATTATCTTCAACATTCAGTGATAATTTGCTGGATGCGACCAATGCCTATTCAGTATTGATTGAAGATGAAGGAATCGTGGCCGGGATTCCGGACGATGTGCTGCAAGCTGCGCAACAGCTGGCGGCAGCGGATGGCAAAACGGGCTGGAAATTTACCCTGCATATGCCATCGTATCTTCCCGTATTGCAATACGCCGATAACCGCGATTTGCGCGAACAAATGTATCGCGCCTATGCGACGCGTGCCAGCGAGTTTGATAGTCCGGCGAATTCGGGCAAAGATAATATGCCGCTGATCAATAAAATACTGGAATTGCGCCGGGAAGCGGCGCAAATTCTGGGCTACGGGAATTATGCCGAAGTTTCCCTGGCATCGAAAATGGCGACCTCTCCGCAGCAAGTATTGGAGTTTCTGAGAAAATTGGCGGGCAAGGCAAAACCGTATGCGGTGCAGGATTTGCAAGCACTACAGCAATTTGCTGCCGAGCAATTGAATCTGCCGAAACTGGAAGCTTGGGATTTGGCGTATGTCAGCGAGAAACTGCGCCAGGAGTGTTATGCTTTTTCCGATCAGGAGGTTAAACAATACTTCCCGGAGGATAAAGTATTTGCCGTCATGTTTAAAGTGGTGGAGTAGCTGTATTGCATCCGCATCACGCTTGCGGCACCTGTGCGCAAGATTCAGTGTTGGCACCCTGATGTGAAGTTTTTTGATATTCATGA
>JAFEEI010000062.1:0-371 GCA_018241205.1 Pseudomonadota bacterium
AGGGTGAAAGTTATCTGAACGAAAATATGCTCACCGGGGAATCAAAGCCAGTTGAGAAAAAGAAAGGTGATAAAGTAATTGCTGGCTCATTAAATGGAAATGGATCTTTGAAAATGAAAGTGGCTCATGGCGCAAAAGATTCTTACCTGTCGCAGGTTATAAAACTGGTGCAAGATGCGCAAAACTCAAAGTCAAAAACACAACTTCTTGCGGATAAGGCAGCCCGGTGGTTAACATTAATTGCAATCGTTGCGGGAATTGCAACATTCTTATATTGGTATCTTGATGGAAAGGACCTTGCTTTTGCAATTGAACGAATGGTTACCGTTATTGTAATTTGTTGCCCTCACGCATTGGGTCTGGCAGTTCCA
>JAFEEI010000062.1:466-23282 GCA_018241205.1 Pseudomonadota bacterium
GATTACAACTATTGTATTTGACAAGACTGGCACGTTAACAGTTGGAAAATTTGAAGTCTCAAATATAATCTCGATACAAGATGATCTCAAGGAAACAGAAATACTTCGTATCGCTTCTGCATTAGAACAAAATTCTGAACATCCCATTGCGACAGGCATTATGCAGAAAGTAAAAGAGCAATCTATTACCATTCCTGCTGCCGATAATTTTAAGGCTATTACTGGGCAGGGCGTGGAGGCATTGGTAGAAGGTAAACAGGTGAAAGTCGTTAGTCCGGGTTATTTGAAAGAAAAAAACATTTCACTACCTGAAAATTTCAACCCTGATATTGCAGAGACCATTGTATTCGTCTTGATCAACGATAAGTTGGCTGGATATATTTCGCTATCAGATACCATTCGCCCTGAATCTGCGGAGGCTATTCACACTCTCCATAATAACAATATTAAATCCGTTTTGCTGACTGGCGATAATAAACAAGTAGCAGAAAGTGTAAGCAAGAAGTTAGGCATTAATCAATACTATGCGGAAGTATTGCCGCACGAAAAATTGGAGAAAATAAAAGAATTACAAAATAAAGGAGAGTTTGTAGCAATGACAGGCGATGGTGTTAATGATGCTCCGGCATTAGCGCAGGCTGATGTTGGTATTGCGGTTGGAAGTGGCAGCGACATTGCTGCTGAAACATCGGGGATAGTTTTAGTAAACAGTAATCCAAAAGATATAGTCAATCTGGTGTTATTTGGTAAAGCTACTTATCGGAAAATGATTCAAAATCTTGCATGGGCAACCGGATATAATGTAGTTGCCCTACCATTAGCGGCGGGCATTCTTTATAAGATCGGAATTCTATTAAGCCCGGCTGCCGGTGCTGTTTTGATGAGTGTGAGTACGGTCATTGTGGCTATTAATGCAAGTCTGCTCAAAGTAAATAAATAATCACCTATATAAACATAGGCTCTTGATTCAGTAGATTTTAAGTGTGCCGGGCAGGTTCTCCTGCCTGGCTTATTTTTCGAAATAAGGAACATTTTTTCCAAATGCGACTTTATTGCGATCTGAGCCGTAAAGCAGCTATGAATTTATAACGAAACCCACTATTTTTGCATCATGAAACTTTTTGCTTTCATAATGGCAGTAATGGTATTGATACTAAGCGATATGCCTTGTAAGGATAATGCTGCTACTGCAAAAGGAAAGACAGTGGTTATAAAAAATTCTTCCGGCCAAAATCACAAAGATCATTCGGATGCCTGCTCTCCATTTTGCCAATGCGCCTGTTGTGCTGGTTTTTCCATAAATCACAATATTGCCTCTATTTCTAATATAGTCATATATAATAGTCCTTCCTATAGTTCATTTCTTCCTTCACAAACAATAGAAATTGCCTATCCTGTTTGGCAGCCGCCTAAGTTATAATTTCTTCTTTCGGGCTGACTATTTAATGTTGTACAATACAACATTTATTTCTATTCATTATAGTCAAAATAAGAAATTATGGCTTTCTCTAACAAAGAATCGCTTTTAAAAAAGTGGGGCCTTGGCACGAAACAAATTATATGGATTATAATCTTTATCCTATTGGGGCTTGTTCTGTTCTATTCCTTTTTCAGAGAAAACAGAAGGGAGGAGGAATACATGAAGCATTTAAGTAAAGAACACAATCATCCCTGATAAATGCAAAAGCGAAAATCCAAAAGGAAGAAAAAAGTCAGGTCTGTAAGTGATATTATCAGATTAGTTTCTGCAATTGTTGGAAGTATTTTATTGCTATTAGCTATCGCAGCAATCATCATTAAATACTACAGGTTTGTCTCAAAACATTAAATATTATGTTCGATAAAATCATACAGTTCTCTATAAAAAATAAACTCATCATTGGGATTTTGACAATGGCTTTAATTGTGTGGGGTGTTATATCACTATCAAGATTACCAATTGATGCCGTCCCTGATATAACAAATAACCAGGTACAGGTGATAACCCAGGCACCTGATTTGGGCGCTCAGGAGGTAGAGCAATTTATAACTGCTCCCATTGAGCTATCAATGTCTAATATTCCAAACGTTATTGAAAAACGGTCCATTTCCCGTTCCGGTATTTCTGTTATCACCCTTGTTTTCAGAGATAATGTAAATGTGTACTGGGCAAGGCAACAGATAAGTGAAAGATTAAAAGAAGCTGAAAGAGTTATACCAAAAGGAATGGGAGATCCTTCGCTTGCTCCAATTACAACCGGCTTAGGCGAAATATATCAATATATTCTACATACTAAGCCAGGATACGAAAAGAAATACACCGCAATGGATTTGCGTACAATGCAGGATTGGATTGTGCGAACTCAATTAGCTGGTACGGAAGGCGTAGCTGAAGTAAGCGGTTGGGGTGGTTATGTCAAACAATATGAGGTGGCAGTAGATAACGAAGGCCTCAATGCCCAAAACGTTTCTATTACCGAAATCTTTGAAGCGTTGGAAAACAATAATGAGAATACCGGTGGTTCTTACATCGAACAACGAAGTAATACTTATTTCATCAGGGGATTGGGTCAGGTAAAAACATTGGATGACATTGAAAAAATTGTAGTCAAGAATGTAAATGGCTTTCCCATTCTTATCCGGGATATTGCTAAAGTACAATGGGGCAGTGCTACCCGCTATGGAGCTGTAACCCGGAATGGTGAAGGAGAAGTGGTAGCAGGTATTACGCTTATGCTAAAGGGGGAAAATTTTAGCAGTGTTATCAAGCATGTTAAAGAACGGATGAGGCAAATTCAAAAGTCCTTGCCGGAAGGAGTGGTAATAGAACCATTCATTGATCGAACCGAATTGGTAGGAAGAACAATCAGTACGGTTAAGAAGAACATGATTGAAGGAGGATTGATAGTAATATTTGTACTCATTTTATTACTTGGCAATTTTAGAGCGGGTTTGCTGGTAGCCTCCGTTATTCCCCTTTCGATGCTCTTTGCTTTTAGCATGATGAAATTATTCGGTGTATCCGGTAATCTTATGAGCTTAGGTGCTATTGATTTTGGCTTGATAGTAGATGGAGCGGTAATTATTGTAGAGAGTGTCGTCCATAGATTATTTCAGAGTAAACATCATCATGTTGGAATACCCAAGCTCACAAGGTCGCAGATGGACAGCGAGGTTTTTGACAGTGCCAGTCGTTTAATGAGATCGGCAGCATTTGGACAAATCATTATCTTGATCGTTTACCTGCCATTGCTATCCTTAGTAGGGGTTGAAGGAAAGATGTTTAAACCGATGGCGCAAACAGTTGCATTTGCTATTCTTGGTGCATTTATTCTGTCATTGACTTATGTACCGATGATGAGTGCTTTATTTCTAAGCAGAAAAACAACTCACAAAAAAAGCATTTCTGACCGCATAATGGAATTTATTCATCGGATTTATGAACCGATGTTGAAAGGAGTATTAAAATGGAAAGCAACAACAGTTATCATTGCCGTATTATTATTTATAATGAGCTTATTCCTTTTTAATCGCTTAGGAGGAGAATTTATTCCAACATTAGAAGAAGGTGACCTGACAGTGGAAATTTCTATGATGCAGGGGGCTTCGCTAACAAAAACTATTGAATCGTTTTCCAAAGCAGAAAAAATATTAAAAGAAAAATTCCCTGAAGTAAAACAAGTGGTGACCCGCATTGGAAGTGCAGAAATTCCTACTGATCCTATGCCAATAGAAAGAGGCGATATGATGGTGGCTATGCAGCCTAAAGAAAAATGGACAAGTGCTAAATCCCGTGAAGAAATGATGGAGAAAATGGAAGATGCTTTATCGGTTTTGCCAGGTGTAAATGTAGAAATCACTCAACCTATGCAAATGCGGTTTAATGAATTATTGTCCGGCATAAGACAGGATGTTGCGGTGAAAATTTATGGAGATGATTTGGATATACTCGCACAACAAGCCACTAATGTATCAAGGCTAATTGGATCGGTAAAAGGGGTGAGTGAGCCTTTTGTTGAAAAAGTAACCGGGTTGCCGCAGGTGGTAGTAGATTATAACCGGGACAAAATGGCGCAATATGGATTAAGTATTGCGGATGTAAATCGAATATTAAGAACCGCTTTTGCTGGTGAAGTGGCCGGAGTTGTTTTTGAGGGGGAAAAACGTTTTGACCTGGTAGTGCGATTGCAGAGGGATTTGCGTGAAAATGTCATTAACATAGAAAATCTTTATATCCCGCTTCCTTCAGGAAATAAAGTTAGTTTGAATCAGGTTGCAAATATCAGTTTTAAAGAAGCACCTGCACAAGTTTCGAGGGAAGATGGCAAGCGAAGAATCTATGTAGGTTTTAATGTTCGGGGACGTGATGTTGAAACCACTGTAGCAGATATTCAAAAAATCCTTGACAAACAATTAAAATTACCTGAAGGTTATTATATCACTTATGGTGGACAATTCCAAAATCTGAAGGAAGCAAAAAAGAGGTTATCGGTTGCAGTCCCTGTTGCGCTGGCCTTGATTTTGTTTCTGCTTTTTATCACTTTCAGAAGCGCAAAGCAAATGCTGCTCATTTTTACGGCTGTGCCACTTTCAGCCATAGGTGGAGTGCTGGCTTTGTGGATTAGAGGAATGCCATTTAGTATTTCTGCCGGTGTTGGATTTATTGCTTTATTTGGTGTCGCTGTATTAAATGGTATAGTGTTGATCGGTTATTTTAATCAATTAAAGCAAGAAGGTGTTACCGATATTTATCAAAGAGTGATTGAGGGTACAAGAGTTCGTTTGCGCCCGGTGATCATGACAGCCTCAGTAGCATCGCTTGGATTTCTTCCAATGGCACTATCTGCAAGCGCCGGTGCTGAAGTACAAAAGCCATTAGCAACCGTTGTTATTGGCGGGTTGGTTACTGCCACGCTGCTTACACTACTTGTACTTCCGTGTTTATATATTCTTTTCTCAGTAAATAAAAAGAAAAACAAGATGAAAATTCAGCCAGCAGTCTTATTAATAGGGATCACATTATTCTGTTCATTCTTTAAGCCGTTATCAGGATATGCTCAAACAAATTCTAAAAGCCTGGATAGTCTGATTGAAATGGCAAAAAAGCAAAACCTTCAGTTAAAAACGGCTACTTTAGAAGTCCAACAGAATAAAACTCTTCAAAAAACTTCTTTTGATCCGACAAAAACTAATTTTTCTCTTACGCAGGACCCAACCAGTGGGGGCAATATTGATAATTCAATAGGATTTACTCAAAGTTTTGCGTGGCCAAGCTACTATCGAAAGCAAAAGAATGTATTGATACAGCAAACTGCGTTAGCTGATAAGTATCGTAATCTCACGGAAACCGAATTAATAAGAGAGGTAAAACTGGCCTATTACAATTACATCTATGGAATTGAAAAAATCAGGCTACTAAATTATCAGGATAGTATTTATCGAAACTTTTCAGAAAAGGCAGCAGTGCGTTTGAAAGCAGGTGAAACATCGAGGCTTGAAAAGTTAACTGCTGATAACAAATACCAGGAAGTGTTACTTATGCGAAAAGAGGCGTTAGCTGATTTGCAGATATATGAATTGACATTACAGCAACTACTGAATACAACGGAGCCGGTAGTCATTACAGATTCTTCTCTTTCTGTATTAGAATTTCGAACTGATCAGGATACTTCGACACTAAATAGACATCCCTTGATGAATTATTACCAACAACAGGTACAAGTGAAATCTTCTACTGTTCAATTAGAAAAGGCTAAAATGTTGCCGGAGTTTACACTTGGCTATAGTCATCAATTGGTTATTTCCGGCTTTGATCCTGCAAAAATTAACAGGACTTATTTCCCTGGTACGAGGATAGCGGGTATTCAGGTAGGTGTCGGTATTCCTTTATTCAATGGAGCAAATAAAGCGAGGCTGAATGCAAGTAAGATTGCCGTTACTGTCTCACAAACTCAACTGCAGCGAATATCAAAGGAATTACAAACTCAATACCTCAGATTGTTGCAGGAATATCAAAAGTATCAACAAACAATTCAATATTATCAATCAATGGGGTTGAAACAGGCGGATGAGCAGATTAGGATTGCTCGGGTCGCATTTAGCAAAGGAGAAATTGGATATATCGAATTTGTTCAAAGCATCAGCCTTGCTATTCAAAGCAAGCTACAATACTTATCGGCATTAAATCAGTATGATCAAACCATCATTCAATTAAATTATTTGCAGGGAGGAAATTAATATGAAACAGTTCAAACATAAAATAGCATTGATAGTATTTCTAATTTCATTTGGCAATATTTTCCTATTGTCTTGTGGCAGCTCCAGTGAAAAAGAAGAAAAAAAGGAAAGTGTCAATGAAAAGACAAGCGAGGAAAAAGGTAATGACATAATAGAACTTTCTGAAGAACAACTAAAAGCAGTTGGTATTACAATTGGTTCGCTTGAACAAAAAAATTTAAATGCCGTAGTAAAAGCCAGCGGCCAGTTAGCGGTACCTCCTCAAAACAGAGCAGATGTAAACGTATTGATGGGAGGGATTGTGCAAAAGATATCTGCGTTGGAAGGTCAGGCTGTTAGTAAAGGCCAAACAGTAGCATGGCTGGAAAATCAGGAATTTGTAAAAATGCAGCAGGAATACCTTACTACGAAGAGTGCTTTTGCCTATACACAGGAAGAATTGAAAAGACAGAAAGAATTAAATGAAGCAGACGCAGGAACAGGTAAAGTATTACAGCAGGTACAGGCAAATTACAATGCGGAGAAAGCAAAGCTATTAGGTTTGGAAAAACAATTGCAGCAATTAAGTATTAACCCCGAATCAGTATCAAATGGCAATTTTGTAACACAAATACCGATAATCGCACCTATAAGTGGAACAGTTGGACATATATCAGTAAACACGGGAACATTTGCCGAAACCGGTAAACCTTTGATGGAGATTATTGATAACTCCCAAATCCATTGCGACCTGATCGTATTTGAAAAGGACCTGTTCAAAGTAAAAGTGGGGCAGAAAGTAAACTTTATTCTTACCAATCAAAACAATCAGGAAATACAGGGCGAGATTTACGGAATTAATAAATCTTTTGAAGATCAAAGCAAAGGCATCATTGTTCATTCTATTATCAAAGACGCAAGTAAGTATAAACTCATTCAAGGTATGTATGTAACGGCACTTATTGACATAGGTAACCAGCTTACTACAGCGGTCCCTGTTGACGCTTTAGTTCGCTCCGAAGGGAAAGATTATATCTATATGCTGATTGGCACAGAAGAAAAAGATAAGGAGGCAGATAGTGAAAAAGCAGACGACAAAAAGAAAGAAGCTGGTAAACATTATCAATTTAAGAAAGTAGAGGTAGTAACAGGTGTGACAGAATTAGGATATACACAGGTTACTCCAGTAGAAGAATTACCGCAGAAAGTACAGATTGTAACTAAAGGGGCATTTTATGTATTGTCTAAGTCCAAAGGTGGCGGAGAGGAAGAATAGTGACAAATAAACAATACAAATTTATTCTTGATATCAACTCGTTTTTATGGAAAAAGTACAAATCAATTTAGACCTCCTTCTACCGGAAATACCGGACGAGCGGGACGCTTGTGTGAAAAGGCTTATTGCAATTATGAAAAAGCACAAAGGCATTGAAAAAGCGCATTTGATTTCGGGCACAGAAGAAAATAAAGCAAAACTGTGTTTTCATTATGACCCTGATGCAATTTCACTGGAACAGATACAGCGTTTTGCAAAGGAAGCAGGCGCAGCAATTACTGAGCAATACGGCCATTTTCTAATTGAAGTAGATAGCATACGGGAAATGATTGAAGCTGGGGTAATAGAAAACCAATTGAAAAAATTACCTGGTCTTTCAGACGTATCTGTATCCGCCACCGGTAATATCCGAATAGAATTTGATCAGTCAAAAATTGATAAGGAGCAAATCTCAAATGCTATTAGTAAACAGGGATTAAAAATAAAATCAACAAAACCAATAGCCCATAAGAAGGCGCATAAACATGAACACAAGCATGAAGAAAAAGCGGAAGGGGGGTATGATCACAAACACGATGAAAGCGAAGATGAGCACGATCATGAGCATGGTGAAGAAGCCGGTGGTTGGAAATCTTACCTCCCCGTAATAATAAGCATCATTATGCTGATAGCAGGTATCGTAACTGACACGTATATCAAGCCTATATTCTTTAAAGAATGGATACGATTAATATGGTACATCGTAGCTTACTTACCGGTCGGCTTGCCGGTAGCAGCAAAAGGCATCAAGTTGCTTATAAAAGGTGATGTATTTACAGAATTTATTTTAATGACTATCGCCACTTTAGGCGCTTTTTACATTGGAGAATATCCCGAAGGTGTTGCGGTAATGTTGTTTTATACTATCGGCGAATTGTTTCAGGATGCCGCAGTCAGTCGTGCCAAAAGAAGTATTAAAGCACTTCTTGATATACGGCCAGACACGGCAACGGTATTGGTCAATGGGAATTACAAAGAGGTTTCGCCAGATGTCGTAAAAGTGGGTGATACGATTCAGATAAAAGCAGGAGAAAGGGTTCCCCTGGATGGAGAAATGCTTAGTGAAGGCAGTACGTTCAACACGGCTGCACTAACAGGAGAAAGCAAACCGGCTACGATTAGAAAAAGTGAACCGGTATTGGCGGGTATGATAAACCAGGAAAAAGTAGTCGAGTTGAAAGTAAGCAAACTTTTTAATGATAGCTCACTGGCTCGCATACTCACAATGGTACAGGAAGCCACTACCCGAAAAGCCAGAACAGAACAATTTATCAGAAAATTTTCACGCATTTATACCCCTATTGTTGTACTCCTTGCAATAGGTATTACATTGATTCCATATTTCTTTGTCCAGAACTATGTATTCAATCAATGGTTGTATCGTGCATTAATATTTCTGGTCATCTCCTGTCCTTGTGCGTTGGTTATATCTATTCCATTAGGATATTTTGGAGGAATAGGAGCTGCATCACGAAATGGTATTTTATTTAAGGGCTCCAACTACCTGGATTTAATTACAAAAGTGAATCGGATAGTTATGGATAAAACAGGCACGTTAACAAAGGGGGTTTTTAAAGTACAGGAAGTAGAAAGTTTTGATATACCAAAAGAAGAATGGTTGCCGATGGTAGGTGCATTGGAAAATAAATCTACACATCCGGTGGCAAAAGCGGTAGTAGAGTATGTAGGTGACGGATTGAATAATATTACAGTTGATCAATTGGAAGAAATCAGCGGATATGGTTTGAAAGGGAGAGTAAACGGTAAGGAGGTGCTGGCAGGAAATATCAAGCTAATGGAAAAGATGAATGTGACCATAAACGATAAATTAAAAAAGATTACAGACACTGCTGTAGTTGTTTCACTTGACAGGAAACTAACCGGTTACCTAACCATAGCTGATGAAATAAAAGAGGATAGCAAGCAGGCGGTAGATGCTCTTCATAAAATGAATATTCAATCAACTATGTTGAGCGGCGATAAGCAGGTAGTGGTAGATAAAATCGCCCGGCAATTAGGGATTGATAACGCTTTCGGTGACTTATTACCGGAAAATAAAGTTGAAAAAGTAGAGCAAATTAAAAAGGAACCTAAAGCTATAGTGGCTTTTGTTGGTGATGGTATTAATGATGCACCCGTACTGGCTTTGAGTGATGTCGGCATTGCAATGGGCGGGTTAGGCAGTGATGCAGCTATTGAAACAGCAGATGTGATTATTCAAACTGATCAGCCTTCTAAAATTGCTACAGCTATTAATATTGGAAAAGCAACCAATAAAATTGTATGGCAGAATATCGGATTAGCATTTGGAGTAAAATTGATTGTACTGATTCTCGGTGCTGGTGGATTAGCAACTATGTGGGAAGCTGTATTTGCTGATGTAGGAGTGGCGTTGTTGGCGATATTGAATGCCGTAAGGATACAGAGAATGAAGTTTTGAATAGAAGAAGCATTCTTTATCTTTCTTTGGACTGAAGATGCCTGATAATTCCACTTTCCTTTGCAAAACACGTTTAACCTTTCAACAATTTTTCTATTTGCTTTAATCCAAGAGAAAAATTGTTCGACTTTATGCATCTTAGCCCTACAGTTCTCGATTTGGAGCGATAAGTAATGATAAGGATTAATTATCTTCCGTTTCTACCTGAATATGCTCCTTAATTCCCTTAAAAAAGTTCGATTTCAAAAAAAATGCTTTTGTATTTAAGCATTTGCTTAAATAAGAAAAAAAGCTTTTCTTTGCTCCATATTACTTTTATGGAGCCAACAAAATGTATCAGAGTATTTGCTGACCAGGCGCAGATAAGTGAATGTAAAAACAAGCTAAAAGCGAGCGCCTTCTCATTTTCAAAATTAAGTAAGGTGCTTGAATTGGCCGGCAATGAAGTGCGCCTTAAAATACTGTACTTGCTGGAGGAAGAAAATGAGCTTTGTCCTTGCGATCTAAGTGATATTTTGGGCATGTCTATCCCCGCAGTTTCTCAACATTTGCGAAAACTAAAAGATGGGAATATTATCGAATCGAGACGTGAAGGCCAGACTATTTATTATTCGCTGAAAGAAGAACACCTGAAAGTTCTGAAGCCGTTTTTTAAGTATATCAATCAGCAAAATTTAAAGCTACAAGCGGTATGAGTACAGGCAAACTTATGAGTGCGGGAATTGTTTCTGCGATTGCAGCATCACTTTGCTGCATTACACCCGTTTTAGCTTTGATTGCAGGTTCAGGCAGCATCGCTTCTTCTTTTTCCTGGATAGAACCGGCGAGACCTTATTTAATCGGGGTAACAATTGCGGTATTGGGATTTGCCTGGTATCTGAAATTGAAACCACAACCAACAGATGATTGCGGTTGTGCGGTTGATGAAAAGCCTAAATTTCTACAAACAAAGACCTTTCTTTTATTAGTAACCGTATTTGCCACTTTAATGATCGTTTTTCCCTCTTATGCAAAAGCTTTCTTTTCGCAAACTGAAAAAAAAGTATTAGTCGTTGAAAAATCAAATATTCAAACCGCTGAGTTAAATATTAAAGGAATGAGTTGTGAGGCCTGTGAAGAAGAAGTAAAGCATGAGGTAAATAGGCTCCCCGGAATTATTGAAGCTGCTGTATCGTATAAAAATAAAAATGCTATCATCAAATTTGATGTTTCAAAAACTAATATAAAACACATAACCGACGCTGTAAACGCAACAGGTTATAACGTCATTAATTACACAATTAAAAAATAAGTTTATGAAAAGGTTTGCGTTGCTTAGTGCATTAATTATCCCATTGCTGACTGTATTGGGCTTTATTGTTGTTGACAAAGCAAAGACCGATTCTACTGACGCAAAGGTTACTTTTTATAAAACCCCACTGGTTTGTAATGCTGCTCCTGAAATTGGTTGTGGCAGTCGTTCCAAACCCGCTTTGCTGGAGCTGGAAAAGAATCCTGCTATTAAAGAAGCATGGCTCAACCGTCCGGGAACTGTAATAGCCATTGTATGGAAAGACAAAGTACAAACAGAAACTGTGGCTAAGCCGATATTTGAAAAGAACAGCATTGAATTTACCGAGTTGAGCAAAGAAGATGCTATCCCTTTTCGTAAAACTTTCAGGAAAGAAAATCTTTGGTATCGTGGGGCGAATGTAGATGCTTTAAGCAGAGAGGAAGCAGCTACTATTGCAGAATCTTCTGTAAAATGGGCTCTTGAAAATAAACTGATAAATGAAGATGAAGCAAATAAAATTAAAGCGGATGTAGAAGCCTATTTTAAAAACGAATTAGTTAAACTCAGAACTAACGAGCAACTGAATGATGATAGTGAGAATAAATTTAAAGAGGCTCTTTACAATATTGCTGAAAAATATATAGGGAAAGAAAGAGCTGAAAAGGCGATGGAACTTTATAAAGAGAATTGTGAAAAGCAATGCAAGAAAGATGGCTCTTGTACACAACCGGGAACAAAAAAAGATTGTTGTAAGCACGATTAAGCTGTGAACGAAGTAATATTAAAGTCAATTATTACCTGTCCGGTTTGCGGACATAGCAAGGAAGAAGCTATGCCGACAGATGCATGCCAGTATTTTTATACCTGCGAAAACTGTAAAACATTGATAAAACCCAAAGAGGGAGATTGCTGTGTATTCTGCAGCTATGGAACGATAAAATGTCCGCCTATACAATTAAACAAATCTTGTTGTGCTTAGATATGAAAATGATGAGAACAATCCCCGCGCTTCCCGTTCAGGACATAAAACAATCAATGGAGTTTTATGAGGCGAAGCTCGGCTTTACAGTTCGTCATCATGACGAAGGCTTTTGCATAGTTGCTCGGGATGAAGTGGAAATACATTTATGGAAGTCCGGTGACGAGTCATGGAAACTCAAAGGAGCAACTTTGGCAGCAAATCCAATTTGCAGTGGCGCAGAAAGTTTCTTGGCAGGAACAGCAAGTTGCCGGATCGAAGTTAAAGGAATTTATGACTTGTTTGAAGAATATAAAAAGCAAGGTGTTATCTATAATCCTGATACCGTTGTTGAAGAACAGCCTTGGGGAGATAGGGAATTTCCAGCTTTAGATCATCATCGGAACTTGCTTACATTTTATGAACCTATGTAATATCTGGACTATTCATATACTCAGTAATTTTTCTGGATTCCTAACAAAAATAAGTTCGACTTCTTGCGCCTTAGCCCTACCTAATTTTGGCTTAACTTTCACCTAAATGCAAAATCCCTTCATAGAAAATAACGAGCCGGCTGAAAAAGAAATTCAAGAAATAAAAAACCATCTTGAAAAATCGCATGGGCGAGAATTTACCTGGGAAGAAGCAACAAAGGCTGCCTGGGATATGCGGAATTTAGCTCAATTGTTTCTTAAAGCCGGCACGGAGGAATATGAACGACAAAAAAAACTGAAAGAATTTCCAAAAGGGTTTCATCTTGAAGGTAGGAGTTATACATGTTCTATATGCAATGAAATAAATCCTGGCGAGAGTTCATGGTATGATAAATACGGAATTAAATGCATGACTTGTCAGAAGGCGATAAATCTGAAAATTATACCTCGCTCCGTTGCCAAAAACAAGGAACAATGGTATTCAAAATATGAACTTGAAGATTTTTTTAATCTCAAAGGTGCATTATTAAACAAATACATAAAGCAGGGTTTTCTTAAAGTCAGAATTATTCCGGGTGAATCGAAAAAAAATCATCACCGGCTTTTTCTTATCAAAGACAATAGAGATGTTTTGCCCCCTAAAAAGCTTCTCAGAGCAAGAACAGTAAAAGTGATGAAAAATGGTGAAGAGTTTTATACTTCGGAAGATTGGTATGAGTATATTGATATTCCCCTTGCCAAAAAAATATCGAAATATCGAATTGTAGAATGTTTGAAAGAAACATTTCAAATGCCAATAGAAAAAGGGCATTTTTATCACAAAGAAATAAATCCATTATTCAGACATAAGTCCTAAATTTTTCGTGGGGCATTTTATATTTGTTTTGACAGAGCAAAACTGGAAAAAGTAGATAGAATTGGTATGCATTTAAGCACTTTTACTTTTTCAAAAAACAATTCTAATATCCGTTGTTTGTAAATGATTGAACCTCGCAAACCAATTGACGAAAAGTAAGATTCATCGGCAAAGATTTTTTCCACAGATTTGATGTTTTTTGTGCGTAATTATAGGGATAGGTAATGCCAATATAGCTAAAAACATTAGCACCTAAATTGGGTTTTTCAGACCTTTATGGTAAGCTAAAATTATGAGAAAATGAGCTGTCAGATAAGCTATGCGTTAAACACAACCACAAACCAGGTTATACATATTTCCGAAACTGAAAAGGGCCTGAAATGTGGATGCCGGTGCTTGGAGTGTGATGGAATATTGGAAGCGGTAAAAGGCGATCTTCGGGATCACCATTTTAGACATGCCGATAATAGAAAATGTGGCGGAGGTTTGGAGACGGCCATCCATTTCCGGGCAAAACAGATCATTGCCAACAATTCGGTAATCGAAATCCCTGGGCGACAACTTACATATTGTAACGTCAGAGTAGAAAACAAATTGAACACGAAGAAGCCTGATGCAACGGTTTCAGTGAACGGAGAAGATGTACATTTTGAAATCAGAGTTACTAATGCCGTAAAAAAGGAAAAAAGGTCATTTTATTGCAACGGGAAACACAAGTGCGTTGAGATCAACCTTTCTGACAAGGAGCTTTGGCAACTTGGTCCAGAAGAATTAGAGAGGTTGGTATTAGGGGAAACAAATAATAAAGGAATCATTTATTGGCCACAGGAAAGAATAGAGGCAGTTGAGCAAGGCGAGTCCTTATTTGAAAGATTGTTTGGTATTGCTATCCTTATTTTTATTGTCTTATTCTTTTTTAAGTTGATACTGCCAAGAAAGAGATATTAAATATGACCCTAAAATGCCACCATGCTAACTGAACTTAATAATTATACTGACGCTGACAATATTTTGCTGAGTAATCAAATTGGAGATCCGATCACAGAAGAATTATTCAACAAGCTAATTGTTGATTTTAAGACAAGCTACCTCCAATCTAAGAATTATGATGAACGAATTAAGTGGCATACAAACCCGACTGTGCTTAGGAATGAAATTTTGAACGGACTATATAAGTATCATTTGCAAATCCAGAATCGAAAAGAAATTCATTACAACTATCCGGAAGAAGGTAGTAACGAATATGCTAATTCCAGGATTACCTGGATAATGGAAGCTGATAGAAGAATAGTCACGCCATATCAAGGAATGCTTGAATATTGCAAAGTGAGATCAAAAAATGTCAAGACTATAGCAGTCCATTATGCTGAATTATTGGCTGTAGAGCAAATGATAAAGGAAATAAGGTCATCAATCACCAATGAAAATAAACCTATGCCTAAAAATTTTGAAACAGAAATCAGGGAAACTTTTGGGAAAAAATATCTCAAAATATTCCTACGTCATGGACTGGATCATGCTGCGGTTGCTGCCCATCTTAAAAAACTCCCTTCAGTTAGTAAGTCAAATGTTACAGTTCAGCAAAGCGGAAAGATTGATCTAACCATATATCCTGCGAAAGCTTATGACATCACGGAAACTCAGGAAGAAGTGGAACTTACATTGGACAACTACTTTAAGGGCAATAAAGTTGACCCACAATTTATTGATGAGCCAATTTCTTCTGTGAGCGAAAAAGCATATTATCAAGTTATAGATTATATGCTAATGCTGGGCAAAAACCTGGAAGGTTCCAAGCGATTAAATGAAAAGTTCGACGAGGAAAGATATAGGGACTATTTTATACCCTATTTAAATACAATTTCCAAAAAACATTCTGCAACAGGTGAATCTTTTCATAGTAGTGGCAAGACTGATATACTTTTCATGAATGAAAAAGGTGAACCTGTCTTAATTGCTGAATGCAAATTATGGAAGGGGGAAAAATTGCTTTTAGATGCCATTGATCAACTATTGAATAATTATGTGAATTGGCGTGATGAGAAAATAGCACTTATTGTGTTTAACAGGGATATAAAGAAGTTTTCTGATGTGATAGATACGGCTACAAATGCCATTTCAAAACATCCGCTTTGTTTAAAAACATTAGGGAAACGAACCGATACGTCCTATTCGTTTTTGTTCAGACATCCAGATGATGAAAAAAGGACTATTAAACTGGAGCTTGTGCTTTTCAATTTTGCTTAAATTTTGCGTCATACAAATAAGCAATAACGAGAATAAGAATAAACCGACATATTCAATAATTGTGAATTACAAAAGATACAGGATAGAATTAATGAAGACAGAATTTTGAAAGTATAAATGATAGCTATGAGTATTTGGCTCGAAAACTCAGCGAAAAATCTTTTGCCTCTTTCCGTCGAAAAAGAGAACTTTTCGATTGCCATAAAAGAATGGTTTTATACAGATGAATTAATTGAATACGAAGAAGCAGAAGAGATTTGTGAATTGTGTGAAAAAGATGGGCTAAGATACCACTTTCAAATAAAGAATGAAATCGGCAATATTCTTTGGGTAGGTAGCAAGTGTATTGAAAAGTTCGGTATTACAATCTATGATGAGAACGGTGTTGAAATTACAGAAAATAAAGAAGCTTATTTAATTAACCAGGCAAAGAAGAAACATGTAAAGGATATCGTTTTAAAATTTTCAAATTGCACGAAAGCAGGTAGGATTAAGGGACATTCACTTAAAGAATTAGATGAGTATTGTATTCGCAATTACAATTCAGAAGGTAAGTTTGATGCTAAAATGATAAACTATCTTTTTCAGAGGTTAGAAAATGAAAAAATCAGGTTTAGGGCTAACTGCTTTAAAATTGATTTAAGAGCAGAAGAAAGTAAGAGAATGCTTTTAAATCTAAAAATGGTGCAATACCAAAGAATTAAAGGCGCTTTATCGGCATCTCAAAGAAAATACTACAAAGAAAATTCAAAGTATTTTAAAGCAGCAGAAGACAATTAATACGCTATTGCCCCCAAAGGCAACTAAGTACAGCATCGCTTTTTATACGAAAACATTGCTCATTAAATGACCAATCTTGATTATACTTTAATTTGAAATCATTCGGAAACCAATCTATGGCATATACTTTTTCAGGTTCATTAGACAATGGGATTTTATTATAGAAAAAATCATACGCTACTGTATTGACAGGAACTTTTGAATTATTGGGAATAAATTGAAGCTTAAAATCATTGGTGAATTGAGCCCAGCGCACTATACCCTTTTCAATATAAACAACCCCAACTGGAAAACTGCCCAGATCTTTATATCTCAATAATGTAGCTGTTAATGAAGTTTGAAAAGTGTCAGATAAAGTTTTAATTAACTGCATTGAAAATTTACCCTGACATAGCGGTTTGAAGCTGTTTTCAGGCATGAGAATTTCTTTTGCAAAATCATTTGCTTCCAGCTCATGTTCTCCTTTCGTGTGCCAATCATTTAAAGTTTTATCATCATCGGCAAAAGCAGGAAGTAAATTTTTGTGCATTTCAAAATGAGCTAATTCATGTGCCAATACAAACCTTTTTTTCCCAATATTTTCCAGGTTTGCATTTACTGTTATTATCGCATCTTCACCATCAAATACTATTCTTCCTTCTGCCCCTTCTATCGGCTCGTATTGTACCACAGCCCCTCTGCCAAATACTAAATCATCAAGTGAAAAATCTCTTAGATCAGGTATTCCGCTTTCATTTAATACTTTGATTGCTGCTATTGTGCCATTACGGTTTATCATCTTTTTTATTCTCCGTGTCTTGACTAATTTTTTTTATCATTTCAAGTATTTGCTTATCCTTGAGCATTGATAATTTATCTTCTTCACTTACATTTTCATATTTTCTAAAAAAAGCGACTAAAGGTTCATTTTCTTTTTTCCCTATTAAACTATCAATCACTTGACTTATATTATCGCCAGCTTTCTGCAAAAAATCACTAATTAATGTTTGAGCTTCATTAAATTGATTTCTCTTTAAATTAGCTTTTGCCTGTAATTTCAGACGTTTAATTTTCGCAATAGAGTTTTCAATTTCCCTGTCTGGGTTTAATTTTAGATCAGCAAGCACTTCCGCATCATCCTTGTTAAGATTTGCTTCCATCAGCAATTTGTACAAGTGGCTTATAAAATCTTTTTTTTGATTGAACGTTTGCATTTTTATTATTTGTTTGCTGAATTTCCAGAATTAAATTTTCGAGCCTTATCCTTTAATTTTTCTCCAAGTTTATATGCCCTTTTTATATCAATATTCATTTCCTTAGCTATTTCAGGATACTTCATCTGGCTTTCCACACACAAATGAAAAAGCAGTAATTCTTCATCGCCATCAATGGCTTGCTTTACAACTTCAATTTGCCGCGTAAATTCCTTTTCATATTCTTCAGAAGGTTCTACATCTAAATCTGATTGCAAGTGGTCGAACAGATCATGATCTCCAACATTAAATACTTTTATAGCCTGCGCTTTGGGTGTCTTGTATTTTCTGACCTCTTCAGAAATCATGCTATCTATTAATCTTATTAGCTGCTCTAAAAGAGAATACTGTTCAAATTTCCAGTTCCAGATGCCCTCCATTAACTTGGTTACTGCCCCGGTAAAATAGAAATCAAAAGGCGACATTTCGAGGTTTTTCTCTGAATGCGCCCCGTAAGCCGTTTTATTGCCTAATCTTAGATTGATATGGTCTTTACACTTTTTAGCACATACCCTCCATTCATCATCTGAAACCGCATCAAATCGTTGCAAGACTTGTTCCAGTCGTTTCATTTGCCAAATTCATTAGTTATTTAACTGATTCGGGATTTTTTTCACCTCCTCCGGGAAACTTTTAGCATAGTCAGTTAATATATAAGGTGAAGGAGGTATGCGCCTTAGAAATAGGGTAAAACGCAATGAAAAACCCCTGATAATCATAAAAGTATATAAAATGAGTGAATTAACAACAAAAACTACGCTGCACAGGAGATTGTGCTGTTTTGTGGACTGGATAGCGCCAGATCCCGAAAAAGTAGATGAAATCGCTGAAAGGGCTGACAGAATCAGGAAACTAATTACCCAAAATGCAGCCGAGGATGGAATAATCGTAGTGGACACACCTAAGTCCGGGTCATTTCCGAAAAAAACAGGATTGAGAAGGCATTACCGTGGCAATTCTGAAGTTGATGGTCTCGATGTAGATATTCCGATAGTGGTAAACCCTAAAGATGATGATGGTGATACCATTGAAGAACTGCTGGGGAAGTTTGAAAAATATGGCGAAAAATCTTACCCCGGACAGGTTAAGAAAACGAAAAGCTCCATTAAAATCACCTTTGATGACAACACATCTTTTGATGTTGTTCCTATGCTGGCTACTGGTAAAAAGGATGAGCAAATAATCATCCGTAAAGATGGAGAAAGGTTGCGTACCTCTGTACAGAAGCACAACGAATTTGTAAAGGGGCGTACCAGAAAAAGCAATGAGGTTGCAGGGAGAGTGAAATTTAATGAGTGCATAAGATTAAATAAATGGTGGAAAGAATTTCAGGCTGATGATTCATACTATCTGGGATATGATTCGCTGACTGATACTGATAATACCCCACCGAGTATATTGATAGACCTATTATGCGCCTTTGCATACGATAAGCTTGGAGTTGAAAAAACCTACGCAGAAACACTCGCCAAGTGGTGCAATTACCTGGCACATATCGTGAGAAACAAAAAACCGGTGTATTTCACGGATTATTATTCTACACCTGCACTTCCCACCGGCACAACCTGGGTTGTATTAGACCCTGTTAATTCAGAGAACAATATTGTAAAAACATGGGGAAGCACAAAAGTGAATGAATTGGCTGACTGGTTTGAAAAAGCCAGGGACAGTTGGCAACGCATCATACATTTTGACGAAGACGGTGATGATGTTGATTGCCTCGATGAATTAGTTGAATTATTTGGTACACCTTTTAAAAATCATTGTGATAAGGAGGATTAAAATATGGTAGGCACATACACATCAAGTGTCACAGACACTTACACAGAAGCAAGAGCCAATTATGTATTAGGCAAGGTTTATGAAGACCTATTGGCTATGTACACGACCGGGTTAATAACTAAAGCCACTTGCGATAGATGGCGCTCGGAATTATTCTACATCGTTAGTAAGAAGGCGCTGAAATATTTTCAGTTTCAGTTTACCAAACCAAATGGAACTAAAGTTGGCTTACATTATGAGTTGAAATCGGATGGCACTATTACCAGTAATGATAAATCTGGCGGCATTGACTATTGGAATTTGCCATCAGGAACCTCTGTTTATTTGCTTGTAGATTTGGATAATGAATCCTCAAGAATATCAGAGGTAAGAGAACAGATTGTTGCGTGGGGCTGGGGAACCGGTTCCGTATTGGATGGCACATCGGAATATTTAAAATCATACTCAAAGGATGGCTTTGGCTTTAAACAATCAAAAATTGGTCAATGGTAAATTCTGAATTAACGCTACTAGAATCTAAGCACCCCGGCAGGGATGCAGAAAGGCAATATGAACTCCTTGTAGGAATTGATGAGCAGAAACATGAGTTGCTCAAGACATTATCATTATTGATGGATACTGACAAGCTGCATCACTGGCAAAAACATCATCACAAAAAGGGGTTGCCACTGATGCAGCATATAGAAGCTGGTACACCATTAATAATTTTGTCTGGCGAAGTTGGGTGTGGTAAAACTGCATTAGCGCAGGTTATCGGCACTCCATTGGCAAAAAAGCTGAACAAGCCAGTAAAAGTATTTGAGACCCCGTCTAACATAAGAGGCAGCGGTTTGGTAGGTGAAATTTCAAATCGTATTACAGAAACGTTTGAATCAGTAAAAGCCAAGCTTAAAAATGATGAGCTTGGCATATTGATTATTGATGAGGCAGATGATATTGCAACAAGCAGAGCGCAAAACCAGGCACATCATGAAGACAGAGCAGGATTAAATGTATTGATAAAGCAGATTGATTCAATCAGGAGAAGCAATAAGAAACTGGCTGTGATAATGATAACCAACAGAGTTGTGGTACTGGACCCGGCTGTAAGGCGCAGAACGAGCCTTCACTTGATATTTGAGCGGCCAGTTGGTGAAAAACTTGATGAGGTTTTGGCTTGGATACTTAGCGGGACTGACTATTCCGATGCAGAATTTAGGAAGCTAAAATCTATTGCTTTAAAAAAGAAAATCCCCTATAGCTTTTCCGACCTAATTCAAAGAGCAGGGCGACAAGCAATATTCAATGCAATTGAAAATAATGTGGCGTTTGACATTTCCTTATTTCTTGAAATACTGGAATGTACGGAGCCGACACCGTTAATAGAAGAACAAAAATTAAACTGATACACATGGACGAATTAATTAGAGGGCTTTTAATAATTAAACATGAATATTTCCGTCCGATAACAAACGAGGAATGTATTCTTGCATTGCCTGAAGAATGGAAGAACTTAAACAGGGAATTTATTAGCGTCGCAGGTGAAACCCTTCGCCTAAATGAACTTTATGATGCCCCCCAGGTACAAATAGCTTTGGCGCAGAGGGATTTTTTTAAGAAACCGATACTTGAGAGGTTGGAAGCCTTGCCTGGTTATAAAATACTTTACTTTGGTCTTGCACCAATCCCTCTCGCTATTGATTTGGGTTATCAATTTCATAATTTCCGTGATATTGAAGCATTCCAATTTCACCATGTTGAAAAAAGATGGTATCAAAACTCTGAGCATAAAGCTATCCAGGAATTTAAGGTAGTAACAGATAACCTTCCTAACCCGAAACAAAAAGGCATAAGTGAACTTGCACTTCGGGTCAGCATCTCTCACCATATAAAATCACAAGACACAAACGATGTACTGCCGAATGCAGCCGAAGTAGATTTAGGCCTTACAGAGCCCAATGAAGATGCTATTTCAACAAAAGAAGAAATGACAGCGGTCGCAGAGGAGTTTAAAAAAGTAATGGATAACCTTGCCAGTAATGAAAGTAATATCGAAGTTATACATCTTTTTGCATCAGTACCGGTTGGTGTAGCTTTCATAATGGGCACTAAAATTAGCCCTAATATTCATCCCTTTGTGCAAACATATCAGCACTCAGCCATTGAGAAACCAAGGTATATTAATTCTGTTCTTGTTAAAGGAGAAATTGATAATGAAATTGCCTTAACCGATGAGGATTTAAAAACTGCAGATGAGTTAAGGGCTATTTGCAACGATGAATTGAAAGGAGGCATAAGAAAATTTGCGTATGAGAACGCCACCGATTCAAGAGGGAGAGCCTGGTATCTTGGCTTAATGCCGCAGCTAGCCGATGGTATTATGGATGGCAAGTTTTGGAAAAATTTGCCATCGATTTCAGAGACCAGCCTGAAAGGAGATGAAATTGATTTCGATTTAAAAACTGTTGCAGATGGTTTTTTTTGGAAATTGGGAAAATGGTATGTTGATGACCATTTTTATGTTTCAGTTAAAAAGCGAATTGAAAATCTTGAAGCAATTAAAAAGGCAAATAGGTTGTTTCTATTCCATGAGGCATTGCATTACCACAAACATAAGCTGACAACAGCAACAGCAAATAATATTGGCAGCTTCCCAAAAGTACTTGAAACTGCCGACTACCAGGCAGATGTTTTTGGCATCTTAAATGAGTATTCTTATGCTAATAAAGCCGGGTATGACGTTAGTGATGTAAAAAAGTTTTTTTTGCATAGCATTGATATTGCAACTGAGACTATGTGGTCTTTTGATGACCGGGGTAAGCAATTGGAAGAAATGCAAATACGCAGAGTGAGCAGGTATCTTATATGGTATTGGCAGTATGTGCTAATTGAAAAATTCGGTAATATCCTGGATGAAATCGTGAGGATTCTTGAGGAAAAACCTGTAATTGAAATAAACGGGCTAAAAACAAAAGAACTGAACAACCGTTTTTTTTATGATCTCAACAAACGCAACTCAAAATACCTGGAGATTGGCATTTTTAAGGACAATGAAGTTGTTAGGCATGGCAGTGCTTCAAATATGCCCATTGAAAGCTTAGTAGAAGGGTTAAAACAAATGAATGGAGAGCTAATAAAAGAAGTATTACGAAGTTTTAGAGATGCTTGAGCGGGGATAGTCCTTCGCTTATTTGCTCTTAATCAGGGGCTTTAAACTAAAAATCGTCTTCAAATCTTCCTTAAATTGGTTCGATAATTCTCCAATGTGGGGCACATCAAGAGGCCTTGTAAGCATTTATTTACAAGGCCTTATTTTTTGGGGTGT
>JAFEEI010000062.1:23320-25670 GCA_018241205.1 Pseudomonadota bacterium
AAAAAGTCAATTTTTTATTTGGTTTTTAAACCAGTTCATATTGTGGCTGCTTTTCTTTGCTGTTGTAAGGTCAAACAACTTTGAAATTTATTTTCTGTCTTTAGCTTTCTAAAATGTCTGTCACTGTCTTATTGCCAAGTTGTTCTGCCAATCCCACAAGAATTCCTTCTGTACCACGAACGTAGCAAAGACGATATATGTCGTTAAAATTAACAACTTCACCAACGAGTTCAGCACCATATTTTTCCAGCCTGGATAGCAATTCATCAAGGTTGTCAACCCTGAACATAACACGCAGATAACCGAGAGAGTTTACTGGTGCAGTCCTGTGATCAGCAATAATAGCTGGAGAAAGAAATTTTGATATTTCAAGACGGCTATGTCCATCAGGTGTAACCATCATTGCAATCTCTACAGACTGATTGCCAAGCCCTGTAACTTTTCCGGCCCATTCTCCTTCAACCATACTTCGTCCTTCAAGTTTGAGCCCTATCTCTGAAAAAAAAGAAATGGCATTATCTAAAGAATTTACAACAATGCCAACATTGTTCATTTCAATTAATTTACTTTTTGTCATAGCTTACTTGTGTAAAATTTATTTTGTTACGTTAACCAAAAATATACCGGTTGTAAAGTAGCACACAATGAACAGGGCTTGATGCAGTTTGGGAATTAGAATTCCATCAGCGCGAAACTAAAGCTAAATACCAAACTGACCCGTCCTGAAAAAAGTTGAGGTTTAATTCGTCTGCCCAACTTATAGCAAACCCCACGTTAGCGGCTGGCAAGTTTGTTATTGGGCATTTCCATTTCATACAAGTCAAGTCCGATTCCCCAATAATCTTTCTCGGTCTTAGTAAGTTGGTAACCGAATTTTTCAAAAAACTTATAAGCTAATTGCGATGTCGTTACAACAAATTTTTCCACTCTTGGATCTTGTCTTAGTATTTCCAAGCAATGTTCAACAGCTTGTCGCCCTAAACCAAATCCTGAATAGTGCGGGTGAAAAAATATCCAAGTTATCCGTCCTGATTTGTCACCCTCTTTCACATAGTACCCTGTTCCTCCTACAATTTTATTGTCGTGTTCAAGTGTAAAATATGTATCACTATGGTGTTCTAAATAGCTTACAAAATCATTTACTTCTTTCGTGTCAAAATACTGAGGGGTATTTAGCTTGAAGGTTTCAATCAAAATTTCTTTATCAGTTTGCTTAAACGGCCGTATCATAAACAAAAATGTGTCAAGTTTTAAGTAATGCCAAAATCTAATTGTCCAAATTCTCTTGATACTTGTAGGGAGTTAATTTTGCATGCCGCTAATGTTTATGGCTTGTACAGGTTTAAAATTAGCATTCCGTCTGCCTGGGACCGTTGTTGAGTAAATATTTGTTGTGCGTTCGTGCATTATTAGTTTGGAATTTGCCAGTTTGCTATGCGGGGTTTAGTAGTGTACTGTTTAAAGTTTATTAATTTGTCATCTTTGAATGTAAACCGATGTGCATATTCAGACTCCATATTTTGAGTGCTGCCAGTTGGTTTAAAAATGGTATCAAGCAATAAAAGCACATCATCCCCATCAGCAAAATATTTTACAGGTTCAAATTTTATTACCTGACCAGAAGAAGCTACTTGTTCAAAGAATTTGGTAACCCCACTTTTCCCCTTAAATATTATAGGGTCTTTTATAAATGGATTATCCCTAACATCCCAGGCAATGTTTTCATCACAGGCATCAAGAACACCAACAATGTTTCTTTTCATAAAATTATTATAAATGCCTAAAACCAGAAGAGTATTGGAGTTGATTACAGCACTATATCCAATTTGGCGAAATATTTCATTAGGATTTGTTGAAAGTCGTGATAAAATTTTACCTCCTGCATCAAACGTAATAACATCTATATTATTGATGATAACCTTTTTACCTGACGGAGGCAGAAAGCCCAAAACTTTTCCAGTGTTGGTGCCCGTAGTCGTTGTTTCCACTAATGCCCTTTTCCCATCAATTGTAATGCTATTGACTTTTATATTTAGGTCAGGAAACATTTCATTGTATGTTTTATATGAATGTGTAGTTGAGTCGGAACTTTTGAAAGGAGACTGCGTAGCTGAATAATCAATAAATGCCGGCGCACAAAGTTTTTTAAATATTTCATAGTCACCTTTGCTCAAACTTTCATAAAGGAGTGCTACATTTTTATTCATACTTGTCTCTTTAAATTGCCGGTGAGATTTTTATTTTCAAATTAGAATTTCCGTGTCCAAACTATTTCAGGACGAGACATTACAATGCTCATTGTTATTCCGTCCGCCCAACTTGCACAAAACCCCATGTGCTTGTTGCGCAA
>JAFEEI010000063.1 GCA_018241205.1 Pseudomonadota bacterium
AGATAGTGTTAACAGGACCTAATTATACAAAGTTAGTGTTAGTGCAAAACACTAACTGGTGGTTGACCGGAAGGCTTCAAAACGTTAACATGCGCAATTCATCAATTCCCCGATAGCTCAGTCGGTAGAGCGACGGACTGTTAATCCGCAGGTCCCAGGTTCGAGCCCTGGTCGGGGAGCCAATTAAATTAATTGGTTATGCTCAATAGCCAAAGTAGTTAATTTTATTAGTAGCCTTATAGTAGACTGAATAACCAGCCTCAGAATTTAAGTATATTTAATATTTATATTCAGATTAATTAAATATAAAAATTAAACGGAATGTCCCAGTAATTGATTGCATCTAGTTATTGTTTAGTTTATACTTGTTTTCAAGTTAAGGAGACAAGTAATGAATATTATACAAATCTTCAAGAAATACCCGGATCAAAAATCCTGCATAGATCATCTTGAATCTGTCCGTTGGGCAAATGGCGTTACCTGCCCTTACTGTGGGTCAGAAAACAACTATCCACGCACATCTGACTTACGCCATCATTGCAATTCCTGTCAGAAATCATTCAGCGTAACAATTGGCACGCTATTTCATGATACGCGCATACCTCTTCAAAAATGGTTTCTTGCAATATCCCTGATATTAAATGCAAAGAAAGGCATCTCTGCGCGTCAATTAGCTCGCGATCTTGAAGTAAATAAAGATACCGCATGGCGCATGGCAATGAAAATACGCGAAAGTATGAAATCTGACGGAGAATTGCTTACTGGCGTTATTGAAATGGACGAAACTTATGTGGGTGGCAAACCACGCAAAGCCGCAAAAAAAGATGATGATAATAATTCAGGTTCACCACGCGGGCGTGGCACAAAGAAAACTCCTGTAGTTGGAATGGTATCAAGGGGTGGAGACGTTAAAGCTGAAAAGGTTGAGAAAAGCATGTTGAAATCAAAAGACCTCAATCAACTTATCAGAAGAAGTATCAATCCAATTGGCTCGGTATTAGTAACAGATGAATATCGTGGCTATTCCAGAGTTTCAAAAATTCTCAAGCATTACACCGTGAATCATCAATTTGAATACGCTAACGGTGAAATACACACAAATACAATTGAATCATTCTGGGCATTGCTGAAGCGCGGAATTATTGGTCAGTTTCATAAGGTATCGTCAAAATACCTAGACAAGTATATTGATGAATTTTGTTTTAGATACAATTTAAGAAAAGAAAACCAAGAGCTTGCATACAATAGCGTAATTCAGAGAATGCTCTAATTGGATTCCTCATATTCTGTATAATTATTTAACCAAAAGGGTTTAAATATGATATGATTAAGAAAAATAATAATTCGTTGTGTAACTTTTTATATAACTGTTAAGGAGATGAGATATGGCGCTCACTGACTTTGGGAAAGCTGTCAGGAAAGCCAGGCTTGATGCGAACGAAACATTAGCAACGATGGCAGAAAGCCTTAATGTGTCACCGGCTTTTTTAAGTTCAATGGAAACTGGTAGAAAGAAAATACCAGAAGAATGGGTAGGAAAAATTGAATCATTCTTTAGTGATCGTGGGGTCCTTATAGAAAAATTGGGAATATATGCAGACCTTTCAAATCAAAGCGTTTCAATTGCCGGATGCGATCCACATAAACAGATGCTTATAGCAGGATTCGCTCGTTCTGAATATGATTCAGAAACGCTGGCTAAACTCGCAAAACTTTTAGGCACAAAATACAAGGAGTAAATATATAAGTGACTTCATATCAGCTCAAAGGTTATTTAGTTCGGCCAATAGGAATAGACAGTATCAGGAATATTGCGATGCATTCAAGAAGTGTATTAGCACTTCCTGAGAATCCAATAGATATGAGTTATTTTCTCGAATATCTTTTTAAATTTGGCATTACCTACGACATAATCGATGATTCAGAGATGCCAGGATTTTTATCGCATTCTGAAGCGTGCTGTATTCCTGAAAGAGCCACTATTTATCTAACTTCAGAAACCTACAAAAAAGCTTGTAAGAATGATCCACGTACCAGATTCACAATTTTTCATGAGCTAGGCCATCTCATCTTGATGCATAGCCGTGACTTTCATAGAGATCAAAATATCTATGAAATAAAACCTAAACCATTCATGGATTCCGAATGGCAGGCGAATCAATTCGCTGCTGAGATTCTTATGCCACTAGAAATTATTCTTCGTGAAGAATTGAAAACGCCATTTGAAATAGCATCTAAATTTGGAGTTTCTACGCAGGCAGCACTAACTAGATACAATCAACTTAAAAAACGAAATGAAATTTAATACTGCAAGTGTCTCACCACTTGCAGTATTAAGATGCAGGTTACAAGGACGCACCAGCATCGATTTGTGCTATTACAAATTGCATTTTCAATTATAGCATAGATTACTTGGTAAGCTTTACAAGCCGTCCTCCATCTTTTTGGAGGATCAATCATGATCTGTGTGTTACCAAAAGCAGTGCATGTGCGTGCATATATTCGGTACCGGTATGATCGGTTCGAGTATGTGTGCCAACATTGCAGAAGCTATCCAGGCACTTGTTGCTAAAGATAGAGTAGCATAATAACTCGGGGTTAGTTCTTGGGAACTAACCCCTTTTAGCATCTCTTATCTGTTGCAATCAATTACTGGGACATTCCGAAATGAACGACCCCGCCCCAAGGG
>JAFEEI010000064.1 GCA_018241205.1 Pseudomonadota bacterium
AATTAAACCCGGTAGAGATTAAAGACTCCTTCTGGGAGTTGAGGGTGTGGATCGTATTCCACCTGCCGACTGTGCTCTGGATTTCCTGTGCTGTTTCATTAACTGCTGACGGTATTGTTCAAGCCGCTTATCATCAAAAGTGATGCGCATTTGGTTTTGTGCGGCCACTTCAGCGATCTCAAGTCGAAACGATTCAGTGCCATTGATTGCCAGGTGGCTGCCATACTTCTTCATGGCCACTTGCAAAATATCTCTCAAGGCTTCGTGCGATGTATCCGGCAGCACGATGAGTCGTTTACCGTCATCGCGGATGGTGGTTGATCCTGTTTGATAAGTGACTGTGCCGATTTTGGTGATCGATTCCACACAATTGTCTTCAATGAAGCCATCCTTGAAGTGGTTATTAGTGATGTAATCATCATTGCTCTGCTTAGTCGTTATTTGGTTGCCCTTAAATTCACCCACTCTTCTGGATCGCAAAACACCTAATGCCTCAGCATTCCCGTTTTTGGCCTCAAATGCTAACCAATCCAACCACCCCATTCTGGAACGATGGGCTTTAGAATTTTGATAGGCTTTCTGGTAATCGCTTTTAATGACTGCTATCGTTGTTTTAAATTGCTGATGAGCGGTTGCATACAGCGCTTTTTTAGCCAATCTCCCAGCTTGGATGCTTTTAATGATGTTGCGCTTGAGTTTCGCTTCCAGCTTGGCGCGATCAATGAGTTGATCTCTACTTTGTCGCAATATTGCCCACTGGCTTGAACGCTGTCTGGCGCTATTCTCTTGCTCTTGCTGGTATCGCGCATAAAGCTCTGAAGTATCGATTCGATTCTGCAATGGTTTTGGCTGGTATTGTTTGGCGTTTTGTTGTGACGATTGTGTAGAATGTTCATTCTGTACAAAAGCACCCAGTCTTTGAGTTAAATTCCCCTTGGATAGAGACCGATCAACTGAACTGGCTTTAACAGCCACACCATTGTTGGCAACTAATACAAACCCGTTGCCACGTTCCTTGATTTCAAGGCCATGCCCGGCTAAAACCTGATGCAAATCCTGCCAGTTGTCCGCGTGCCTGATTTCAGCGAGTGCCTCACGCTTGATCCAGCTCAATAAACTCTCAACACCTGTTCTGGTTTCAATTTCCTGCGCCACTCTGGATGCTTTATCGCTTTGGGTTTCATGATTAACTTTTGTTAAGCCATATTCCTGTTCGATTTGCTCGCAAAGCTTGGCTACTTTGTTGTAGTCATAGTAGGGATTATGGATTGTGAAGTTTTTTGGGTGAATCTTGTTGATTGCGATATGGATGTGCAGATTATTGGTGTCATCGTGAACGACACTGATGCGTTGATGACCATTAAAACCCAAAACATCGCAAAATCGCTCTTCAATGGCATTCAAATCAGAAAGGGACAAACGTTCTCCTTCAGGGAAGCTCAGTACCAAATGACAGGTTTTGTCTGATTTGGCGCGCTTATTCATTTCCTGTGTGTTCTGAATTTCAAGTAAGCCAGCCGTTAGATCGTCTGAATAACAGTTTGATACCTTGATCTGACTGATACGCTCACTCTTGTCTTGAGGGTTAGTCAGATACTGTATCAGCGCAGAGTAATTGCTTTTGCGCACTGATTTGATGGGTATGATTTTAGCGATCATCGTATTTAAGCTGCTTAAGTCAAAAAGGGCTATTCCGAAAGTTATTTTTTAAGCTTCATAATGACATCCAGCATCGTGCTTTGGGTATTTCGGATACTGTCCAAAGTTAAATGCAATTGTGACTTGCCAATCAATTTTGTGCGTTTGTCGTTGGTAAGCCAAAGTTTGATCAACCCACCCAATCTGCCAAGATCCGCATTGATTTTTAACAAAGCATCCACTTTCCGGTTATCTATAACACTGGGCACCTGATAACCCAGGCCCAGATTGCGCAGGTACTCGGCAACGGTTAATCCGGCATCCGTTGCTTTGCTCTTTATTTCAGTTTCCTCTATGGGCAAAACAGGAATCCTGAGCTTCTTATCTCTTCTTTCTTTTTTGATTGTCTTGGGGTTATTTTTGCTAATCATTTCAGTTTTCCTCGAAGAGCAAGATCAACGTTGAGCACAGAGCGCGAATAAGTTGTGGTGGAGATGGCCATCTCCACATATCTTGCCCGGCTCTGTGAGTTTCAAGAAATATACTAATACTATAATCGATGTTTGCAAATAATTTATTTTCGTTATATCATAATTTAAAACAGTATAAAAACACTTGAAAAAAACTTTATTCAACTAAATAACAGTCACTTGGAAACAAAAAGAAAGGGTAAGTAATTATTTGAAACTGAAAGCAACAAAAAGAAACAGAAAGGAAAGCAAAAAACAAAAAGCTGTTTGGACGCCAAGATAACTATTTTTGTGGAAATTGTGTGATGACTAAATCCTTATCAGATCGAATCGCACTTTATGCGGATAAAAACAAAAGTACCGGTAAGCAATTTTTACCGGCGTTCATCGCGTTGAAACCTGATATCGAGCAGGCATTAAAGGATGGCTGGACGATTCGGCAGATCTGGAACATTTTGTACCAGGAAGAAAAAATCAAATGCTCTTATCAATGGTTCAGGACTTTGGTCAATCGACATATTGGCGAGGACAGAAAGCAGCGCCCGCGCATTGATCAAGGAAAGTCAGCTGGGAGTAATCATGAAGGATTTCGTTTTAATTCTGCAACTGAAAAAGAGGAGTTGGTCTGATGGCTAAAATACATATGATTTTGCAAGGAAAGGGCGGAGTAGGCAAATCGTTCATATCATCCACGCTAGCACAACATAAGTTTGCCAAAGGCGGCAATCCTTTATGCATTGATACGGATCCGGTTAATGCTACTTTTTATGGATTTAAAAAGCTCAATGTTAAGCAGATTAATGTGATGAACAATGATGAGATTGATCCGAGAAAGTTTGATGATCTGATCGAACACATCGCCAAAGCAGACAATGACGTCATTATTGATAATGGTGCCAGCACCTTTGTGCCGATGTCACATTATCTCATCAGCAACCAGATACCCGCCTTGCTTTTAGATATGGGGCATGAATTGGTTGTACATACCGTGATCACCGGCAGCCAGGCTTTGTTGGACACATTGAACGGCTTTGTACATCTGATTAAACAATTTCCAAAGGAAGCACTGTTTGTTGTCTGGTTAAATCCTTACTGGGGAGAAATCAGCATGAATGGCAAGCAGTTTGAGGAAACGAAAGCTTATGTGGATAACAAAGCGAGAGTATCCGCCATTATCCGAATTCCGCACTACAAGCCTGAGACTTTCGGCAAGGATCTGAGTGAAATTCTGCAATCAAAATTTACCTTCGATGAAGCGCTTAAAAATAGCGCATTGCCAGTGATGGTGCGTCAACGGTTAACAATTATCCGCAGGCAGCTCTTCACCAATATTGAAAATGTGGCTGCGGTTTTAACATGAGTGCCGACAAATTAGATGCGCTCATTGAAAGAATAGCGTCAGAACACGGCATTGTTCTATCACAGGATGATCCGGTATTGATGATGCATACGCTTAACGAAGTGTTGCTGGAGCAAAATGAAAAAGCCCATGCTGAGCTGCTAAGCAATTACCAGGCGATATTGGAAGAAAGCTTTAATCGGTGGTGTGAATATTCGACCAAGAAATCCAATGCGATTATCAGCGCATCCATGGGTAACGCGCAATTAACACGAGATCAATTCCTGGAAAGCTGTATTCAGCTGATCGATGAAAAGATAAAAAGTAGAGAGGGTCAGGAGATTTATGAGCTGACCAGAATTTCCAGGCAAGCGGCCATTATTAATTTACTGGCATCAACCTTAATATTGGTTTCAGTTGTAACCATATTTTTGATTTTGTTATAGCTAATCTTTTTAACAATGCAATGGAATGGCGCATGAGAACATTAAATTTAAGTGAAGCTGCCCAATTCTTGAAGCTGCACCCTGAAGAAGTGCGCCGTCGCGCTAAAGCGGGAATTATTCCGGGTGCAAAATTAGGTAAACGGTGGGCATTTATTGAAGATGATCTTGCTGACCACATTCGCTCGTTATATGCTTGCACTCGGCAAGCGTTGCAAGTGGGACATGAGGAGAAACAATTATGTCACTCTGTAAACGCGGTAAAACGTGGTGGATTAGTTTCACCACACCAAGCGGCGAGCGAGTTAGATGCTCTGCTGCAACTGAAGATAAAACCCAGGCGCAAGAATTCCACGATAAGCTGAAAGCGGAATCCTGGCGGGTTGCAAGACTGGGGGATAAGCCAAAGCGGACTTGGGATGAAGCGGCTTATAAATGGCTGATGGAGACACAACATAAGGCTTCACATAAGCAGGACATGAAGCAAGTTGCGTGGTTTCAGCAGTTTTTTAGAGGCCAATTACTTTCTGAATTAACTCGGGAAGTGATTGCTGAAGTAGGTGAAATAAAATGTAAAGAAACTTCACCTTCGACGGCTAATCGTTATTTGGCAACTATCAGGGCCATTCTACGAAGAGCGGCTTTAGATTGGGAATGGATTGAGAAGGCACCCTTTATCCGGCTATATAAGGAACCCAAACGGCGGATTCGCTGGATCGCACCTGAGCAAGTACAAATATTACTAAATGAGTTACCCGAGCATTTGGTTGACTTGGTAAAGTTTTCACTTTCAACAGGATTGCGCAAACGCAATGTTACTGATTTGGAATGGTCTCAGGTTGATTTGCAGAGAAATGTTGCATGGATTCATGCAGATCAAGCCAAAGCAAGAAAAAGCATTCATATTTCACTGAATGCAACAGCTATGGAAGTTCTGAGAAAGCAGGTTGGCAAACATTCGTTAAGAGTGTTTACTTACCAAGGAAAACCAATTATTCAGGTCAATACCAGGGCATGGCGAAAGGCATTAAGTAGAGCAGGTATAGAAGACTTCCGTTGGCATGATTTGCGCCATACTTGGGCCAGCTGGTTAACTCAGAAGGGTGTGCCGCTAAACGTAATTCAAGAAATGGGGGCTTGGGAATCAACTGAGATGGTGAAACGTTATGCTCACTTGGCACCCGAACAATTCAGAAAACATGCAATGGTTGTAGATGAAATTCTAAATGACACAATTTTGACACAAGTGGAAAATCAGAAGAAGATAAAATCAATATAACTCATTGATTTTATGGTGCCGACACCAAGAATCGAACTCGGGACCTTCTGATTACAAATCAGCTGCTCTACCATCTGAGCTATGCCGGCAAATGAATGAGAAAAATTTGATACGCTTACTTGATGATTCGAAGTTTAGGCTTACTAGAAGACTTGGTTTGAGGAATCAATGAATCTTGCGTTGAATTACCCAATTGTTCATTTGTCATTTTATCTTGTGTTTCTTGATCTTCCAATGAGAATGCTATTCCCTGATTGACTTCTTTGGCGAATATTCCCTTAACCGCTTCTAATGGAATATCAAGATCACGCGATATTCCATTAAAACGGGCACTGAAAGTGATAGATTCATCATTTATATTCAACCCTTGAACAGCTCTTGCACTAATATTGAAAATTATCTCGCCATTTTTTATGTATTCTTGTGGTATATCTAGTTCAGCGTGAGCTTTTACCGATACAAATGGTGTAAAACCGCTATCGACACACCAATCATAAATCGAACGAATCAAATAAGGCTTTGTTGAACTAATGCTCATTTTCGCATTACTTTTTCCGAAGCTGAAAGTGCATCAATGAATAACGGACGGCTAAATAATCTTTCAGAATATTTCAATAATGGTGCTGCTTGTTTAGGCAGACGAATTCCATAATATTCTAAACGCCATAACAGTGGCGCAATTGCCACATCTAACATTGAAAATTCGTCTCCTAGCATAAATTTTTGCTTTTCAAAAATCGGCGATATCATTGTCAGATTCTCAGCAATTGTCGCTTGGGCTTTATCTTTCGCTTTCTGATCTGTTCCATCAAATGCATCGATATGACAGAACAGCTCTTGCTCAAAACGAAACAACAACAAACGTGCGCGTGCGCGCATTACAGGATCAGCCGGCATCAATTGCGGATGTGGAAAGCGATCATCAATATATTCGTTAATAATATTTGATTCATACAATACTAGATCGCGTTCCACAAGTACCGGCGCTTTACCATACGGACTCATTACTGCCAAGTCTTCTGATTTATTATTGGGATCAACATCTATTACTTGAAAGTCCATATCTTTTTCGTGCAAAACAATCCTGCAACGATGGCTATAGGGACACGTAATTGTTGAATATAACGTCATCATAACTTCTGATCTTAGACCAAATTATATCTATATTCAGCAATTTAATATTAATGAATATCTTTCCAATATTCTTTCTTTAGCGCATACGATAAAACCAGCATACCCAGCAGAAAGATCATTACTTCAATCCCCAATTTTTTTCGTGTATTGGCATGCGGCTCACCTAAATAAACTAGGTAGTTTACCAGATCGCCAACAAACTTATCAAAATCTGCTGCATTTAATTGACCAGGTTTTGCGAGTGCCAAGCTTTTTTGCTCTCCTTTGTCAGATATCTTAACTATCAGCTTTTGTTCGCCTTGCAATTGATATAAAACATGAGGCATTGCAACACGATCAAAAACCAAATTATTCCATCCGGTATGTGTTGCATCATCTCGATAAAATGCGCGCAAATAAGTATATAACCAATCGGCACCTCGAGCACGAGCAATCACAGATAAATCTGGCGGAACAACGCCAAACCACTCCTCACCTTCCTTTTTACGCATGGCTGACTGCATCAGATCACCAACTTTCTGACCTGTAAAGACCAGCTTGTTAAGAATTTCTTCGTTTGTAAATCCGATATCGCGATGACGGTTGTAACGCATGTAGCTTGCACCATGGCAAGTTAGACAATAATTAACAAAGCTTTCTGCACCACGTTTCAACGAAGCGTTGTCAGTTATATCTACCGGAGCACGGTCTAATGGCATTCCTGATTCACTAGCTGAAACGCCAAACGGAGTCAAGCACAAGATTAATAAAGCAATCGTTATTTTCTTCATTTTTCTACTCTTTTAGTCTTTTGGGTTCAGGCTTTGTTTTATCTATCTTGCTATACCACGGCATCAAAATAAAGAATGCAAAATAGATAACTGTAAAGATCTGCGCCAATAATGTATATAAAGGCGTTGGAGATTTTGTTCCCAACCAACCCAACACAAAAAAGCTAATTACGAAGAGTGTCAATGCCACTTTGAAATAGGGTCCTTTGTAGCGTATCGACTTGACAGGACTCCGATCCAGCCACGGCAGGAAACAAAAAATCACTACCGAGCCTGCCATCAAAATCACACCCCACAATTTTGCATCAATCCCCAGAAAATTAACTGTCACAGCCCGTAACATCGAATAATACGGTGTGAAATACCAAACGGGTGCAATATGATCCGGTGTTTGCAGTGTATTTGCGGGTATAAAATTATTATACTCAAGAAAATACCCCCCCATTTCTGGAGCAAAAAAGATAATTCCACAGAATACAATCAGAAATACCACAACCCCAACGATATCCTTAACAGTGTAATAAGGATGAAATGGAATACCGTCTACAGGGATACCAGTTGCAGGGTTTTTATTTTCTTTTATTTCAATCCCATCCGGATTATTCGATCCCGTTTCATGCAAAGCAAGGATATGAACAAAAACCAGCACAAGTAATACTAAAGGCAATGTCACAACATGGTAGGCAAAAAAGCGATTGAGCGCTGCATCAGAGAGTGTAAAGTCACCCAAAAGCCATTGCTGCAATATCTCACCCACGCTCGGTATTGCCCCAAACATGCTAACAATTACTTGCGCTCCCCAATAAGACATTTGCCCCCAAGGTAAAATGTAACCGGTAAAAGCCAAGCTCATCAGCACAAAAAATATAACCATACCTATCAACCACAGCAACTCTCGCGGTTTCCGGTATGAGCCATACATCATTCCACGAAACATATGGAGATATACCACTACAAAGAACATCGATGCTCCAGTAGAGTGCATGTACCGGATTAACCAGCCATAATCTACATCACGCATGATATATTCAACCGATGCGAAAGCTTGGCTCGCATCCGGCTTATAATTCATGGTGAGAAAAATTCCTGTCAGTAGTTGGTTGACTAAAACCAGCAAAGCTAATGAACCGAAGAAATACCAGAAATTAAAGTTCTTCGGCGCATAGTATTCCGACAAATGTGCTTTCCAGTTTGAGGTCAGTGGAAAACGTTTATCGATCCAAGCAATCATTGAATTAAATAAATTACTCATTTACGCAGCCCCCTCGCTTTCAGATCCAATTAAAAGCCGACTGTCGCTCAAATATACATGAGGAGGAACAACCAGATTGGTCGGAGCCGGTACATGTTTATAAACACGCCCCGCCAAATCAAATTTAGAACCGTGACAGGGACAGAAAAACCCACCCAGCCAATCAACCCCAAGATCCGCTGGCGCAACATCCTTTCTAAATACAGGAGAGCAACCCAAATGCGTACACACCCCCTCAACAACCAAAAACTCCGGCTTTATCGAACGCGTACGATTTTTCGCATAATCAGGCTGTTGCTTTTTATCAGAATTGGGATCAGCGAGCTGATCTTCCACTTTAACCAAGCTTTCTAGCATTTCCGGCGTGCGATTCAAAACCCATACAACTTTTCCACGCCATTCAACCATTAACAACATTCCTAGCTCAAGCTTTGATATATCTACCTCAACCGGCGCCCCAGCTGCTTTAGCCCGTTCGCTTGGCATCATACTCAATAAAAAAGGCGTTGCAATCGCAGCGCCTGCAATTCCGCCCGCTACTGAGGTCGCGGCAACCAGGAACTTTCTCCTGCCGCTCATCTCATCATTGATACTGAAACTATCCGCCATTTTCAATTATTCCATCAGTAATATTTTTTTCGTAAAGTTAAGTACAACAAAAGAAAAAGCTCTTTTCAATCCCTATTAATTTCACTCGTTAATTTACATCATGCAAACTGGCGCGCAGTATACCACAATCGTTTTAAGGATTATAGAAATCTTGGAGGATTTCCGTTTTCCATACGTAACAGATCAGTTATTAAAAATTACGCCACATCATTGTTTAAATGATATTATTTTATCTTTCCATGGCACTGCTTATATTTCTTGCCCGAACCGCATGGACACGGTTGATTACGCCCGACTTTCTCGTTCTGACGCACAAAAGGTTGTATCTTTTCTTCTTCCGTTCCCGCATACTGCTCTGACTCTTCCTCTGATTCGTAGTATGCATCATGATGGAGCTGTATATTTTCTGGCGATCGTAAAGTATCCGTTACGGCTTCTACTTGTTGCTCGCTTTTTATTTGCACAGTGAACAGTATTTTTGTGGCCTCCCTTTTAACTTCTTCAAGCATGGCGGAGAAAAGTTCAAAAGCCTCGCGCTTATATTCTTGTTTTGGATTCTTTTGTGCATAACCGCGCAAGTGAATGCCTTGCCGCAAATGATCCAATGCCGCCAGATGCTCGCGCCAATGCGAATCGAGAATCTGCAGCATCACTACCCGCTCATAGTGATGCATGATCTCAGCACCAATCTGTGCGACTTTCCCCTGATAACGATCATTCGCAAGATCGATAATGCGCTGGCATAAGTTCTCCTCATGCAATCCCGGATCATCCTCAAGCCATTTATGCAGCGAAAAATGTAACTGGTATTCGGCTGCAAGAGCCTTTTCCAATCCCGCTACATCCCACTGCTCTTCAACACTTTGCGGCGGAATATACAAATTAAATAAATCACTTAAAACGTTCTCACGGATAGCTGTTATAGTTTCCGAAATATCTTGTTCCGCTTCCAGCAGTTCATTGCGCTGCTGATAAATGACATGCCTCTGGTCATTTGCGACATCATCGTATTCGAGTAACTGCTTACGCATATCAAAGTTCCTTGCCTCCACTTTGCGCTGCGCATTTTCAATGGCACGAGTCACCCATGGATGCTCAATCGCTTCTCCTTCCGGCATCTTAAGGCGTGTCATGATATTGGCTACACGATCCGATGCAAAAATACGCAGCAAAGGATCTTCCAAGGAAAGGAAGAAACGGCTGGAACCCGGATCTCCCTGCCGCCCCGAACGTCCGCGCAGTTGATTATCCACGCGCCGGGATTCATGCCGCTCCGTACCGATAATATGCAAACCGCCTTTGTTCAATACTTCTTCATGAATCTGTTTCCATTTTTCGTGCACTTCGGCGATGCGTTTTTCTTTCGCCTCGTCACTTAATTTTTCGTCATGCCGGATTTGCTCGACCTCCGGCTCCGGATTCCCTCCCAGCACAATATCCGTTCCTCGGCCTGCCATATTGGTTGCTATCGTAATCATTTTTGGCCGCCCAGCCTGTACAACGATATTAGCTTCACTGGCATGCTGCTTGGCATTCAAAACTTGATGCGGCAGCTTCTCCCGGTTCAGCAATTTGGACAGTAATTCGTTGTTCTCAATCGAAGTCGTGCCAACCAACACTGGCTGACCGCGTTCATAACAATCCTTGATCTCATGAATAATCGCTTCATTTTTTTCTTTCAGCGTACGGAACACCAGATCCATGCGATCCTCACGAATCATCGGTCTATGCGTTGGAATGATGATTGTCTCCAAGCCATAGATTTGCTGAAACTCGGCTGCCTCGGTATCTGCAGTACCCGTCATGCCGGACAGTTTCTGATACATGCGAAAATAATTCTGAAAGGTAATGGAAGCAAGCGTCTGATTTTCTTTCTGAATAACCACACCTTCCTTGGCCTCCACCGCTTGATGCAAACCATCCGACCAACGACGGCCAGCCATCAGGCGTCCGGTGAATTCATCGACGATCACCACCTCGCCGTTTTGCACCACATAATGCTGATCGAGAAAAAACAAATTATGTGCGCGCAAGCCTGCATTCAGATGATGAATTAAATTGATATTGGCCGGATCGTAAAGACTGGATCCCGATTCGAGCAGTCCGGCTGATTCCAGCAACTCTTCCGCATGCTCGAAACCGGCCTCACTTAACGTCACCTGATGGGATTTTTCATCTACACTGTAATCACCCGGACCATCTTCCTGCTCCTGCCGGATGAGCTTTGGAACCAGTTTGTTAATGCGCACGTAAATTTCGGTATCACCTTCCGCCTGACCGGAGATAATCAAAGGCGTGCGGGCTTCATCGATCAAAATTGAATCCACTTCATCCACGATTGCGAAATTAAGTGTACGCTGCGCACGCTCGTTCACGTGTGTCACCATATTATCGCGCAGATAATCAAAGCCATACTCATTGTTGGTGCCGTAGGTAATATCGGCGGCATAAGCACTCTGCTTCTCATCGTGTGGCATTTGCGAATAAATAACGCCGACGCTCATGCCTAGAAACCGGTAAATTCGGCCCATCCACTCAGCATCGCGTTTCGCCAGGTAATCATTCACAGTCACAACATGCACACCCTTATCCGACAATGCATTCAAATAGGCCGGCAAAGTCGCCATGAGTGTTTTACCCTCACCCGTGCGCATCTCGGCAATCTTACCGCCATGCAACACCATACCGCCGATTAATTGCACATCGAAATGGCGCATCTCCAGCACGCGTTTACCAGCCTCACGAACAACCGCGAAAGCTTCCGGCAGCAATGCATCAAGCGTTTCGCCATTCTGAATACGTTGCTTGAATTCATCGGTCTTTGCGCGCAAATCGGCATCGGACAATGTCGCAATAACCGGCTCCAATTCATTGATAACACGTACAGTCTGCGAATACTGTTTGATCATCCGGTCGTTGCGGCTGCCAAAAATTTTCTTAAGTAGATTACCTAGCATAAGTCTCTAAATATTCCGTATTGAATACACTGTTTTAAAAAAACAAAGGGTGAGTTCACTGCTCACCCCGCAAAGAACCTGAAAAAAATTGGCACCCTGCAATTTAGCCAGGCTTCTTCAAAAATTTGGATGGATTTTGCGGTTTATCTTTGTGCCGGATTTCGAAATGCAAATGCGGTCCGCTAGAGCGCCCGGTATTGCCGACTTCAGCTATTTTCTGCCCCTGCAACACAACCGTTCCAAGACTCACTAAACGCTTCGACGCGTGCGCATATCGGGTTACCAAGTCATCGCCATGGTCAATCTCGACCATATTACCATACTCAGGATGATGATCTGAATAGATCACCACCCCACTCGCCGCTGCTTTTATTGGAGATCCAATCTCCGCGGCAAAATCGACACCTTCATGAAATGCCCTCTTCCCGGTAAACGGGTCGATCCGGTATCCATAACCGGAAGAATACCAATCAGTTTCAACAGGCATTTCGGAAGGCAGCACAAACTTCGTTATCCGGTCATAACGCAATAAGGAATCCAGCGCACCCAGCTTGTCCGTTCTTTCATTCAACATATTCGACAGCTCCTGAAGTTGATGGCTAAACTCAGAAAATGATAGTTCTTCAGATGATAAGTCATTCCGCGCACCACCTTGACCCGGTGTCCTCTTGAATGAAAAATCACGCGATTGAATACCGGAAGATTCCGCCAGCCGTTCACCCAATGCATCCAAACGCAATAGTTGCGCCTGCATCTGTCCTAACTTACTGGCCATCATATTCAGATTATCTTGCAAATGCGTTTGAATTTTTTGATGCCGCTCTTCTTGCGGATTAACCAATATTGCCCTTAAGACAGGTGCATCGATCCGATCAGCATAACGCAGTGAAATAAAATTCAAACTTAATGCCGCTATCAGAATAATGAAAAAAAAAGCACACATTGATAATACAATGTGTGCTTTAGTTAAAGCTAATTTACGCGCTCGATCCGAATTACTGGAAATAAAAATAATATTCATACTTTTTTATTGGATATTGGTGAGATAACCATGGCCCCTCATAAAGTTGACGCTTATTTCGATTTGCTTGGCAAAACGCCTGAATTCTCGCATCTATTCAAGTTAGCCCAAAAATTACGCGAAGACCAATCGACATTCCTTAAACTTATTCCAGCGCAATTGGCACCACATTGCAGCTTAAGCCAAATCAAGGACAGCAAACTCACCGTAATGGCCGGAAATGGCGCTATTGCCGCAAAACTCAAGCAAATCTCTCCATCGTTGCTGCTCAAGCTGCAAAAGCTAGGTTGGGAAATTACTGCAATTCAAATCATGGTGCAAGCAGATTCGATTTCGAGAAATCAAAAGACACCAACGAATCAACAGCATGCCAAAAAAGGATTAAAACTAAGCCGGACTGGAAAAGCATGCTTAAGTCAATTAGCCGCAACCTTGGCCGATTCCGAATTGAAAAATACAATTCAATCGTTTGTAAAAAAACACCGAAGCGATTAAATTATCCAATTCCCCTATAAATACGAGATCAAATTAGCATTCGGGTTCGGCCATGACCTGCCAAGCAGGCTCCACTTTTCCATGGTCTGTACATGATTCTTTCACAGCGCATCAGCAGTTTTTTTGATGCCAGCAAGTTTAGCCGGTTCGATAAAAAATACCAGCACTATTCACGGTACTCGTTGTCTACTGTTTTTTTGTTGAATCGAAGTCTCGTATATAATGCAAAATTGTTGGTCAATTTTTTCATCGTAACAGAAGTTTTTCTGAATTTCTTAAGCTTCTAATTTTTAGATGACAAATCATCTTTTGCCAATGCAGCCAATTAGTTGCAATCATTCAATCGTGACTAGAAAAACAATTCTATGAATGTTTTTTATGAAGAAGCTGGAACCTTTAAAGTAGGTGTCATTCTGGCTGACAACAACACCTCGCTGCAAATAGAGACTGTTCATGGCAAGCGATCAAAAATTAAGACAACAGCCGTTCTGTTTCGATTCGATACGCCGCCGTTAGGCGAATTCATGAGTCATGCGCAAAAAATTGCCGAAGAGCTGGATCCGGATTTTCTCTGGGAATGCTGCCCGCAAGAAACTGAATTTACCAGCGATGCGCTCGCGGCCGAATATTTCGGCCATTCTCCAAGCCCGGTTGAAGCGGCCGCTACTTTGCTGCTACTGCAAAGCGCACCGATGTATTTCTACAAAAAGGGGCATGGACGCTATAAAGCCGCGCCGCCGGATGCACTGAAAGCCGCCTTGGCCGGTCAGGAAAAAAAACGCCTGCAAGCTGCACAACAAGCGCGTTATGTCGAGCAATTAAGTCAATTCATCTTACCCGAGGAGTTCAAACCCCTCTGTACTAGCTTACTCTATAAGCCCGAAAAAAATTCCCTGGAATGGAAAGCGCTTGAAACTGTTTGCGCAGAAAAAAAACTTACTGCCATAAAACTGATGGAAAAATGCGGCGCCATTCCATCTTCTCACGATTTCCATTTTGATCAGTTTGTTCAGGAATATTTTCCCGAGGGTATAAGCTTTGGTGATCTGGAAACGCACCTGATAGGAGATGTTCCGGCTGATTTATGCTATGCGGATGTTGCCGCGTTCAGCGTCGACGATGCCTCAACAACAGAAATTGACGATGCATTTTCGGTTACACCATTAACACTGGGAAGCTTCCGTATTGGCATTCATATAGCGGCGCCAGCTTTGGGCATTCATCTTGAATCACCGCTTGAGAATGCTATCTCCTCCCGCTTATCCACTGTTTATCTGCCTGGAAAAAAAATCACCATGCTGCCGGATGCAGTCATCAATCACTTTACTTTGGCTGAAAATAAGCTTTGCCCCGTGCTCTCCCTGTATTTAGACGTAGCGGATGATTTCACCGTCATTGGAACAGAAACCAAACTTGAAAAAATCAAAATTGCCGCCAACCTGCGTCACAATGCGCTAGAACAGCACTTTACCGAAACCGCATTAAGCAAGGGTGATTTCACACATGCATTCAGCAAGGAATTCAGCCTGTTATGGAAATTCGCCTGCAGGATGGAGAGTCAACGGGGCAAAACCAATGACAGCAATAGCGACAAAATCGACTACAGCTTCGAAATCAACGGCGAACATGTCACGATCAGCGAGCGCCGGCGTGGTTCACCGATTGACAAGGTCGTATCGGAATTAATGATTTTTGTTAACACGGAATGGGGAAGGCAATTGACCGACGCCGGCATCACCGGTATTTTTCGCAGCCAGGCCAACGGTAAAGTAAAAATGAGCATCTCCCCCGCTCCCCACCAAGGATTAGGCGTTTCTCAATACGCTTGGAGCAGTTCACCGATGAGACGTTACGTCGATTTAATCAATCAACGGCAACTCATTGCGATGCTGCGCAGCGAAGCGCCGCCGTATAACAAAAACAGCAATCAACTATTAATCGCCATGCGTGACTTTGAAACGGCTTACGGAATTTATGGCGAATTCCAGCGCGCCATGGAGCGTTACTGGTGCTTGCGCTGGTTATTACAGGAAAAAATTCAAACCATCAATGCGCAGGTTATTAAAGAAAATTTGGTAAAAATGGATCACATTCCGTTCATCACGAGAGTTCCGTCACTTCCCGAAGTAGCACCGGGCACATACGTCAAACTTAAATTATCCGAAATCGATTTACTGGATCGCACCTTACATGCGGAATTTTTGCAGAAACTGGATGCATGAATCCGCGCGCAAAAAATTTGAATGAATCATGTGACAAACGAAAAGTTGTTACCTAGAATAGTGCAGTTTTCCACTAGTAAATCGACTTAATTCAAGGCTTAACTCTTAGGTGTGACCATTCAAATACCAGTAAACTTGTCAACAGCGCCAGATGGCTCTCAATACTCGCGAACCAATCGCTTATCTGCCGCGATGGCCGCTTCCTTGTTGTTGCATGCTATTTTATTTCTCGGCGTGACTTTTCAATTCCCCCAGCCGAAGCCTGACAAAATCGCTTCATCACTGGAAGTTGTGCTAGTCAATAACAAGACGCCCGCGAAACCGAAAGAATCCAAGTTACTCGCGCAAGACAATCTCGACGGCGGCGGCAACACCGATGACGATCGCCGGGCAAAAACGCCTTTTCCGGTGTTGCCAAAAAGCAAACCGGTCATCAAGGAAAACCAGGCACAGCAGAAAGTTAAGCAGCTCGAACAAGAAGCCAAAAAACTGATGGCCGCCGTCAGCGAAATACCGCAGATACAACAACCCATCGAGGAAAAAAGTGCAACTGAGAGCGAGCAAACCGCGATAGACCCCACTGAATTATTACTGCGCAGCCTGGATATCGCCCGCCTGAGAGCGCAGGTCGATCAGGATCATGATAGTTATCAAAAACGACCCAAGCGCAAATTTGTCGGCGCACGCACCAAAGAATATCGCTTTGCGCGCTATGTCGAGGACTGGCGTCTTAAAGTCGAACGCATCGGCAACCTGAATTACCCGGAAGCCGCCAGAAAAGAAAAACTCTACGGCAATCTGCAACTGACTGTCGGCATCCGTGCTGATGGCAGCCTGGAATCCATTGAAATCAACCGTTCCTCTGGAGAAAAAATCCTTGATGATGCGGCCGTCAATATCGTTAAACTAGCCGGGCAAAACGGGTTCGCACCCTTCCCGCCGGACATCAGCGAAGATACGGATATTCTGCATATCACCCGCACATGGGTATTTGCAGCTTCCGATATGCTGCTCAGTCAATAATTTTCAGGGTATTGGTAATTGACAGAAATACCAGCCATGCTTGATTCCTATGCCGTAATCGGCAATCCCATCGCCCATAGCAAATCGCCGCTGATCCACACCGCCTTTGCGCAACAAACTAATCAAGCCTTGCAATACGGCGCCATTTGGGCTCCGCTGGATGGTTTCCGGAAAGTCGTGGAAAGCTTCCGTCAGCAAGGCGGCAAAGGTCTGAATGTTACCGTACCGTTTAAGCTGGAAGCCTATCAACTGGCAACCCGGTTAACCGGACGGGCAAGCATCGCACAAGCCGTTAATACGCTTAAATTCGAAAACGATGAAATTCTCGGTGATAACACCGATGGCGCCGGGCTGGTCCGCGACATCGAATGCAACTTGGGAATTTCCATTGCAGACAAACGCGTACTGCTGATGGGAGCGGGCGGCGCCGCGCGCGGTGTTATCCTGCCGTTGCTGCAGCAGAAACCCGCGCTTCTGGCTATCGCCAACCGCACCGCGCAAAAAGCGCAAGCGTTGCAGCAACAATTTAGTGCGCATGGCGACATTGCAGCGGGCAGTTTTATTCATTTTTCCGGCACCCGTTTCGACCTCATCATCAACGCCACATCCGCCAGCCTGCACGATGCGCTGCCCGAATTGCCAATCGATATATTCGCGCATGCCACCCTTGCCTACGACATGATGTATAGCCATGAACCCACACGATTTCTTCAATTCGCGCAAAAAAATGGCGCGCGTCATATGGCTGACGGTATCGGCATGCTGGTCGAACAGGCAGCGGAATCTTTCTTTCTATGGCGTAGCATCAGGCCTCAGACGAAACCCGTCATTGCACAATTAAAATCATTAATCTGATTCACTCGATCAGGCGTATAAGCCTGATATTCAAAAAAGTACCATGACTACGCGCATGACCGGCCAGCGTAATCACCATGAAAGATTCTTCTAATAGCAGATAGCCCAGCAAAAAGCTGGATATAAAACGCCGCCGATCCAAGATTTATTAGTACCTGCACAGCGCAGGCGGTTATACTTTCCTGTCATCAAATTGCAAACCATTCAGCGTATAAGCGCAGGCTGAATTCACTCCCAACGACAGAACACCTTACTAGCGCAAACCCGTTATGACCGAAACAAACGATAACAACGATCAAGAAGACGCACCCACCCCGCTGCAACAGGCGACGTTTCTACTGCACAAATACAAATTGGTCGAAGGACTGGTGAATCTGCAAGATGCGCCGGATGAATCATTGGCTCATTCCGCTGTGCAAAAACAAAACCTGTCCGAACTGCAACATTTCCTGGATCAACTCCACCCCGCTGACATCGCGCTGATCCTCGAAGCGTTGCCGTTGGAAGACCGGCTGTTGATCTGGAGCATGGTCAAAACCGACCGCGACGGGGAAGTGCTGCTGGAAACATCCGATGCCGTCCGCGCTACGCTGATCACCGACATGGGCAACCAGGAATTGGTCGCAGCCACGGAATATCTCGATGCCGACGAAATCGCCGATCTTGCCCCTGATTTGCCGCAGGAAGTCATGGACGACGTTTTCCGTTCGCTGCCCATGGAAGAGCGCGAACAAGTGCGCGCTGCCATGTCGTACGCGGAAGATTCCGTCGGCGCCTTGATGGATTTCGATGTCATCACGATCCGCGAAGATGTCCGCATGGAAGTCGTGCTGCGCTATTTGCGCATGCTGGACGAAATGCCCGATCATACCGACCAGCTCTTCGTGGTCGACCGGAATGAAGAGTTGAAAGGCGTATTGCTGATCAACCGCCTACTCGTCAGCGATCCGGACACCTTGGTTGCCGATGTCATGACCAACGAAATAATCAAACTGCACCCGGACGATGTCGCCCAGCAGGCGGCCAATGCATTCGAGCGTTACGACCTGGTCTCCGCTTCCGTGGTGGATGACAACGATAAATTGCTGGGCCGGGTCACCGTCGACACCGTGATCGATTTCATCCGCGATAAAGCCGAGAACGAAGCGCTGAATCTGGCCGGTTTGAGCGAAGAGGAAGATCTCTTTGCACCGGTCTTGAAGAGCGTGCAAAACCGCTGGGTGTGGCTGGCCATCAACCTGGTCACCGCGTTCATCGCCTCCCGCGTCATCGGTCTGTTTGAAGATTCCATCGAAAAACTGGTCGCGCTCGCCGCGCTGATGCCGATCATCGCCGGCATTGGCGGCAACTCCGGCAATCAAACCATCACCATGATCGTGCGTGCGCTGGCGCTCGATCAAATCAACACCAGCAGCGCCTGGAAACTGATCAGCAAGGAAGTCGGCGTCAGTATCGTCAACGGCCTGCTGTGGGGAACCATCGTCGGCTTGTTCACTTTCGCCATTTACCAAAACGCCGAACTCGGTCTGGTCATGACCTTGGCACTGGTGCTCAATCTGCTGCTGGCCGCACTGCTCGGTGTCCTAATCCCGCTGACTCTGCGCAAATTCGGCCGCGACCCGGCGATCGGCTCCAGCGTGATGATTACCGCCGTAACAGACAGTGGCGGATTCTTTATTTTTCTGGGGTTGGCGACTATTTTTTTGTTGTAAACGGCGATGTCGTATTGGCTGACATCATTTGTCCGATTGCTACAAACTTTAATGAGTTTTAAAACAAGATATCTATTCTTAACCATGATGAAATGACACTTGTCTAGCCAGAGCCTTCGCACAGCTCACTTGGTGGGCCTCCGCTGCGCAGCAGCAGCGGAGCGCAGTTGACCCGAATACACTGATCCTCGCTTTTAAAAAGAACCCGTCGCAACGAAACACCCCCTGGAAACCGGCATCCGGTCGCGGATGTAAAAAAGCCAGCGCGCTGGCGGCACATTCGAGTATCCTACGCGGTTATTCAGCCCAGACCGTAAACCATGACGCAATACCAACTCTTCGCCACCACGCCGAAAGCGATGGAAGGCATACTCGCCAATGAAATCCAAGCGCTCGGCGGGCAAAACGTGCAGCAGAAACTCGCCGGGGTGGCTTTTCAAGGCGACCTGGCGATGGCGTACCGCGCCTGTTTATGGTTGCGCACCGCGAGCCGCGTGCTGTTGCTGCTCGGCAGCTTCGAGGTCAAATCGCAGCAGGATCTCTACGATGGCGTGCAACGCATCGACTGGTCCGGGCATCTGAACGCCGATGACAGTCTGGCGGTATCGTTTAACAGCAAGAATAATCCGGCGATCAATAACACGCATTTCGGCGCGCTCAAAGTGAAAGACGCCATCGTTGATCAGCTGCGCGCCAAGTTCGGCAGCCGCCCCAATGTCGATACCGAGTACCCGAGCATCCGCGTCAACGTTTATCTGCACAACGACACGGCACAGTTGAGCCTGGATTTATCCGGCGAAAGCTCGCATAAACGCGGTTACCGCGAAGTCAGCATCGCCGCGCCGATCAAGGAAAACTTGGCGGCGGCGATTTTGCTGCGCGCCGGTTGGCCGGACATTGCCACGCAAGGCGGCTCATTGATTGATCCGATGTGCGGCTCCGGCACGCTGCTGGTGGAAGGCGCGCTGATCGCCGCGGACATCGCACCGGGATTGCAGCGCGATTATTTCGGTTTTCTCGGCTGGAAGCAGCACGATGCCGGACTCTGGCACAGCATTTGGGACGACGCGCAGCAGCGCCGCGAGATTGGCTTGAGTAAATTGCCGGTGATTGCCGGTTTCGACCAGGATCGCCGCACTGTCGTCGCCGCGTTGCAGCATGTCGAAAACGCCGGATTAGCGGGAAAAATTCACATCGAGAAACGCGACATTGCCGATGCTTCCGCAGCGGAAAGCTGGGTGAAAGGGCTGATCGTCTGCAACCCGCCGTATGGTGAACGGCTTGGCGATGAAGAACAAGCCGCCTTGCTCTACCGCCGGTTCGGCGAAGTTTTGAAACAGCGTTTTACCGGATGGCAGGCGGCGATGATCATTGGTAATCCGGAATTGGGCTTTAAACTGGGCATCCGTTCGCACAAGCCGATCACGCTGTTCAATGGCGCGCTGGAGTGCAAGTTATTGCGCTTCACCATCGAGGAAAAAGCCTTCTTTGAACCAAAAGCCAAATCGCAGCAGGAGCGTATCGAACACATCAGCCGCCGCGCGCAATCCGGGCAAGTTGACAGCCAAGCGGAGATGTTCGCCAACCGCTTGCGCAAGAATCTGAAAAAACTAACCAAGTGGGCCAAACAAAATCACATTCATTGCTACCGGTTGTACGACGCCGACCTGCCGGAATACGCAGTGGCCGTGGATGTGTATCAAGGCGAACAGACTTGGGTCAACGTGCAGGAATACGAATCGCCGAAAACAATCGATCCCGCCAAAGCCAATCAGCGGCTAGCCGGTGTGATGGCGGAAATCCCCAAGGTGCTGGAAATTCCCGCCGAGCAAGTGTTTCTAAAAATCCGCCGCAAACAAAAAAGTACCGATCAATACGAAAAACTGAGCGACTCGCGCCACTTTCATATGGTGGAAGAAGGCGGCTGCAAGTTCTGGGTAAATTTCGAGGATTACCTGGACATCGGCCTGTTTCTCGACCACCGGCCGATGCGTCTGCTGATCCAGCAACAAGCCAAGGGCAAGCGCTTCCTGAATTTATTCGCCTACACCGGCAGCGCCACGGTGCATGCGGCGATCGGCGGGGCGGTGTCGAGTGTCACGGTAGATATGTCGAACACCTATCTGGATTGGGCCCGGCGAAATTTCGTCCTCAACGGCATCGGCGGCGATCACCAGCTGGTTCGTGCCAATTGCATGGAATGGCTGGCTGAAAAAGCCGCTGCAAAGCACAAAGCGCAATTCGATTTAATATTCCTCGATCCGCCCACTTTTTCCAATTCCAAGAAAATGGACGAAGCCTTCGACATCCAGCAAGACCATATACAACTGATCCGTAACGCCACAGCTCTACTGGCGCCAGGTGGAATCTTGTATTTCTCGACCAATTTCCGCCGCTTCAAAATGGACACGGACGCATTGAGCGGTTTGATCATCGAAGACATCAGCAGCAAAATGATCCCCGAGGATTTCAAGCGCGACGCCAGGATTCACTACTGTTGGTGGATTTCCCAGCGATAAAGTCAATCGGATTGTCACAAGACCGAGGAAAGTCATGAGGCAATCCGATCTCCAAGGAAAACTCCGATTAATTGACTGTACGAGTGAAGTGCTGCGTTCCGTGCGCCTCGTGCTTCATCTCGTTCGCCGGATTAATCAGCGTTTCCCAAGTAATTAATCATTCAACTTAGCCAGCAACGCGGCGATCTTTTCCGGTTGTTCCGCTTTGATGATTTTTTGCGCCAGCGGAATGATGTCGGGCAAATGGCTTTTCAAAATCTGGTTTTTCACCGTCAGCAACTGCGCCGGATACATGGAAAACTGCTGCAAACCGAAGCCCAGCAATAGCCGCGTGAACTGCTTGTCACCCGCCATTTCCCCGCAAATCGACACCGGCACCTTGGCGCGTTTGGCGCTCAAAATAATGTGCGACACCAGCCATAATACGGCGGGATGGAAAGGATCGTACAAATGCGCCACGGTATCGTCGATGCGATCAACCGCGAGCGTGTACTGAATCAGATCGTTGGTGCCGATCGACAGAAAATCCAGTTTGCGCATGAACATATCCAGACTCAACGCCGCCGCCGGGATCTCGATCATGCCGCCGACCTTGATATGCTCGTTGAAATCGATTTTGTCATCACGCAACGACTGCTTAGCATACTCAATATGAAGCAGTGTTTGCTCGATTTCCGCGATATTGCACAGCATCGGCACCAGAATGCGCACATCGCCGTGCTTGGAAGCGCGCAAAATTGCGCGCAACTGCGTGTGGAACATTTTCGGTTCCGCCAAGCTCAGACGAATCGCGCGCAACCCCAGCGCCGGGTTAGCCGCCACTTGTTCGCTGCCTTTCAGGTTTTTGTCCGCGCCCAGATCGAAGGTACGGATGGTCACCGGCTGCTTGTGCATTTTGACGGCAACCCTGCGGTACGCCTCGAATTGCTCGTCCTCGCCGGGCAAGTCATCGCGATTCAGAAACAAGAATTCGCTGCGGAACAATCCGATACCGGTGGCACCGCTCTCTTTGACTTGCATGATATCTTCCGGCAGTTCAATATTGGCGTGCAAATCGATCAACGTGCCGTCCAGCGTCATGGCCGCAATGCTCTTGATGCGCTGCAGTTTTTTCCTTTCCAGTTCGAGCTGGCTTTGCCGCAAGCGGTACTCATCCAGAACGTACTTGTCCGGATTGACAATGATGATGCCTTGCGTGCCGTCGACGATCAGGCAGTCGTTTTCCAGAATCAATTGATGCGCGTGATGCAACGCCACGATCGAAGGAATATTGAGACTACGCGCCACAATCGCGGTATGCGACGTCTGGCTGCCCAGGTCGGTCAGAAAAGCGGTGAACTGATGCTGCTTGTACTGCATCACATCGGCGGGACTCAAGTCATGCGCCACCAGAATGCTGTCACCGGTCAGCCGCGACGCCACCGGCAAATAGCCGGGATGTCCCAGCATCGCTTTGAGCACACGCTCGACCACTTGGATGACATCGGCTTTGCGTTCACGCAAATAGGCATCCTCGATTTCCTCAAACTGCGCCAGCAGCACCTGCATTTGCTGTGTCAACGCCCATTCCGCATTGCATAACGTCTGCGCAATCATGCTGTGGGTCGCTTCGGACAACGTCGGATCGTCCAGAATCATCAAATGCAAATCCAGGAATGCGCTGAACTCGGCGCGCGCATGTCCGTCGGCGACCGATTTTTGCAGCGTTTCAAACTCCTTGCGCACGACGCTGAAAGCGCTATCGAGCCGGGCAATTTCTTTTTCCACCTGATGCTTCGGGATCAGATAATGCATCACCTCCAACGCGGCCGGCGCAGCCAGATGGGCGTGGCCGATGGCGATGCCTTCCGATACCCCGGTACCTTGCAGAATAAAGCTCATTCGCCCTCGCCAAAAAAATCTTCGACTAACGCCACCAGCGCCGCCATCGCATCAATCTCGTCATCACCGTCGGTTTCGAGCTGGATACGCGAGCCTTTGTTGGCTGCCAGCATCATTACCCCCATGATGCTTTTCGCATTGACGCGGCGGCTATTGCGCGTCGCCCAGACTTCACATTTGAATTGACTGGCCAGCTTGGTCAGCTTCGCCGATGCGCGCGCGTGCAACCCCAGTTTGTTGACAATTTCGACTTCTTTAATTTGCATGAGAAGATTCCGCATTGATTTGTACCACCCCGTGCTGACCGCCACTCACTCCTTTCTCGACCACGACCGATAACGGCTCGTTGCGATAAGTCAACACCCGCACCAGCATGGGCAAGTTGGCACCCGCCAGACATTCGATCTTGCCCGGCTGCGCCAGACGGCAGGCGATATTGCACGGTGTTGCGCCAAACATATCGCTCAATACCAGCACCCCGTCGCCGCTATCCAACTGCTGGATCATGTCGCGCGCCTTGACCAGCAGTGCATCGGGATCATCCTGGATAAAAACGCCCAATGCCATCAACTGCGGCGGTTTCATACCGACCACATGGCTGGCGCAGCGAATCAGATGCTCGCCCAAGTCTTCATGCGTGAGAAGTAAAATTCCAATCATATTGCGGTCACTTTTATTCGGGTTTTATCGATATTTATCCGGGGATTTTAGCATTGACTGCGCTTTTCATAGCTTGCATTACCGGCAATTTCCGGAAAAATATTTTCACTGATAATATCCAACTATTCACTTGCCGAATACGTTATATTTATTCCAATGAATTAATTACACAGTGAATTACTCAAAGCTGCTGATTTGGCGGTTGATATAAAACGGACATCGGAATGGTTTGATCTAAAGCGCATCAACTATTTGGGTTGGATTGGTAAAAAAATGAAAAAAAATGACCGGATCCTGGCTTTGCGTAAAGCAGCTGAAGCGATGGCGCGCGGTGATTTCGCACCGGACATTCCAGTCGGCGACGACGACATCGGCTATCTGGGCAAATCGCTCAAAGCATTATCCTCATACCTGCAAAAACAAGCCGAAAGAAACCAATCTTTGTATCAGATCATGGTCGAGTGCAACCTCAATTTGCAGTTGGTCGATGTATTGAATCATATCTATGAATCCTTCCAGGAACACTTGCCTTACGACCGGATCAGTCTGGCATTGCTTGAAAATGACGAAAGCAAGCTGAAACTGCACTGGTCGCGCGCCAGCTATGACAAACTGGAATTAGTTACCGGCTTGTCGATTCCGTTATCCGACCGCGGTTTGCATGCGCTCATCGATCTCAACCAAATGCAGATCATCGACGATCTGAGCATGCATTTGCAAAAACATGCAAAATCCAGGCTGGCGCAAGCAATTGCCAAGGAAGGCATCCGCTCCTGCCTCATTTGCCCGTTGATCGCCGCCGGTAAACCAGTCGGCTTTATTTTCTTTTCCTGCCGCAAAAAAAACTCGTACAAAAATTTGCACAAGGATTTATCGCTGCAAATCGCCAGCCAACTGGCTGTCATCATCGAAAAAACGCAACTCTACAAAGGCATCAAGCTCAACAAACTGCTCATTGCGCAAAAGAAATCACTGGAGCAGCGCGTCACCCACGATGCACTGACCGGCTTGCTCAACCGCCCCGCCATCTTCGATATCCTGCACAAACAGATTTTGCGCGCCAAGCGCGGCGGATTTGACGTCGCCGTGATCATGATCGACATCGATCACTTTAAAACCATCAACGATACCTACGGTCACCTCACCGGCGACGCGGTACTGTGCGAAATCGCCAACCGATTGACGCAATCGGCCCGCTCCCATGAATATATCGGACGCTACGGCGGCGAAGAGTTTCTGGCGATTATCTCGCCGTACAGCCAGGAAGGCGCGATCAAAGCCGCGGAAAGATTCCGCACTGCTATTGCCAGTGATGCAATTAACGCCAGCCAAACATCGATCCCGGTAACGATCAGCCTGGGTGTGGCTATCGCCACCAGCGAAACCGGGTTGGATGAAAATTTACTGTTGCAACGCGCCGACGAAGCGCTTTATCAAGCCAAACATAAAGGCCGCAACCGGGTTGAAGTGGCCGAAACAAACGGTTAATACTGTGCCGCCCATTGCAAAAGATGAAACAACGGTTCTCCCGGACGTTTTTATTGAAACGAGCTGCTTGTTATTCAAGGCCTTCTTTTTTCTTCCTATAAAAATTCTAAAAAGCTACAGCGCCCGGCGTTTCTTGTGATTGCAGTCAATATCTGCAAAGCTCGATTGGCGTGACATAATGTATTTAGAAAGTTATCAGGTAACACTATTACCTCAAACTTCGGGGCTTGTTCAGCGCTTCCTTAAAAGTTTTCATAGAATCTTCACCAAGCAATCAAATGATGATCATGAAAAACATTTCACGCAGAAGAATGATTCAGTTCAGCGTACTGAGCGGCTTAGCCGGTGCGTTGGGTGTTAACAACGGTATTGCTAAAGCATTGGCGCTGATGCCGACGCCCGATGAAACTGAAGGGCCGTTTTATCCGGCGAAGGATCAGCAAGACAAAGATGCCGATTTAACGCAAATCAAGGGCCATACCGCCGTTGCGCAAGGCCGTCACATCATTGTCAGCGGCCGAGTGCAGGATGTGGCCGGAAGTGCCATTGCCAGCGCGGCGATTGAGATCTGGCAGGCGGACGCCAATGGCCGTTACCGTCATCCGCGCGATCCCAATCCGGCAAAAGCGGATGAAAATTTCCAGGGCTGGGCGGTCATTCATAGTGACGAGAACGGTTTGTTTCGTTTTAAAACCGTGACCCCCGGTGCCTATCCGGCCAGCGGAACCTGGATCCGGCCGCCGCATATTCATTTCAAAATTGCAAAACCCGGTTATCGCGCACTGACCACGCAAATGTATTTTCCCGATGATAAGCTCAACAACAGCGATTTATTGCTGAGCGCGAAATCGCCAGCGGAGCGTACTGCGATGACGGCGAGGCTGATCGCGCAGCAAGGCAATCTGCCCGTTTACGAGTACAATATCGTTCTCGATTTATTCCGCAAATAAAACCATGACGACCAAACACAATAAATTGCTTATTCTGGGCTCCGGGCCCGCCGGTTATACCGCCGCGGTTTATGCCGCGCGCGCCAATCTGAATCCGGTCTTGATCACCGGGTTAACACAAGGCGGGCAATTGACGACCACGACCGATGTCGATAACTGGCCGGCTGATGCACTGGGGGTGCAAGGGCCGGAATTGATGGAACGGTTTCAGAAACATGCCGAACGTTTCCATACCGAAATCATTTTCGACCACATCCATACCGCCAAGCTGACGGAGAAGCCGGTGACGTTGATCGGCGATCAGGGAACCTACACCTGCGATGCGCTCATTATCGCTACCGGTGCATCGGCGCAATATCTCGGCTTACCGTCGGAAGAAGCGTTCATGGGGCGCGGCGTATCCGGTTGCGCGACGTGTGACGGTTTCTTCTACAAAGGGCAGGATGTTGCCGTGATCGGCGGCGGCAATACCGCG
>JAFEEI010000065.1 GCA_018241205.1 Pseudomonadota bacterium
CTCATTTCCATCACCGACATGCCGCTGCCGTGCCAGTCGACCAGCTCGGCCTGCACCTGTTGCAGCACATCCTTGGGCAGCACGGCCGGGCCGGCGCTGAAGTTGTAGATCGTCATCTCTTCCTTCCTTTCATTTATTGATTCCGGCGCACAATCAATCGTGACGCGAAGCCGAGCCGCAGACAGTACCGCCCGTACGGCAAGGCGAGAGCGACAAAGTCATGGTTGATTTTGCGCCGGAATCATTCCTCTTCGTTGTCGGTTTCGGCTACTTTTTCCAGGCTGATCAAGGTCTCGCCCTTGTCCAGGTTGATCAGCGTGACGCCCTGCGTCGCGCGGCTCATGGCACGGATTTCCTTGACACGGGTACGGATCAGCACGCCACCGGTGGTGATCAACATGATCTCGTCGTCCGGCTTCACCAATGTCGCAGCCACCACCTTGCCATTCCGTTCGCTGGTCTGGATCGCAATCATGCCCTGCGTCGCACGCGCGTGGCGGGTGTATTCGGCGATCGGCGTACGCTTGCCGAAGCCGTTCTCGGTCGCGGTCAGCACGAAATCGTTCTCGTCCTCGGCCACTAGCAGCGAAATCAGCTTCTTGCCCTTGGCGAGCTTCATGCCGATCACGCCGCGCGCGGTGCGGCCCATCGGACGCACGTCGTTCTCGTCGAAGCGCACCGCCTTGCCGCCGTCGGAGAACAGCATCACGTCGTGGCGGCCGTCGGTGATCGACGCGCCGATGAGGAAATCGCCGTCGTCCAGCCCCACCGCGATGATGCCGGCGGTGCGCGGACGCGAGAAGTCGCTCAAGGGCGTCTTCTTGACGATGCCGTTGCTGGTCGCCATGAAGACGTATTGATCGTCGTCGAAGGTCTTGACCGGCAACAGCGCGTTGATCTTCTCGCCGTCTTCCAGCGGCAGCAGGTTGACGATGGGCTTGCCGCGCGCCGCCCGTCCGCCCTGCGGCACGTTGTAGACCTTGAGCCAGTACAGCCGGCCACGGTTGGAGAAGCAGAGGATGTAGTCGTGGGTATTGGCGATGAACATCTTCTCGATGAAGTCTTCATCCTTGGTGCCCGCTGCCTGCTTGCCACGTCCGCCGCGCTTTTGCGCACGGTAGTCGTCGATCGGCTGCGACTTCATGTAGCCGCCGTGCGACAGCGTGACGACCATCTCTTCCGGCTTGATCAGGTCCTCCATCGACATGTCCTGCGCGTTCTCGACGATGGTCGAGCGGCGCGCGTCGCCGAACTGCTCCTGCACCTGGGTCAGTTCCTCGCGGATGATCTGGGTGATACGCGAAGGATTGGCCAGGATGTCGAGCAGGTCGGCGATCTTCGCCATGATCTCCTTGTACTCGGAGAGGATCTTGTCCGACTCGAGGTTGGTGAGGCGCTGCAGCTGCATTTCGAGGATGCGCTGCGCCTGGATCTCGGACAGACGGTAGCCGTCGGCGTGCAGGCCGAACTCAGGACCGATGTTCACCGGGCGCGAGTATTCGGGATCGATGCGCGCCAGCATCTCCTCGACCATCGCCGATTTCCAGGCACGGCCGAGCAGGCGCTCCTTCGCGATGGCGGGCGTTTCCGACGACTTGATCAGTTCGACGATCTCGTCGACGTTGGCCAGCGCCACGGCGAGGCCTTCGAGGATATGGCCGCGTTCGCGCGCCTTGCGCAGATCGAACACCGTACGGCGGGTGACGACTTCGCGGCGGTGGCGCAGGAAGGCATCGAGAATCTGTTTCAGGTTCAGTAGGCGCGGCTGTCCGTCGAGCAATGCCACCATGTTCATGCCGAAGGTATCCTGCATCTGCGTTTCTTTATACAGGTTGTTCAGGATGACTTCGGGCATCTCGCCGCGCTTCAGCTCTATGACGACGCGCATGCCGGATTTATCGGATTCGTCGCGCAGGTCGGAAATGCCTTCGACTTTCTTGTCGCGCACCAATTCGCCAATGCGTATCAATAAATTGGCTTTGTTGACCTGATACGGCAGCTCGTCGATGACGATGCATTGGCGGCTGCCTTTTTCCATGTCCTCGAAATGCGTGCGCGCCCGCATCACCACGCGACCCCGGCCAGTGCGATAACCGTCTCGAACGCCTTCGACGCCGTAAATGATGCCCGCAGTCGGGAAGTCGGGTGCCGGGATGAGTTCGATCAGTTCATCGATGCTGATTTCCGGGTTTCCAAGCAGCACCAGGCAGGCATCGACCACTTCGCCCAAATTATGCGGCGGAATATTGGTCGCCATGCCGACGGCGATACCGGAAGAACCGTTGATCAGCAGATTCGGGATTTTAGTAGGCAGTATCAGCGGTTCTTGTTCGGAACCATCGTAGTTCGGACCAAAGTCGACTGTTTCTTTATCCAAATCGACCAGCAGCTCATGCGCGATGCGCGACATGCGGATTTCGGTATACCGCATCGCTGCGGCATTGTCGCCATCGACAGAGCCAAAGTTGCCTTGCCCGTCGATCAACATGTAACGCAATGAGAAATCCTGTGCCATGCGGACGATGGTGTCATAGACGGCGGTATCGCCATGCGGATGGTATTTACCGATGACGTCACCGACGATACGCGCGGATTTTTTATACGGCCTGTTCCAGTCGTTGGACAGTTCGTGCATGGCAAATAACACCCGCCGGTGCACCGGTTTCAGGCCATCACGGACGTCCGGCAGGGCGCGTCCGACAATGACGCTCATTGCATAATCAAGATAGGACCGCCGCATCTCCTCTTCAAGGCTGATGGGCAGGGTTTCCTTGGCAAACTGATTCATGTCTTATGATTTTGTGAGAAACAACAGGTTATGACGCAGAAATGTATCTTCTAGCAACTGGGTACCGGAAATTTGCATATGCGGCATTCTAACATGATGCTATCGTTTCCCGATTAACTTTGGATTACGGTTACGGGAAATTGCCCTGAATAAGTATGCAGTCAAACAAAAAAGCTTGAAAAAGCAGATTAAATAGGTAACCATTACAACTTTTTCAAATTTCCTTAGCTTGCCGGGTGAGGCGCTGAATTGAATTTTTTATCTAAAAAAGCGAGTGGGGTGCTGTGTCTAATTTGATGAATACCTACGCACGGCTGCCTGTTACCTTCGTCAAAGGTGAAGGGGTGTGGTTGTGGGATGACCGGGGCGAGCGTTATCTGGATGCGTTATCCGGTGTTGCCGTGTGCGGACTGGGGCATTGCCATCCAAGATTGACTAAAGCGATTTGTGAGCAGGCTGGAACGTTGATTCACACATCCAATCTTTTTCATATCGAGAAGCAGGAACGGTTGGCTGACCGCTTGACGGAATTATCCGGTATGGATAACGCATTTTTCTGCAATTCCGGCGCCGAGGCGAACGAAGCGGCGATCAAGCTGGCCCGGTTGCATGGCCATAACCGGGGGATATCGCTGCCGACGATCATTGTCATGGAGCGGTCATTTCATGGCCGTACCATGGCGACGTTGACTGCCAGCGGAAACCGTAAAGTGCAAGCCGGATTTGAACCGCTACTGTCGGGTTTTGTGCGTGCTCCCTATAACAATATGGATGCGATCGCACAGGTTGCGGCCAACAATAAGGATGTCGTGGCCGTGCTGGTGGAACCCTTCCAGGGTGAAGGCGGAGTCAATATACCTGAAGTGCATTATCTGCAGGAGTTGCGCCATTTGTGCAATCAGAATGACTGGCTGTTGATGCTGGATGAAGTGCAGTCCGGCATCGGGCGCAGCGGCAAATGGTTTGCGTTCCAGCATAGCCAGATCATGCCGGATGTCGTCACCCTGGCCAAAGGGCTGGGAGGGGGCGTGGCAATCGGTGCTTGCCTGGCGAAGGGCATAGCGGCCGAGGTTTTTAAGCCGGGTAATCATGCTTCCACGTTTGGCGGCAATCCGTTAGCCTGTGCTGCGGCGATCGAAACGCTGAAGGTGATCGCCGATGAGAGGTTGCTTGATCATGCAACTCGATTGGGTGATTTCATGCGCGACCGGCTGCGGGATCAACTGGCCGATGTCGCGGGTGTCGTACAAGTCAGAGGTCAGGGCTTGATTATTGGCGTCGAACTTGCAGTATCTTGCGGTGAGCTGGTGAAAAAGGCCTTGGAAAAGAAATTACTGATTAATGTGACATCGGATAAAGTGATTCGTCTGTTGCCCGCGTTTATAATGCAACGGGACGAAGCTGAGCAAGTGGTGGATATCACGTGTTCACTGATAAAGGAGTTTTTGAATAGCTAATCAGACGGCATCCGACTCTGTATGGTTGATTAGCTATTTACCCTGTTATGCAATTAAAGCATTTTTTGCAATTCAAAGATTTTAGCCGTGACGAATATGAGTATCTGTTCGCACGCGCCCGCTGGATAAAGCAAGAATTCAAACAATACCGGCAATATTGGCCGTTGACGGATCGTACGCTGGCGATGATATTCGACAAGAGTTCGACACGTACGCGTTTATCGTTTGAAGCCGGTATGCATCAATTGGGCGGCGCAGCCATTTATCTGTCGACGCGTGATACTCAACTGGGACGCGGGGAGCCGGTAGAAGATGCGGCGCGGGTGATTTCCCGCATGGTCGATCTGGTGATGATCCGGACGTATCAACATGACATCGTCAGCCGCTTTGCGGAATATTCCAGAGTGCCTGTTATCAATGGCTTAACCGATGAATATCATCCGTGCCAGATCATGAGTGATATTTTTACGTACACGGAATACAGAGGTTGTATAGAAGGAAAAACGGTGGCATGGATCGGTGACTCCAATAATATGTGCAGTACCTGGCTGCAGGCGGCTGAGATATTTAACTTTAAAGTGCATGTTTCCACACCGCCCGGTTACGATATCGATCCTGAGTGGATAGGGCTTAAAGGCACTGCACATTTTGAGATATTCAAGAGTCCGCATCAAGCGGTAGCCGGTGTGGATTTGGTTACAACGGATGTGTGGACCAGCATGGGATTTGAAGCGGAAGCGGAGCAAAGAAAGAATGATTTTGCCGAGTTTTGTGTCGATCAGGAAATGATGGCATTGGCAAAACCGGATGTATTGTTCATGCATTGCCTGCCGGCCCATCGCGGTGAAGAGGTCAGTGCTGAAGTGCTGGATGGACCGCAATCGGTGGTATGGGATGAAGCCGAGAACCGGCTGCATACGCAAAAAGCGTTGATGGAATATTTGCTGCTGGGCAGAGTCAGTACAGGCAGTTAAGTCGGGAATTTGAAATCAACTAAGCGCGCAGTATCGTATCTTATGGCGCTGAATAAACGAATTTATTGGGAATAATGAAAAAAATTAATAAAGTGGTGCTGGCATTTTCCGGAGGGTTGGATACCTCTGTGATTCTGAAATGGTTGCAGGATACCTATCAATGCGAAGTTGTTACTTTTACTGCGGATATCGGGCAAGGCGAGGAAGTGGAGCCGGCGCGCGCGAAAGCGAAGCAGTTCGGTGTGAAGGAAATTTATATCGATGATTTGCGCGAGGAATTTGTGCGCGATTTTGTGTTTCCCATGTTCCGGGCCAATACGATTTATGAGGGGGAGTATTTGCTGGGCACCAGTATTGCGCGTCCGCTGATTGCCAAAAGACAGATCGAGATCGCCAAGGAAACCGGCGCGGATGCAGTTTCTCATGGTGCAACCGGTAAAGGTAATGACCAAGTGCGTTTTGAGTTGGGTTATTATGCATTGCAGCCGGATATTCATGTGATCGCACCGTGGCGCGAATGGGATTTAACTTCCCGGGAGAAGTTGTTGCAATACGCCGAGCGGCACGGTATTCCGGTAGAAATGAAAAAGAAAGCAGGGTCGCCTTACAGCATGGACGCCAACCTGTTACATATTTCTTATGAGGGCAGGATTCTGGAAGATCCGGCAGTGGAACCGGAAGAATCCATGTGGCGCTGGAGTGTGTCGCCGGAAAAAGCGCCGGACCAACCCGAATATCTGGACATAGAGTTTAAACGTGGTGACGTGGTGGCGCTGAACGGCACGGCATTATCGCCAGCGGGTGTGCTGGAGAAGCTTAATCAATTAGGCGGGAAGCACGGCATAGGCCGGCTGGATTTAGTGGAGAATCGTTACGTCGGCATGAAGTCGCGCGGATGTTATGAAACGCCGGGCGGAACAATTTTGTTGCGGGCGCATCGTGCCATAGAGTCGATTACGCTCGACCGAGAGGTGGCGCATTTAAAAGACGACTTGATGCCACGCTATGCAGCTCTGATTTACAACGGTTATTGGTGGAGTCCGGAACGCAAAATGTTGCAAACGATGATCGATGCGAGTCAGGAGAAAGTGAACGGTTGGGTGAGATTAAAGTTGTATAAAGGAAATGTCATTGTGGTCGGCCGGGATTCGCAAACCGATTCTCTGTTTGATCCAACCATTGCGACGTTCGAAGACGACGCCGGTGCTTACAATCAGGGGGATGCCGCAGGATTCATCAAACTGAATGCTTTGAGAATGCGTATTGCGGCTAATGCCGGAAAAAAGAGGAAGTAAAAGCTGGGGATTACTAAAAACTTCTGCGATTAGCCGTCATTCGCCATCTTTTTCAGAGTTTCTTTTTTCACTAAACTTTGTCAGGTAGTGATGTTCAGAAATCAACAGTTTATTCTTGAGTGACAAATTTTCCGGAAACTGCAAATTTTATTGTTAGCGTAAAGAGGGGCATAATGCCTTCATTTGATATTGTTTCGGAAGTGGATAAACAAGAAGTCAGAAATGCTGTCGATCAAGTTAACAAAGAGGTTAGCGCTCGATTTGATTTTAAAGGCTCCGATGCTAGGGTGGAGCAGTCGGATTATCAATTGACGGTTTTTGCTGACGACGAGTTTAAGCTGGAACAAGTATTGGATATTCTCAGGACAAGATTAACCAAGCGAAATGTGGATGTGCGTTGTTTGGAAAAAAGTCAGTTAGAGAAGGTTAGTGGAAACAAAGTAAAGCAGCTAGTCACGGTTAAGACAGGGCTAGAAACCGAATTAGCAAAAAAAATCATTAAACAGATTAAAGACAGCAAACTGAAAGTACAAACCAGCATTCAAGGTGATGCGGTACGCGTGACCGGTGCAAAAAAGGATGTGCTGCAAGAGGCGATTCAGTTGACAAAAAAATCTATCGATAGTTTTCCACTGCAATTCCAAAATTTCAGAGATTAACTGTGCTGGGAAAAACAAGATTTATTTGGCGGAATTCAGTATATAGGCATTGAGAAAATTTAAGACTAAAAAAGCTTGGTAAATATAGCCAGAATTTTAAAGGTTATTAATCTTAATGTTGACATGGATTGATAAACACAATAGAATCCGCTCTCTTTTTTATCGCATCACGAGTGTAGATGGGATGCAGATAAATAAATATTAATAAGAATTTGATTGAGAAATTAAAAAATCTGCAAACAAATAAAAAACGGGGAATAGCCGTAATAGTTTTTTAGGATATAGAAATGCCTACGATAAGTCAGTTAGTTAGAAGACCGCGCGTTGCTAAACGAGTTAAAAGCAATGTTCCAGCGCTAGAGAATAGCCCGCAGAAAAGGGGGGTGTGTACAAGGGTGTATACAACTACACCTAAAAAGCCTAATTCAGCGCTGCGAAAGGTGGCGAGGGTAAGGCTAACTAATGGATTTGAAGTAACTAGCTATATTGGTGGTGAGGGGCATAATCTTCAGGAGCACTCAGTTGTATTGATACGCGGCGGTCGTGTTAAAGACTTGCCAGGTGTGCGTTATCATACCGTTAGGGGTAGTCTTGATACGGCGGGTGTCAAAGATCGAAAGCAGGGGCGATCAAAATACGGTTCCAAGAAACCAAAGGCCTCTTAGAGTTTTCTTTTTATTAGCTTTGAGTAGTTAGTGTTACAAAAATTTTGCATAATCAATGAGGTTGCATAATGCCAAGACGTAGAGAAGTGCCCAAGCGTGAAATATTGCCTGATCCTAAATATCACAATGTTGAATTGGCAAAGTTTGTTAATGTGCTTATGACGCGCGGCAAAAAGTCTGTTGCGGAAAGGATTATTTATGGAGCGCTTGAGCACATAGAGAAAAAAACAGGAAATGATCCATTAGAAGTTTTTACTCAAGCTTTAACGAACGTTCGGCCAATTGTAGAGGTTAAAAGTCGTCGAGTTGGCGGGGCTAACTATCAAGTGCCGGTTGAGGTTCGCTCTGTGCGTCGGAATGCGCTGGCAATGCGTTGGCTAAGGGATGCAGCCAGAAAGAGAAGTGAAAAATCAATGGATGTCAGGCTTGCGGGCGAATTGGCAGAAGCTGCTGAGGGGCGTGGAGGTGCGGTGAAGAAGCGAGAAGAAGTTCACAGAATGGCAGAATCTAATAAGGCATTCTCACATTTCAGATTTTAATTGATTGTAATATTGATACATCTGAGATAAATGAATTTTAAGTTGAATTAATTGTAAGGTTTTGAACTGTGGCAAGAAAAACTCCAATAGAGCGCTATAGAAACATAGGAATCATGGCGCATATCGACGCTGGTAAAACAACGACTACCGAGCGTGTTCTTTTTTATACAGGCGTATCGCATAAACTGGGGGAAGTTCATGATGGTGCGGCTACGATGGATTGGATGGAACAAGAGCAGGAAAGGGGTATTACTATTACATCGGCAGCGACAACCTGTTTTTGGAGAGGGATGGCGGGGAATTATCCTGAGCATCGTGTCAATATAATCGATACACCTGGTCACGTAGATTTTACTATCGAAGTGGAGCGATCTTTGCGGGTATTGGATGGGGCGTGCACTGTATTTTGTGCCGTGGGTGGAGTGCAGCCGCAAACTGAAACTGTCTGGAGACAGGCCAATAAGTATAAAGTGCCGCGCTTGGCATTTGTTAACAAAATGGATCGGTCGGGTGCCAATTTCATGCGTGTTTATGAACAAATTAAGACGCGACTTAAAGCAATGCCCGTGCCAGTGCAGCTTCCAATTGGTGCTGAAGATAAATTTGAAGGCATTGTCGATCTAGTAAAAATGAAAGCTATATATTGGGATGACGAAAGCCGCGGAATGAAATTCGAGGAGCGCGATATACCAGCTAATCTGAAGGTGGATGCTCAGTCGTGGCGTGAAAAAATGCTTGAGTCAGCAGCTGAAGCAAACGAAGATTTAATGAATAAATATCTTGAAAACGGAGATTTGGAGATTTCTGATATCAAGAGAGGTCTACGGGTGCGGACTATCAACAATGAAATTGTGCCTATGATGTGTGGCACGGCCTTTAAAAATAAAGGCGTGCAAGCCATGTTGGATGCGGTTATTGATTATATGCCTTCACCGACAGATATAGTAGCGATACAAGGTGAAAAAGAAAATGGCGAAGCGGATAAGCGAATAGCAGATGATGATGAGCCGTTCTCGGCTCTTGCATTTAAAATTGCAACGGATCCATATGTGGGGCAGCTTATTTTCTTTAGGGTTTATTCGGGTGTTGTGGTTTCTGGTGATACTATCTATAACCCAGTTAAGGGTAAAAAAGAAAGGATAGGTAGGATCTTGCAGATGCACGCCAATCAGCGCGAAGAAATAAAAGAAGTGCGAGCAGGAGATATAGCTGCAGCTGTAGGCTTAAAAGATGTTGTGACGGGGGATACTCTTTGTGATCCGCAAAAGATAATCACATTAGAGAGAATGGATTTTCCAGAGCCGGTAATCCATGTGGCTGTTGAGCCTAAAACAAAATTGGATCAAGAAAAGATGGGGATCGCTCTTAATAGATTGGCGCAAGAGGATCCTTCATTTAGGGTGCGGACTGATGAGGAATCGGGTCAGACAATCATTTCCGGAATGGGTGAGCTGCATTTGGAGATTATTGTAGATCGGATGAAGCGTGAATTTGGTGTGGAAGCAAACGTCGGTGCACCGCAGGTTGCTTATCGCGAAGCAATAAGAAAATCTGTGGAAATAGAAGGAAAGTTTGTTAAGCAATCAGGCGGGCGTGGTCAGTACGGTCATGTATGGTTAAGAATGGAGCCGAATGAAGCGGGTAAGGGGTTCGAGTTTATAGATGAGATAAAAGGCGGATCGGTGCCGCGTGAATATATCCCTGCAGTAGAAAAAGGGTTACTGGAAACGCTGCCGAGCGGGGTGTTGGCAGGATATCCCGTAGTAGATGTTAAAGTTACTCTTTTTGATGGCTCTTATCATGATGTGGATTCAAATGAAAACGCATTCAAAATGGCTGCATCGATAGCATTTAAAGATGGTATGCGTAAAGCCAATCCAGTATTGTTGGAGCCTATGATGGCCGTGGAAGTAGAGTCTCCGGAAGATTTTATGGGTAATGTGGTAGGCGATTTGTCTTCTAGGCGCGGTATGATCCAGGGTATGGAAGATGTGCCTGGATTTAAAGTGATCCGTGCTGAGGTTCCATTGGCGGAGATGTTTGGTTATTCGACGGCTCTAAGATCAGCTACACAAGGAAGGGCAACATATTCAATGGAGTTTAAACATTATTCCGAAGCTCCAAAGAATGTGGCAGATGCAATAGTTAATAAAAAATAATCGAATTGATGAGAGAGTTTAAAGGAACAAGACATGGCAAAGAGTAAGTTTGAGCGATCGAAGCCACACGTAAATGTTGGTACGATAGGACACGTTGATCACGGAAAGACGACGTTAACGGCGGCGATTACGACGATATTGACGAAGAAATTTGGTGGAGAAGCGAAGAGCTATGATCAGATTGACTCGGCACCGGAAGAGCGTGCGCGTGGAATTACCATTAACACGGCGCATGTGGAATATGAGACATCGAATCGTCACTATGCACATGTAGACTGTCCTGGGCACGCGGACTATGTTAAAAACATGATCACTGGCGCGGCGCAAATGGACGGAGCTATTCTGGTTGTGTCTGCTGCAGATGGACCGATGCCGCAAACACGTGAGCACATATTGCTGGCGCGTCAAGTCGGTGTTCCGTACATTATCGTGTATATGAATAAAGCGGATATGGTTGACGATGCAGAGTTAATTGAGCTCGTTGAGATGGAAATACGTGAACTGTTATCGAAGTACGATTTTCCTGGTGATGATACGCCGATCATTGTAGGTTCGGCGTTGAAGGCGCTGGAAGGCGATCAAAGCGATATCGGTGAGCCTTCCATTTTGAAATTGGCAGAAGCCCTAGATAGTTATATACCGCAACCGGAGCGAGCAATTGACGGTGCGTTCATTATGCCGGTTGAAGATGTATTCTCGATTTCTGGCCGTGGAACGGTGGTGACTGGGCGTGTGGAAAGAGGAATCATCAAAGTAGGTGATGAGATCGAGATTGTTGGGCTCAAACCCACACTGAAAACGGTTTGTACTGGTGTTGAAATGTTCCGTAAGTTATTGGATCAAGGTCAGGCTGGCGATAATGTGGGAATATTGTTACGAGGCACAAAGAGAGAAGAGGTGGAGCGCGGTCAAGTATTGGCAAAACCCGGAAGTATATCACCTCATACCAAATTCACAGCAGAGATATACGTATTGAGTAAAGATGAGGGTGGTAGACATACGCCATTTTTCCCTGGCTATCGTCCGCAATTTTATTTCAGAACGACGGATGTTACAGGATCGATAGAGCTGCCGGCGGGTACGGAAATGGTGATGCCTGGAGATAATGTGTCGGTAACAGTGAATTTAATAGCACCGATCGCAATGGAAGATGGGTTACGGTTTGCGATACGAGAAGGCGGAAGAACGGTTGGTGCCGGTGTGGTCGCAAAAGTTATTGAGTGATTTTAAGAGAGCGATGAAGAGTGAGTTCAATCAAACTGTAGTGTTGAATTTATAAACTTAGGATATAAAAATATGCAGAATCAAAAAATTAGAATTCGCCTCAAAGCTTTTGATTATCGATTGATAGATAAGTCAGCGCTTGAAATAGTTGAAACAGCTAAAAGAACTGGTGCAGTAGTCAAGGGTCCTGTGCCATTGCCTACTCGAATAGAGCGATTTGATGTACTTAGATCACCTCATGTAAATAAAACTTCTCGAGATCAATTTGAGATTAGAACGCATTTGAGATTAATGGATATCATTGATCCAACAGATAAAACAGTAGATGCCTTGATGAAATTGGATTTGCCTGCTGGTGTTGACGTTGAAATTAAATTATAAATCATTATTCAATATAGTTGATATTAAGAAAACTTTATTAGCATTGAAGATAAGTGATGTATAAAGCGTAGTGAGTTTACGCCAAAAGAGGCTAGAAATGGGAATAGGATTGATTGGACGTAAGATCGGAATGACGAGAATTTTTACGGAAAATGGAGATAGTTTACCAGTGACGGTAATTGATGTTTCCAATAATCGTGTGACTCAAATAAAGAAAAATGTGACTGATGGTTATTTTGCTGTTCAGTTGACTTTTGGAAAAAGAAAGGCGACTAGAGTCAATAAATCAGAAAAAGGACATTTTTCGAAGGCAGGTGTTGAAGCGGGAAGTATCGCAAAAGAGTTTCGGATACAAACAGAAGAGATTCTTGATCAAATTCAATATGGAAAAATAATTGAATGTAATATCTTTAAAGTTGGACAAAAAGTTGATATATCAGGAGTAACTATTGGAAAAGGATATGCTGGCACCATAAAGTTGCATAACTTTTCTTCAAATAGAGCTAGTCACGGTAATTCAAAAGCGCACAACAAACCAGGTTCCATTGGAATGGCTCAGGATCCCGGACGAGTATTTCCTGGAAAGCGAATGTCAGGTCATATGGGTAATGTAAAAAGAACAGTGCAAAATATAGAGATCTTAAGAGTTGATAATGAAAGAAATGTATTATTAGTTAAAGGCGCGATACCTGGATCAAAAGGTGGGGATGTTATAGTGCGCCCGAGTATAAAAATAAAGAAATAGATATATAGTGAAACAAATAAAAAGGTGAACAAGTAATGGAGCTAAAGCTTATTGGTGGAAAAAATCAGACATCAGGGAATATTACTGTTTCTGATGAGCTTTTTAATAAAGATTACAATGAAGCACTTGTTCATCAGGTAATTACGTCCTATCTATCGAATGCTCGAGGCGCTACTCGAGCTCAAAAAGGACGATCGGATGTCGCAAAATCGACTCGAAAACCTTGGAGGCAAAAAGGTACCGGACGCGCTCGTGCCGGAATGGCATCAAGTCCGATTTGGCGAGGTGGTGGAAAGATTTTTCCAAGCAGTCCAGACGAAAATTTCAGAAAAAAACTAAATAAAAAAATGTATCGTGCTGGTCTGAGTGTTATTTTGTCGCAACTAATACGTGATGGCCGATTATTTGTGACAGAAGCATTTAATATTGACACGCATAAAACAAAAAGATTTGTAGAAAAATTGGCAGCATTCGGATTAAATGAAGTAATGCTAATAACAAATCAGCTAGATGATAATTTATATCTGTCATCGAGAAATATCCCACGAGTTTCAGTTGTAGAAGTAAAAAATATAGACCCTGTCAGTCTTTTGAAATTTGAAAGAGTTTTACTGACATCTGAAGCGTTGAGGAAACTTGAGGATCTTTTGTCATGAAAAATTTAAATTTCAACCAAGAGCGATTACTAAAAATAATATTAGCTCCTCATATATCAGAGAAGGCCACCTTTATTGGTGAAAAGAATAATCAAACAATATTTCGAGTTGTGGCGGATGCGACAAAAAAAGAAATAAAAGGCGCCGTAGAATTACTATGGAAAGAACAGAAAATAGAAGTAAAAAATGTTCAAACAATTAATGTGAAAGGAAAAAGAAAAAGAGTAGGTCGTTTCATGGGACGGAGAAGTGATTGGAAAAAAGCCATTGTAAGTATTGGAAAAGGGCAAGAGTTAAATTTTTCTAATTTTTCGAATGCAGAGGTCAAATAATGGCACTTGTTAAACAAAAACCAACTTCTCCTGGTAGAAGAGCGGTTGTAAAATTAATTAATAAGGATTTACATAAAGATGGTCCTTATAAAAAATTGATTGAGAAGCAAGCAAAAACTGCAGGAAGAAATAATCATGGACATATAACGACTAGACATCGAGGAGGAGGACATAAACATCACTATAGGATAATTGATTTTAAGCGTGATAAAGATAATATAGGAGCAACGGTTGAGCGTATTGAATACGATCCTAATAGAACTGCTAATATTGCTTTAGTTTGCTATCAAGATGGAGAAAGAAGATACATCATTGCGCCAAAAGGTTTAACTGTTGGCACATTAATTAATAGTGGAAAGAATGCACAGATTAAACCTGGAGATGCACTGCCACTTCGGAATATTCCAATGGGAACAATTATTCATTGTGTCGAATTATTGCCAGGAAAAGGAGCACAACTTGGAAGATCTGCTGGCGCTTCTATCCAATTACAAGCACGAGAAGGAAATTATGCGCAGTTAAAGCTTCGCTCTGGTGAGATGCGAAAGGTTCATATTGATTGTCGCGCAACAATTGGAGAAGTTGGCAATTCAGAACATAACCTAAAGTCGATTGGAAAAGCAGGAGCTGTACGTTGGCGAGGAATTAAACCAACTGTCAGAGGCGTGGCGATGAATCCTATCGATCACCCCCACGGAGGCGGCGAAGGAAGAACTTCGGCTGGCAGGCATCCAGTAAGTCCTTGGGGAGTGCCTGCTAAAGGATTTAGAACTAGGAATAACAAGAGAACAGAAGTGATGATAGTACGTCATCGCTATTCAAGAAAAGGATGATTTATTAAATGGCACGATCTATAAAAAAAGGTCCGTTTGTTGATATACACTTAGTTCAGAAAGTTTTTAAGGCTCGAGAAACAAATGATAAAAGACCTATAAAAACATGGTCGAGACGGTCTACAATATTACCAGATTTTATTGGAATGACAATTGCAGTACATAATGGAAGGCAACATATTCCAGTTCTAGTAACAGAAAATATGATTGGTCATAAATTTGGCGAATTCTCACTAACTCGAACCTTCAAAGGTCATGCTGGTGATAAAAAAGCAGTTACTAAACGATAAGGAATATATTAATGGAAACAACTGCTAAGTTGCGAAGTGTCAGATTGTCTGCGCAGAAAGGACGTTTAGTTGCTGATCAAGTTAGAGGTTTGCCGGTAGATAAGGCACTAAATGTATTAAATTTTAGTTCTAAGAAAGGAGCTGAAATATTACGCAAAATATTAGAATCTGCTATTGCAAATGCTGAGCATAATGATGGAGCCGATATTGATGAGCTTAGGATTTCATCAATTTTTATAGATCGAGGAGCATTAATGAAGAGGACCAGTGCTCGTGCAAAGGGTCGAGGAAATAGAATTGTAAAACCAACATGTCACATATCACTTACAGTAAGTGACAGCAAAAGTAAGATTAAATAGAGAGAAAGGCATTAATTGATATGGGTCAAAAAATACATCCAACTGGATTTCGTCTTTCAGTTCAAAAAAATTGGCAATCAAAATGGTATGCAAATAGTAATAATTTTGCAGCCATGCTCAATGAGGATATAAAAGTACGAACTTTTCTTAATGAAAAGCTAAAAAATGCTTCTGTTGGTAAGATCTTGATAGAAAGACCATCAAAAAATGCCAGAATTACGATATACAGTTCTCGTCCTGGAATAGTTATCGGAAAGAAAGGTGAAGATATAGAAGTTTTGCGAAGTGAACTACAAAAAAGAATGGGAGTTCCGGTTCATGTAAATATTGAGGAAATTCGGAAGCCGGAATTGGATGCGCAACTAATTGCTGATAACATTGCGCAGCAATTAGAAAAAAGAATTATGTTTAGAAGAGCGATGAAGAGAGCCATGCAAAATGCCATGAGATTAGGGGCTCAAGGCATAAAAATAATGAGCTCTGGAAGGTTAAATGGAATAGAAATTGCACGTACTGAATGGTATCGTGAAGGACGAGTGCCCCTGCATACGTTAAGAGCAGATCTTGATTATGGAACCTCAGAAGCCAAAACAACTTATGGGATAATCGGCATTAAGGTCTGGATCTTCAAAGGTGAAATATTAGGAAATGATAGCCCTAACAGCTCGAATATATCAGGCATTAATGCGAGTGGAGAGAAGAAAAAGATCAATAAAAAAACCTCTTCATCGTTTATTAATGAAACAGGTATAAGATATGACTAATTTGTTGAATTATAAAAATTTATTAAAAAATTAGTTTAAATTATCTAGAAAAAGTAAATACTGGGGAATGACATGCTTCAACCAGCTAGAACAAAATATAGAAAGCAGCAAAAAGGAAGAAATACAGGGATTGCAGTTCGAGGATCGAAGGTGAGTTTTGGAGAATTTGGTTTAAAAGCAGTAGACCGAGGCCGATTAACGGCGCGCCAGATAGAAGCGGCACGAAGAGCGATGACTAGACATATTAAAAGAGGGGGACGTATTTGGATACGAATTTTTCCTGATAAGCCAATTTCTCATAAGCCAGCAGAAGTTAGAATGGGTAATGGAAAAGGAAGTCCAGAATATTTTGTAGCTGAAATACAGCCTGGTAAAGTTTTGTATGAGATGGATGGTGTTAATGAAGAATTGGCTAAAGAAGCTTTCAGACTTGCTGCTGCTAAATTACCGATTAAAACAGTATTCACAATCAGACAAATGGGCGGATAATGATGAAAGCAAATGAACTAAGAGAAAAATCATTGTCTGAATTGAATAAAGAGTTAATTAATTTATTAAGAGTGCAATTTAGTTTGCGTATGCAATTGGCAACACAACAGCTTTCAAATACTAGTCAATTGAGAATGATCAGAAAAGATATAGCCAGAATCAAAACTGTCATCAAGCAAAAAAATTAATTAATTATGAAAAATCAAAAATTGAAACATACTCTGACAGGAAAAATTACAAGTAATAAAATGGAAAAAACTGTCACTGTTTTAGTCGAACGAAGAATAAAACATCCTCTTTATGAAAAATTCATTACGAGATCAAAAAAATACCATGCACATGATGAAGATAATAATCTGGCCATCGGCGATATGGTTTTAATTGAAGAATGTCGTCCATTATCAAAAACTAAAAACTGGAAGGTTGTGAAACAAGTAAGTAAAACATCGTGAAATGATAATAAAGATGTATATTAACAAGCTGATTTTAAATATCTTTAATCCTTAAAGAAAGAGAATAATAAATGATACAAATGCAATCGATATTACGAGTTGCTGATAATACAGGTGCAAGGTCGCTAATGTGCATCAAAGTACTCGGAGGCTCAAAAAGGCAATATGCTGGTATCGGAGATATAATTAAAGTCAGTATCAAGGATGCTGCACCTCGAGGTAGAGTAAAAAAAGGCGAAGTCTATAATGCAGTTGTAGTTAGAACTGCTAAAGGTGTCAGACGAATTGATGGTTCACTGTTAAAGTTTGATGAAAATGCTGCAGTACTTTTAAATAATAAATTAGAACCAATAGGTACGCGCATATTTGGTCCAGTAACAAGAGAATTGCGTAATGCTCGTTTTATGAAAATAGTATCATTAGCTCCAGAAGTTCTGTAGCAAGTAAAGGAATTCCTATGCGAAAAATACGAAAAGGTGATGATGTAGTTGTAATTGCAGGTAAAGACAAAGGTAAAAGAGGCACAGTACTTCGCGCAATAAAGACAGATCGTTTGATAATTCAAGGCATTAATTTGGTAAAAAAACATCAAAAACCAAATCCAGCAACAGGGGTTACAGGTGGAATTGCAAGTAAAGAAGCATCGATTCATATATCTAATGTAGCAATATATAATTTTACATCGAAAAAAGCTGATAGAGTCGGTTTCAAGCTTTCTGAAAATAACAAGATGCGCATTTTTAAATCCACAAATCAGCCGATTAACGAATAAAAGGAGATGTAATTTTATGACTCGCTTTCAAGATTATTATCGGGATATTATTAGAAAAGAGTTAATAGAACAATTTGGGTATAAATCCAGTATGGAAGTGCCTTATATTAGTAAGATAACACTAAATATCGGGCTTGGTGAGGCAACAACAGATAAAAAAATAATTGAAAATGCAATTACTGATATAAAAAAAATTTGTGGCCAGCAACCTGTAGTGACGAGAGCGAAAAAATCAATAGCCACATTTAAAGTAAGACAAGATTATCCAATTGGATGCATGGTTACATTGAGAAAAATTAGAATGTATGAATTTCTCGATCGTTTAATTACAATTGCAATTCCAAGAATACGCGACTTTAGAGGGATATCGGGAAAAGCTTTTGATGGACGAGGAAATTACAATATGGGAATTAAAGAACAAATTATTTTTCCTGAAATTGATTATGATAAAATTGATACATTACGCGGCATGAATATTTCCATTACCACCACTGCTAAAAGCGATAAAGAAGCAAAAGCATTATTGACAGCATTTAATTTTCCTTTTAAAAATTGAGGCAAAAATGGCGAAGATTGCGATCATAAATCGAAATGATCAAAGGCAAAAGTTAGTTAAAAAGTTCGCTTCAAAAAGAAAAAATTTGTATGAACAAATAAATAATTTTTCTCTGAGTGATGATGAACGTTTGTTAGCACGCCAAGAATTGCAAAAACTCCCGAGAGATTCAAGTCCTGTTCGCTTAAGAAATCGTTGTTCGTTGACTGGAAGACCAAGAGGTGTTTATTCAAAATTTGGATTAGGAAGAAATAAATTAAGAGATATGGCTATGAGTGGAAAGATACCTGGTCTTATAAAAGCAAGCTGGTAAAGAAAAAAGTATTATTAATTTATTTTTTGTAAATATTTAATTTTATTACAAGTAGAGTGCACTAACATGAGTATGAGTGATCCCGTTGCAGATATGTTAACTAGAATTCGAAACGCACAGTTGGCAAAAAAACAGACTGTTAACATGCCTAATTCGCATTTAAAATCCGCAATTGCTAGCGTATTAAAAGACGAGGGATACATCTACAGTTTCAATATATCAGATAATAACAGAAAAAGTACATTAGAAATTACACTTAAATATCATGCTAATTTTCCAGTAATTGAGAAAATAAAAAGGATAAGTAAGCCTGGTTTGAGAATATATAAATCTAGCAAAAAATTACCAGATGTAATGAATGGATTAGGTATAGCGATAGTTTCTACTTCGCAAGGTGTAATGACGCAAAATAAAGCAAGAGCTATAGGTATTGGCGGTGAGCTTTTGTGTGCGGTTGTTTAGAGGATTTAATTTAAAATGTCACGAGTAAGTAGTAATCCAATACGTGTTCCATCGAATGTAGAAGTCCGTATAACTGAGCATGATATTAACATAAAAGGACCATTAGGATTTCTGAATTTTTCGATAGCGAATGATCTGGCGCTTGATATGTCGGACAGTATTTTGAGAATAAAAGTAAAAGCTGGATCTCAGCAAGCTAATGCTATTTCTGGTACGACAAGAGCAATCGTTGCCAATATGGTACATGGAGTCTCGATTGGATTTGAAAAGAAACTGCAATTGGTTGGCGTGGGATATAAAGCCCAAGCTGATGTAAATAAATTGAATCTTACCTTAGGTTTTTCGCATCCGGTCAATTTTGAGATTCCTAGTGGTATTAAAATTGAAACTCCTACACAAACAGAAATAATAATTAAAGGAATTGACAAGCAAAAAGTGGGGCAAGTTGCGGCAGATATAAGAGCCTACAGAAAACCCGAACCTTATAAAGGTAAAGGAATTCGTTATTCAGATGAAGTTATAATTCTCAAAGAAACGAAGAAAAAGTAAATGAAATAATATGATGAACTCAAAAAGTAAACGTATTAGAAGATCTAAAAAAACTAGAGCAATTATAGCTAAATTAGGCTTAATTAGATTGTCTGTTCATAAAAGTAACTCGCATATTTATGCACAGTTAATTGATGATAAAAATAAAAAAGTAATATCAAGTGCATCTACTCTAGAGCCTGACATACGGAATGCTATAAGTTCAGGTGGTAATACTAAAGCTGCTGCACTTGTTGGAAAACGAATTGCAGATAAAGGCATAAAATTAGGAATAATGAGTATTGCATTTGATCGATCGGGATATAAATATCATGGGCGAGTAAAAGCATTAGCTGATGCGGCTCGTGAGAATGGCTTAAGATTTTAATAAATTTAATGATGCCAAAAGGTAAGAGTTATGAGTATTAAAGCAATTGGTACAGAGGAAAGCAATGATGACCTGCGCGAAAAAATGGTTGCGATTAACAGAGTGACAAAGGTTGTCAAAGGTGGGCGAATTTTAGGATTCGCTGCTTTAACTGTTGTTGGTGACGGTGATGGTGGAGTCGGCATGGGAAAAGGAAAATCAAGAGAAGTGCCAGTTGCTGTTCAGAAAGCAATGGATGAAGCGCGTCGACGAATGATAAAAATAAAATTAAAAAATGGAACAATTTATCATCCTATTTTTGCTACTCATGGAGCAGCAAAAATATATATGCAACCTGCACCAGAAGGAACGGGTATAATTGCTGGTGGTCCCATGCGGGCTATTTTCGAAGTGATGGGAATGACTAATATATTAGCTAAATGTATTGGTTCGACTAATCCATACAACGTAGTTAGAGCTACGCTTAAAGGATTAACTCAGATGAATACACCTGCAAATATTGCTGCAAAACGTAATAAATCTATAAAAGAGATAATGGGACAAGGTAATGAATGATACTAAATTAAAAAAAACCATAAAAATTACTCTTGTTAAAAGCGTTATAGGTACCAAAAAATCGCATAAAGCAACGATTCAAGGTCTCGGGCTTAGGAAATTAAATAGTTTCTCTGAAATTATCGATACACCTGATACTCGTGGAATGATTAATAAAATTAGTTACTTAATTAAAATTGATTGATTATGCATTTAAATACAATAAAACCAGCTGACGGCTCAAAGAAAAATAAACTGAGATTAGGACGTGGCATAGGTTCTGGATTAGGCAAAACAAGTGGAAGAGGACATAAAGGTCAAAAATCCAGATCAGGAGGATTTCATAAGGTAGGATTTGAAGGTGGACAGATGCCAATTCAAAGACGTCTACCAAAGAGAGGTTTTTCAAATTTCAAAAATCGTCAGATATCAGCTGATTTAAGATTGAGTGATTTGAATCATACCAGTGAGAGCGAGATAAGTTTAGAGCTGTTGAGAAAAAATAAAATCGTATCAAAAAATATAAAAAAAATAAAAATATTTAAATCTGGACAATGCAATAGAGTATTAAATTTTAAAAATATAACAATTAGTAAGGGTGTGTTAAATTTGAAGCAGATAATGAACTAATCTGTTTCATAAATTCTAAAGAAGTTAATATTAATTAATATTAAGTATGTCAAACTTTTCAATAGATAAATTTGCAGATTTAAAGCGTCGTTTGTGGTTCTTACTATTTGCTCTTATTATATACAGAATCGGAGCTCATGTTCCGGTGCCAGGAATAGATCCGATAGTTTTAAAAGACTTATTTAATTCTCAAGAAAGCAGTGTATTGGGAATGTTTAATATGTTCTCAGGAGGAGCACTGTCTAGATTTTCAATTTTCGCGCTTGGCATAATGCCCTATATCTCAGCGTCGATAATAATGCAACTTGGAACAGTTGCAATTCCATTTCTTGAGGCTTTGAAAAAAGAAGGCGAAAGTGGAAGAAGAAAAATAACTCAATTCACAAGATATGGAACAGTTGTTTTAGCTTTAGTACAAAGCTATGGGATATCAATAGCTTTACAATCTCAAGAAAATTTGGTAATAAACCCAGATCTTATGTTTGTAATCACTACAGTGATAACTTTGGTAACTGGGACTATTTTTTTAATGTGGTTGGGTGAACAAATCACAGAACGAGGTATTGGAAACGGAATTTCATTAATAATTTTCGCTGGAATAGCTGCGGGATTACCAAGTGCTATTGGCGGTACTTTGGATTTGGTAAGCACTGGTTCGATGCATTTTTTAATTGCATTAGGAATATTTGTAGCTGCTGCTTTTGTAACATGCGTCGTAGTTTTTGTTGAAAAGGGACAGAGAAGGATTCTAGTAAATTATGCCAAGAGACAAGTTGGGCAAAAGGTTTATGGAGGACAGAGCTCGCATTTGCCTCTAAAAATCAATATGCCAGGAGTAATACCTCCGATATTCGCATCGAGCATTATTTTGTTTCCTGCTACTTTAGCGGGATGGTTTGCAAATAATGAATCGGTTGTGTGGTTAAAAGATATAAGTTCAGCACTCTCACCAGGACAACCTATTTATGTAATATTATACGCAGTGATGATAATTTTCTTTTGTTTTTTTTATACAGCACTTGTTTTTAATCCAAAAGAAACTGCAGAGAATCTTAAGAAGAGTGGTGCTTTCATACCTGGTATAAGACCTGGTGATCAGACTACACGTTATATCGAAAAAATAATGTTACGCTTAACTTTGTCAGGATCCATATATGTTACTTTAGTTTGTTTGTTGCCCGAATTCTTAATTCTTAAGTGGAATGTGCCATTTTATTTTGGGGGTACTTCGCTTCTTATTATAGTGATTGTAACAATGGATTTTATGTCACAAGTTCAATCTCATATAATGTCATCTCAATATGATAGTCTACTGAAAAAGACGAACTTTAAAAGTAATATCAGTAATATGAAATTACCATCAACAAGGTAGTTGTAAGAGTAAAATGTGATGGCGAAAGAAGATACTATACAAATGCAAGGTGAAGTACTTGAGACTCTGCCTAATGCTACATTTAGAGTAAAATTAGAAAATGGACATATAGTTTTAGGACACATTTCAGGAAAAATGAGAATGCACTATATTAGAATTTTACCGGGTGACAAAGTTACTGTTGATTTAACACCATATGATCTTACAAAAGCAAGAATAACTTTTCGAGCAAAATAAAGTGATTCAGTTTTTATAATTTTCGGGACTTATTAATTTTATATTATGAAAGTAAATGCATCTGTAAAAAAATTTTGTAGAAATTGCAAAATTATTAGACGTAATCGTATTGTCCGCGTACTATGCATTGATCCAAGACATAAACAGCGCCAAGGTTAGCAGTTCAAAAGAAAAGATTAACTCAGGAAAATACACATGGCACGTATAGCGGGCATAAATATACCTAATCATCAGCATGTTGGAATTGCTCTTACTGCAATATATGGTATTGGAAGAACGACTTCTAAGAATATTTGCCACGCAGTAGGGATTGAGACTGATAAAAAACTGAAGGATCTCTCAGAAGAGCAGGTTGATTGCTTGCGCGATTATATTGGAAAGATTACTACCGAGGGTGATTTGCGACGAGAGATATCAATGAATATCAAAAGACTTATGGACTTAGGTTGTTACCGAGGAATGAGACATAAACGTGGTCTTCCAGTTCGTGGACAGCGAACCAGGACAAATGCAAGAACCAGGAAGGGGCCTAGAAAGGCCGTGCGTGGGCGATAAGTGTTAATTAATACAAAATGTATCAAAGGATTTTATAATGATAAAAGCAGTTTCGCGAGTACGAAAAAAAATAAAAAAAAATGTTTCTGAAGGCATAGCTCATATTCATGCATCTTTCAATAATACAATAGTAACGATAACAGATAGGCAAGGAAATGCATTGTCTTGGGCAACTTCGGGTGGAGCTGGCTTTAAGGGGTCTCGAAAAAGCACACCATTCGCGGCACAAGTAGCTACGGAGAATGCAAGCAGAATAGCTATTGATTGTGGTGTAAAGAATCTTGAAGTGAGAGTAAAGGGTCCAGGGCCTGGTCGTGATTCAGCCGTTAGAGCTTTGAATGCTGCGGGCTTTAAAATCACAAGTATTTCTGATGTTACGCCTGTTCCGCATAATGGATGTCGCCCATCAAAAAAACGCCGTATTTGAGGAGAAAAAATTGGCTAGAAATCTTGCACCAAAATGTAAACAATGCCGCCGGGAGGGGGAAAAATTATTCCTAAAGGGCGAAAAATGTTTTACTGATAAATGTGCGATAGAACGAAGAAATTACCCACCTGGACAGCATGGACAAAAAAAAGGCAGATTATCAGATTATGGAAATCAACTTCGTGAGAAACAGAAAATTAAACGAATATACGGGGTGCTCGAGAAACAATTTAGAAATATATACTACGCTTCGGATAAACAGCGAGGTATAACAGGTGATAACTTGCTTCAACGATTAGAGAGCCGACTTGATAATGTTGCATTTCATATGGGATTTGGCTCATCGAGATGCGAGGCAAGACAAATTGTTAGACATAATTGCATTTTGGTAAATGGCCGTCGTGTTAATATTCCCTCTTTCCTCGTTAAAGCGGGTGATATTGTTGAGGTAGATGATAAAGCAAAAAGTCATTTACGAATTAAAACAGCTGTTGAAGCAGCTAGCAATAGAAGTTTTCCTTTGTGGATTGAAGTAAACACTAAGGAAATGAAAGGTACTTATAGAACAAAACCAGATCGCTCAGAGCTACCTACTACAATTAATGAATCGTTAATTGTAGAATTATATTCAAAATAATTATTTAGTTAGGATAACTATAAAGTTAAAGGACTTTTTATGCACGGTACGGAGCTACTTACTCCCCGGATTATAGACGTTCAAAATATATCTCCGCTGCACGCAAGAGTCATCATGGAGCCTTTTGAAAGAGGTTATGGGCATACTTTGGGGAATGCATTGAGAAGAATTCTTTTATCTTCCATGTTTGGTTTTGCTCCAACAGAAGTTAAAATTGCTGGCATAGTTCACGAGTATTCTGCTTTAGATGGCGTTCAAGAGGATATTGTAGATATTTTATTAAATATAAAAGGTATAGTTTTAAAATTGCACAGTAACGAATACACTACTTTATATCTGAAAAAATCGGGTAAAGGCGTAGTTACTGCTGGCGATATTGAGACTGGACATGATGTAGAAATTATTAATCCTGAGCACATTATCGCACATATTACATCTGATATTACGATAGAAATAGAATTTAAAGTTGAGAAAGGGCGAGGATTTGTACCTGCAGCAACTAGGAAAAATATTAATATTCAAAATGATTTGGGAATAATTTTTCTAGATGCTTCTTTCAGTCCCGTTAAACGAGTAAGTTATATAGTAGAGAGTGCACGTGTTGAGCAGAGAACAGATTTGGATAAATTAATAATTGATTTAGAAACAAATGGAGTGATTGAGCCTGAGGAAGCAATTAGGTATGCAGCAAGAGCTTTAGTTCAGCAATTGGCAGTCTTTGCTGATTTAGAAAGCACGCCTATCCCAAAAGAAAAACCACAAGCACCTTTAATAGACCCTATTTTACTTCGGCCAGTTGATGATCTTGAGTTAACTGTAAGATCTGCAAATTGTTTGAAAGTGGAAAATATTTATTATATCGGAGATTTAATTCAGCGCACAGAAGCTGAATTGTTAAGAACACCTAATTTAGGCAGAAAATCGCTTAATGAGATTAAGGAGGTACTTGCTGCACGTGAATTAACGCTTGGAATGAAATTGGATAATTGGCCACCAGCAAATTTAGAAAGTGTATCTAAGGATCAAAATCATGCGTCATAATAATGCATTTAGAAAACTTAACAGGACAAGTAGTCATAGATCAGCAATGTTTCGAAATATGACAAATTCACTGTTACGTCATGAAATTATTTCTACAACTTTACCTAAAGCAAAAGAGCTCAGAAGATATATTGAGCCAGTGATAACTTTGGGAAAAAAATCTACTTTATTTAATCGACGCATAGCATTCAACAAATTGCGTGATCGTGATAATGTAACTAAGTTATTTGCAGAATTGGGCCCTAGATATCTTAGTCGTCCTGGTGGATATATAAGAATTCTTAAATATGGATATAGAAATGGGGATAATGCTCCGATGGCCTTAGTCGAACTTGTTGATCGTCCTGCTGTTAAAAATCATATTGATAGTGAATCGATTTGAATATAATTTTCTTATCCTTTATAGTCTTATCAATCAATTTTTAATTCCTCTAAAAATTGTGATGAGATTGTGCGATTAAATGGGTAGATTTTATTTAATGTATTTTAAATCCACTATTTTGTGAGTATGGGCGTTTGTTATTTCTTTTATTGAATAAAAATAAAATTATACAATTCGCATCAAATCCTGTATTTTCATTTGATCTTAAAATTTTCAATATAAAAGACTCTACAAATAGTTTTTTGTTGAATAATTTTCAAAGACATCAACCAAATAACAATTCAATTCCAGTTGTTGCCGCTGAAATCCAAACTAAAGGACGTGGTCGAATAGGTCGTCCATGGCATAGTGAACTTGGTAGCGGCCTCACTTTTTCATTGTTGTGGTGCTTTAGGAAAAATATTGCTGAACTATCAGGTCTTAGTTTAGTTATTGGCATAGCAATTGTTAGAATTTTAAAATCTTACTCAATAGATCATGTAAACCTTAAGTGGCCAAATGACCTTCTTTACAATAACTTTAAGTTAGGTGGCATATTAGTTGAGCTTCGTGGAAAAGCATGTAGCCCAACTTATGCAATAATTGGAATAGGTATTAATTTCAATCTTTCAACTTCTATAAAGTCTGCTATTCAACAAGATTCTACTGATTTATTTCAAATCACGGGTAAACATTACGATCGCAATCTATTTCTAAGCGCTTTACTCTTAGAGTTGTGTAATATCCTTTCAAGCTTTGAAATACATGGATTCTCTCTTTTTAGGGACGAATGGATCCGCTACCATGCATATCATGGCAAAAACGTGAAACTTGTTCTCTCAAATAATTTATCTGTATTTGGTAGAGTTGAAAGTGTAAATGCTGATGGATCGATTTCTTTACTGACTTCTCGCGGTCTTCAGTCATATCGAACTGGTGATATTTCGATTCGTTTAGCTGATTATTCTTAAGCTGATGCCTACTATATTAGCGATTGATTCTGGGAATTCTTTTGTTAAGTGGGGATTCTATGAAAATGATCATTGGCTTATGATAAACATAATTGGTTATGAAACCATTTATTGTTTAAAAGATGAATTTAGTAAACTGTCAGATCCTGATGTCATCATTATTTCCCACGTTGCTCGTCGCGAGACAAGAAATGAAATCTACAAAATGACTTCGCATTGGAATTCTCAAATTATATGGTTTCAATCTAGCTCATCTCATTGTGGTGTTAAGAATGGTTATTTAAATCCCAAACAATTAGGAAGTGATCGTTGGGCAGCGTTAATTGCCGCATGGAAGATTCAACATGAAGCATGTTTAGTGATTAATGTTGGAACAGCTGTAACCATTGATGCACTTTCTGATTCTGGTCAATTTCTTGGCGGTATCATATTACCCGGTGCACATTTAATGCTGAATAGTTTGCATGCAAAAACTCAATTAAATCAGATGAAAGCTGGCGTTTACGAAGATTTTCCCGATAATACAAATGACGCAATTCAAAGTGGAATTATTCATTGCCTGATTGGTGCAATTGAACGTATGCATGATCTTCTGTCTAAAAAAATTAATCATACTGTCCAAAGCTGCGTCATCAGCGGTGGTGGTTCGTCTTTCTTGCTCCCATTTATTAAGTACCCAATTAACGCTATTGATAATTTAGTTTTAGAAGGCTTGATTTTAATTGCTAAAGATCATCTGAACAGAAATTCTGCGATTCCGAAAGATAAGTGATGATTCCATTTCAGAATGCAACTTTTTATACTTCAATTAATGACATTCGCGACTTGCCAGAACATTCAGGTATAGAAATAGCTTTCGCAGGAAGATCTAATGCTGGTAAATCAAGTGCGATTAATACCCTTGCAAATAAAACTCGCTTGGCTTTTGTTAGTAAAACTCCTGGACGTACACAACATATTAATTTTTTCCAATTGAACGAGAGTCAGTTTATCGTTGATTTGCCTGGATACGGTTACGCTAAAGTGCCTGATGGTGTGCGTCAGCACTGGCGGGAGTTATTGGAGAAATATTTACAAACGCGAAAATCGCTTAAAGGGTTGGTGTTGATAATGGATGTCCGTCATCCGTTAAAAGTACTAGATATCCAAATGTTAGATTGGTTTGTGCCGACAGGGAAAGCTGTTCATATTTTATTGACTAAGGCTGATAAGTTGAGTAAGCAAAAAGCACACATGACTTTACAAACCGTCACTCAATATCTTAGTAATTTCTATCCTGGATGTACTGTGCAGTTGTTTTCTAGTTTAGCTGGCAGCGGTGTTGAAAATGCTGCGGCTGTTATTAATAATTGGCTGAATGCCACTCGAGGTTTTGAGGAAGATTGAAAAAAAGCCCCCGGTAAAAGGGGAGTAAAACCGGGGGGAATCGCCTTAATATCACTTAAGGTCTTGCCTTAGGGAGAAAGACAAGGGACGATCAAGATTGTCCTTTCCTAGGAGAGGTTAATGACTGAGTTAGTTCCACTAAGCAGAAATTTTTTTATCTTATTTTTTATTTCTCTTTTTTTTTTATGTTTTCTTTCAGCCAGTTTCCACAAAAAAGAATGCGACGTATGCGTCGCGATGAATTCTCCCGTCGTCTCATGCAAGAATCTTATCTCCACGTGGATGATTTGATTTATCCTGTTTTTGTATTGGATGATAAAAATCGCAGTGAGAATGTTCAATCAATGCCAGGTGTTGTCAGGCAAAGCCTGGATCTGTTAATGGTGCAAGCAGAAGATTGTTTGCGTTTGGGTATTCCGGCACTTGCAATTTTCCCGGTGATTGAAACCAGGCTTAAAAATCTAACCGCAAGCGAAGCTTATAATCCAGAAGGCTTAATACCCAGAGTCGTCAGACAATTGAAGAAGAAT
>JAFEEI010000066.1:0-5054 GCA_018241205.1 Pseudomonadota bacterium
AATTAAACCCGGTAGAGATTAAAGTCTGTACCAAGAGCTACAGCTTGACCTGGAAATTTTCGGATAGCATATAAATATGCCTGAGCAACTGTTTCAGAACTGTTTCCACAATGATGTGATATTGTTGTACCAGGGCCTGGTGCTGTCGAAATTTCTTCTATCCCACCCTGATGAGGGATAATTCCAACCATTCCATTCACATTGCGGATGCGATTGATATCATTTGGACTTTTGTTTCCTTCATTATTTTTATCATGATGAGAAATTTCTGTGAACCCACTATGACCTGATACAACAGGATAATTCATAGGTTCAAGAATATTCATCGTATCTTCAAATGTTCTTGCTGACATGTGATCTACATCAATAATCATACCCTTTGAGGCAAGCGCACGAATAAGAAATTTACCACTATCGGTTAACCCTTTTGCATTACAACGCCCATCATCATATTCATATCCGAGATATTTACAATCTCTCGGTTCCATGGGGTTTTTCCAACGCATTGTAGTTAACATGTTTCCATTTGAAGATCCTCCAAAAGCGTTGTCGTAGAAATGGATTGGAAATATATGACGAACACCGCGATTATAATATTGGGTAAGTTGAGTATTGATCAAGTTTTCATCACAAATTGATCCCTGGTAACAGGAAAAGAGATTGTCGACCTCAATTCCAAGCACAACTGCTAACTTACCATCCGCCATGACTTTCCATGCTTCTTCTGGTTCAGTAACAATACGAAACCACCCTTTGCCAGCCCCACCATATTTCTGGTCAATGTAACTTTGCATTGCATAGGCTTCGTCCAGCTGTCGATCTACACTGGGCATATCTCTACATTGTGGAGGTACTTGCCCAGTCATGAAAGCTGCTTGTGTATTTATTATCGCTGAACCCAAAGTTCCCATAGCTGCTGCTACTGCAGCAGGCGGACCTCCAAAGATTAATGCAGCTCCGGTCGATACATTTACTGCAGTCATGTCGATACCTTCCAAAGTTGCGCACATCCATTCATTATTCACAGCATGTGCTACCATCAATCTCATGCCCCCGTCCACTGCTCTTTTAAGCCACTCCTCGTGCATTGCCTGATGTGTAACTTGATCCCAGCGTGGCCATCCATCGAACTCAGGAAATCCCCCGGTTTTGTGACCATAACCTACTTTCCCTGTGTAGAGTCCATACATAACCATATGGGCAAGATCGTTTACCCCACCTAAGCCGTGAGCCCCTCCAGGATTCGGAAAATCATGAGAAGGGACATCGCAATGTTGGTAATTCCTCAGCAAATGGCCTAAATGCTCTGCCGAAAAAGTGCCTCCGACCAAAGCCTTCGTAGGCGAATGGATGTGCATGAATATCAGCCCACCCAAAAACAGATAACTTTGTATCATTTGCGTACAATTTTAAAGGAACAATTCCCATTAAAAGTATAAAAAATAAAGTAAGACTTCTAAAACTCATTCTAAATCTCCTTTTACTTTTATTAATGAATTAACAGCTAAAAATTGAAGAGACTCGATTACCATTCCGACTCGTGCTTTAGTAATAATGGGAGTAAAAGAAGTATATATCGCTAATAGTTCGCTACACAATATGGCGAATTCAAGTTTGAAGTGTTTTTCTAAAAAACCTGCACTAAATAATCTAGCTTAATTGAAAAGAAACCGCCTCCCGGGTGCGCCGGTCGGCCCGGCGCAAGGCCATGCCCAGCTTTATGGGCATGCTGGCCGAACCGCACTTTGCTGTCGTGTTTCAACTGACTATTCCATACTGCTAAACAATTAAAACTCTTACACTGGTAGTAGTTCGTACAAGGACACTACAAGAACATTACATGCCGATCTGCGACACTTGAAAGTTGCCGTATAAAAATTATTACCTCTTTGTGTTGCCATACTGAATTGCTGTCAATTGTGGAAAAAAGGATTATGATATTCCCTTGTTGGCTTATGATCTCTACCAAAGGAAACAGCATGTTTGAAAGACCACAGAAATCAAAAGAAGAAAAACTAGCAAAACTCTCTGTTGAGCAAATTGATCAACTAAAAATAATAACTGATGACACTATTGCCAATTTTAAAGGTGACCTTACTCAATTGGAATCGGCATTAGGTATGTTGCATATTGGTCACCATTTAGGCTGGAAGGTGCTTTATATCATCCATAGCAAACGTACAATCCGTAACTACGAAAATATATTGGGTATCAAGATACGTGATATTTTCCCAGAAACCGGCCCTAGTAGTTATCGTTCAAATGGGTATAGAGCTGCAGAAGCGTTTTCTAATTTTTGGAAAGTGGTTGGAGGTGAATTTAAAATTGAGAATAGAAAACAGGTAGACTAATAGAGGCAACTTTACATTGCCTCCTTTGATGATATTATACGAAGGAAATTCTATATTTCCTTCGTATGAAAACTATATTTGAAAATTTTAATCACCAAAAGAACCCTGCATCTGAAACAGAATATTATTGCTTATGTGGCTTAAGTTCAACAGAGCACAGCTTGCCGGACGCACGCGCAGCGGAGGGCGGGCAAGCGCGCGTCAATGACCCCCGTACGGTAATACGGGGGGAAAGTCCCACCGCAGAAAAAAATAAATCACAGGCGGCCTTAACTGACTGGCTGAATGTTTCCTTCCCTTTCCATTCTGAAAATAATAATCCATTAGAATTTTTTAAATCCTTTAGTGAATCAACTAAGGGCATTTTTGGCGGGATGACTGACCAACAACGAGGGCTTCACGGCTGGCAATATTCCTTTCAATTTGATCATGGCTGTGTTTTCTTTGCATACGGCGGCCAAAATAACACTGCTTTCCTGTCTCTACCTGGCGAAGGATGCGCATTAATTTCTAATTGGCAATCTTTTGCTTTATACCTGAAAGACCAACTTCGAGCGCGCATTACTCGCTGGGATGGCGCAGTGGATGATTTCAACGGCGTTCATTCTGTTGATATGGCCATTGAATTTTATAAGCAAGGCCATTTTAAACACGGCGGTAGAGAACCGAAACTTACACAGCATGGGAATTGGATTAAACCCGATGGTTCAGGCCGTAGTGTATACGTCGGTAATCGTAAAAATGGCAAGCTCATCAGGATTTATGAGAAGGGCAAACAACTAGGCGATCCTTCCAGCCCTTGGGTACGCTGGGAAGTTGAACTTCATGCAAAAGATCGAGTTATTCCTTGGGAAGTTTTGCTGCATCCAGGCGAATATGTTGCGGGCGCATATCCTTGCCTATCATGGGTGTCTGATCGAGTCTCTCGTATCAATACGATTAAAGAACAGGATCGAATCAGTTATGAGCGTTTGAAGCAGGTTGCATCAACTGCTTATGGCGCACTCCTCAATGTCATGCTGCAACGCGAAGGCAGTGCGGAGCTTATCGTAGAACAGCTAAAACGGCATGCCATTCCTCGACGTCTTGCCGCTACAGATCATTACTTACGTACAAAAGGAAAATCCGATGAAATTTGAAGCGGATGATCTTGATTGGGCGATGGGTGAGCTTGCAAATCTATTTGCTGATGCCAATCGGATTGGTGCACTTCCGCATCAGATTAATCCCGGTTTGTTTTATGAAGCTTGGACCGTGTTGTGTTTTCAGCCGATTGAAGTTTCAACCCGGTGCCGTCAAACATTAATTTCTATGCTTACCTTTCCTTTATGGCAAGTATCCAAAGAAGGTTATATCAAAAGAAATTTTGATTTTAACAATCCCAATAAGCCCATGCGTTATGAAAACACTTTTACTCACTGAAGCCGCAAATTTTCTCAAAATGCACCCAGAAGAGGTGCGCCGCCGTGCAAAGTCTGGGAAATTACCCGGTGCAAAATTGGGTAAATGCTGGGTGTTTATTCTTGATGATCTTGTTGAACACATCAGATCGCAGTATTCTAGCCCTCGGCAAGCGTTGCGAGTGGTTTCAGAAAAGGAGGTAAACATATGCCACTCTACAAGCGCGGTAATACGTGGTGGATCGCATTCACCACACCAGCAGGAGAGCGTGTTAGATGCTCTGCTGGCACGGCCGACAAAACCCAAGCGCAAGAATACCATGACAAGCTAAAAGCTGAATCCTGGCGCATTCAGCGATTGGGGGAAAAACCAGAGTACACGTGGGATGAAGCAGCATGTAAGTTTCTACTCGAAACACAGCACAAAGCTACTCATGAGCGCGATAAAGAAAAACTTCGATGGTTACAGCAATTCTTACGTAATAGGCGATTGCAAGAAATTGATCGGGAATTAATTGATCACATTGCACATGCAAAGGCAAAGGATACAAGCCCATCAACGGCAAATCGCTATTTAGCGCTGATAAGGGCAATTCTGCGGAAAGCTTGCCATGATTGGGAATGGATAGAAAAAGTTCCAAAAATCAGGCTTTTTCCAGAACCTAAACGCCGTATTCGGTGGTTAACTCCCGAGCAAGTAAAAAGATTACTTAATGAATTGCCACAACATCAGCAGGACATGATGATATTTGCTTTATCAACTGGCTTGAGACAATCAAACGTTATTAATTTGGAATGGGATCAGGTTGATCTTGAACGTAAGGCTGCATGGATTCATCCCGATCAAGCCAAGGCCAGAAAAGCAATTCATGTTCCGCTTAATTCTGTTGCGATAACGGTGTTACTTCGGCAAGTCGGTAAGCATCAAAGCAAGGTTTTCACATTTCGCGGAAACCCGATTGCATGGGTAAATACCCGTGCATGGAAATTAGCATTAAAACGAGCAGGAATAGAAAACTTTAGATGGCACGACCTGCGCCATACTTGGGCGAGCTGGTTAGCTCAACAGGGCACGCCTATGAATGTATTGCAGGAGCTCGGTGGTTGGGAATCGGAAGCGATGGTAAGGCGGTATGCGCACCTATCGAAACCGCAACTCATGCAGCATGCCGAGCTGGTTTCAAATATCCTTGATGACACAATTTTGTCACATCAGAAAGAAAAAAGAGGTTAGAAATTAATCTAACCTCTTGATTTATGGTGGGTCTGGTTGGACTCGAACCAACGACCAAGGGATTATGAG
>JAFEEI010000066.1:5172-31369 GCA_018241205.1 Pseudomonadota bacterium
TTCGATTTGACGGATGCGTTCCCGTGTGACATCGAATTGCTTACCGACTTCTTCCAAAGTATGATCGGTATTCATCTCAATACCGAAACGCATTCGCAACACTTTGGCTTCACGTGGTGTTAAGGAATCCAATATATCCTTAGTGACGCCGCGCAAGCTAGCATAAACTGCAGCATCGGCGGGTGCCATCGTGGCTGCATCTTCAATGAAATCTCCCAAATGTGAATCCTCATCATCGCCAATCGGAGTTTCCATAGAGATGGGCTCTTTGGAGATTTTAAGAATCTTGCGAATTTTTTCTTCGGGCATTTCCATTTTTTGTGCAAGCACCGCAGGCTCTGGCTCTTGTCCAGTCTCTTGCAAGATCTGGCGCGAAATACGATTCATTTTATTGATCGTTTCGATCATGTGAACCGGGATTCTGATAGTTCTTGCTTGATCGGCAATTGAGCGAGTTATGGCTTGACGTATCCACCATGTCGCATAGGTTGAAAATTTGTAACCCCGCCGGTATTCAAATTTATCAACCGCTTTCATGAGGCCGATGTTGCCTTCTTGAATTAAATCTAGAAACTGCAGTCCACGGTTAGTATATTTTTTGGCAATAGAAATCACCAATCGTAAATTGGCCTCCGTCATCTCACGTTTAGCTCGACGCGCTTTTGCTTCACCCGTCGACATTTTGCGATTGATTTCTTTCAAGTCTTTGATTGGAATACCAACTCTATTTCTGAGCTCCAGTAAATTTTTTTGTTCTTCCTGAATGGCCGGTTTGTAATGCTCAAGTGCCAAACTGTAGGGTTTATCAGTGGCAATCTCTTGTGCCACCCAATCAAGATTGGTTTCATTTCCAGGAAACGTTTTAATAAAATGATTCCGTGGCATTTTTGCCTTGGATACACAGAGATCCATGATCTTGCGTTCATAGTTACGCACATCGTTCACTAATTCCCGCTGGGTATCACAAAGTTTCTCTACCATTTTTGCCGAGAAACGAATACCCATTAGCTCGGATGAAATTTTGTCTTGAAACTCAATATATCCTGGATGATAAGGACCTTCTTTCTCAAGCAAGTTCTGCATTTCACTATAGATTTCACGAATGACTGCAAAACGTTCCAATGCATCTGTCTTCAGTTTTAACAAATCTGCACTAGCAATTGCTGAACCGTCACCATCTTCGTCTTCGTCGTCATCGCCGAGATCGCTGGCAGCTAATTCTTGTTCTAAAGATTCTTCAGAAAATTCTTCATTCGTTATTTCTTGCGCGTTGGCATCCAGCAATCCGTCAACAACCTCATCAATGCGTAATGTATCTTTCTCAACCTCTGTGGCCAGATCGACAATTTTTGCAATAATCGGAGGACAAGCTGAAATAGCTTGAATCATATGACACAGACCGCCTTCAATGCGTTTTGCGATTTCAATTTCACTTTCGCGTGTCAGCAGGCCGACTGATCCCATCTCACGCATGTACATACGAACGGGATCGGTAGTCCGTCCAAATTCGGAATCTACTGTAGAAAGAGCTGCCTCGGCTTCTTCCGCCACATCTTCATCAGCCACGGTTGTTGCTGCATCGGACATTAGCAATGTTTCCGCATCCGGTGCTTCATCGTGCACGGAAATGCCCATGTCATTGATCATACTAATGATGCCTTCGATCTGTTCCGCATCCAGCATGTCATCAGGCAAATGATCATTGATTTCGGCATAAGTAAGATAACCGCGCTCTTTGCCTAACCCGATCAGCATTTTCAAACGCATACGCCGCGCCTCGATGTCCTGCGGCTGTGGATTGCCACTTTCTATGACAGAAACGGAATCCATTTCATTAATGGGATCCAGACCGGCAGTTACTTTATTTTTTTTGGCAGATCTACCGCGGACTTTTTTGCCTTCGTTGAATTCTGTATCGTTTGAGTTCAATATTGCTTGAGAGATCTCTGCCACATTTCGTAATGATTTAGCGGCCACTTCTTTTATTTCACTCGCATCCGCTACTTCTGCGCCCGCAAGTTTCTCATTGTTTTTTCTGCCAGATACTTTAATATTTTTTTCAGTTTTAGCTGTTAATTTTTTAGATTCTTTTTTTTCTACCATTTCACTATCGGTACCATTTATTATCTGCGTTGTTGATTCTTTGATAATTTTTTTATCTACATCTTTTGATTCGACCGCTTTTTTCTTTGGCATATTGGATTCCCAATAATATGGATAAATTAAAAGCTGAAAGTTTGGGATTATATCAAAATTCGGTATTTCTGACACCTCATAACCAATTTCATCGCAAGGCTAATCGCTGCAGCTCTCGTTTTTCTTCATCAGTCAAAAGATTCAGGGGCTTGCTGTGCAATTCAGCCATGCGCTTCTTGTGCTGCATTTGTTGCAGTTTTTTTAACGTATCCAGAAACTCGATTTCTAAATCAACCGGATTGCACCACTCCAATGTCTCGCTTTCGATATTTTCTAAAAGTGTTCGATATTGATTATCTTGCAAACAAGTAGCTATCGAGAATGCCGATTCATTTTCAATCAAGTGTGGATGCGTATCTAAAAAATCAACCAAAGTTTTCAATGCAGCGACTTCTTCATTTTTTTCGCTCCATTCGACAAGCAATCTGCGATCAAGTTTAATGATATGACTTGGGTCATACAATAGAATCCGGATCAACCGGCGATAGAGCGTGATGCTTTGTCTCCTAGGATCTTTTTCTGCTTTATGAATTCCTGGAGTGCGTTTTATTTGCAATAATTCATCTAATTCTCCTTGATGAATCCCGCTCAGTTCTGCCAAGCGTCTTGAGAGAATTAATGAAAGTGCCGGTGCCGTGACTTGTTGCAGCAGCGGCTTCGCTTCGCTTATCAATTTAGCGCGCCCTTCGCTGGTTTGAAGGTTAGCCTCCAAGCATAATTCCTTGAATAGAAATTCCGACAACGGCAGCGTATTTTTCAGTTGCTGCTCAAAAGATTCTTTGCCAAATTGATTGATATAGCTATCCGGATCCGCGCCTTCGGGTAAAAAAAGAAAGCTTAGGTATTTGCCGTCGGCTAATAGTGGCAGACTGTTTTCAAGTGCACGCCAGGCCGCTTTTCTCCCGGCTTTGTCGCCATCAAAACAGAAAATAATGTTATCCGTCTGGCGCAAAAGCTTTTGGATATGTGAACTTGTTGTAGCCGTGCCTAAAGCAGCCACGGCATTATCAATTCCGTGCTGAGCAAGCGCTATGACATCCATGTAACCTTCAACAACAATGACACAATCTGCTGCACGAATGGCGCGGCGCGCGGAAAAAAAATTGTATAGTTCGCGTCCCTTTTCAAACAAAACTGTTTCGGGAGAATTCAAATATTTTGGCTCTTCTTGCCCTAATACTCTCCCGCCAAAGCCAATGATCCGGCCTTTTTGATCAAGGATCGGAAACATGATCCGCTCCCTAAAACGATCATACTGCTTGGTTTCGTCGTCGCTGATGATCAGCCCTGCTTGCGTCAGAATTTTTCGTGTTCTTTCTGATTTATAATCGGTAAAAACGGCCTCGAGATTGTGCCAGCCGGAGGGCGCATAACCGATACCAAAGCGTGCTGCTATTTTGCCGGATAAGCCACGTTTTTTGAGATAAGCAACAGCCTTGTCCGAAACTTTCAATTGCTCGCGGTAATAGCGGGTGGCGGTTTGTAAAGCAATTAATAACTCTTGCGGTGACACGTCAGAATTATTATTCGCAGTTTTCTGACCGAACGAAAAGCTATCAACAGTAGTTTGATCAGAAAAAGTGCCGGTTTGTTGCTCTGGAGCTGGTAATTGCATCCCAGCATAAGCCGCCAGATCTTTCACCGCCTCAACAAAACTTAACCCGCTATACTCGATCAGGAAACTGATCGCATTGCCATGAGCGCCGCAACCGAAGCAATGATAAAACTGTTTGGATTGACTGACTGTGAACGATGGCGTTTTTTCGCTGTGAAAAGGACAGCAGGCGACAAAATTGGCACCGGCCTTCTTGAGCGGGACATGACGATCAATTGCATCGACTATATCCACACGATTGAGCAAATCATGAATAAAAGACTGCGGAATCATCTACTGGAAGCTATTCAATTACAATCAGCTTCAAATATAAATAAATTGCGATTTTTATGGTTTATTTTAGAGAATAATTGAAGTGTAGAGTGTACTGAAATCAACCAGATATTCTGGTTTTGATAAGCGCCGACACTTTTGCCATATCAGCGCGTCCCGCAAGCTTAGGCTTCAACATGCTCATCACCTTACCCATATCTTGCATACCAGCAGCGTTAGTTTCTGAAATTGTTTGCATTATCAAATTCTCGATTTCCGAATCACTCAATGCTTGCGGCATATAGGCGCTTAAAATCGAAACCTCTTCTTTCTCGCTATTGGCAAGATCCAATCGCTGCGCCGCTTCATACTGAGCAATTGAATCTTTTCGTTGCTTGAGCATCTTTTCAATTACCGAGATGATGGCTGAATCGTCAAGCGTTATGCGCTCGTCCACCTCGCGTTGTTTGATAGCCGCTTGCAGTAAACGAATGGTATCCCGCTGTTTGACGTTGCCGGTACGCATCGCCATTTTCATATCTTCAGTGATTCTTTGTTTCAAGCTCATAATAAATAGATGGAACTAATCGATTATCAACTTATCGCTTTTCAATGAATTCGGCAGAAAAAGAATCTGTATCAAACTATATGATGACTTAATAAAGCTTAGGTGGTAATAATTGACTGCGCAAGCGCTTGTAATTCCGTTTTACAGCGGCTGCCAGCTTGCGTTTGCGTTCCGCAGTCGGTTTTTCGTAAAACTCGCGAGCGCGCAATTCAGTCAATATTCCTGTTTTCTCGATTGAGCGTTTAAAGCGGCGCATAGCAACCTCAAACGGTTCGTTTTCCTTAACTTTGATAGTCGTCATAAATAGGCAAATTCCTCGGTTAAAATTTAGGTTAATTTATATTGCTGCATCTGCATCTATAACTTTCCACTAAACAGCAAGACACAACAAAAGGCGGGAATTATAACACCAAGAAAATCATTCTAAAAGAATTAGTTTAATTAATTTAATGTCAATCTTTATCAACAGGGAATACGGGAGAATCATTAAATAGGAATCTGCTGATCTTGAATTGACAACAATTCGTCAGATTGGCAATTTCCCGTTCAACAGCTCCAGCACACCGCCTTCCACGGCTTCCCGGATGCGCGTGATGCCGCCGTTGCTGATTTTGATGCGATACAGTCCGGCTGGTGTGGCATGCACGGTTCTGGCGATAATTGCGCGCATCACACCGGCGTGCGCGACGATCAGAATATGGCTGCCGCGATGGCGTTCGATGACTTCTTCATACGCAGAACCGACACGCTGCACAAAATCCTCGAGCGGTTCCGCGCCGTCCGGACGCCGATTGACCGGATCGCGCAAGAAAGCTTGATACTCGGTCACGCGGCCGATTTTGATGTCGTCGTGACTCAATCCTTCCCATACGCCAAACCCGACTTCCTTGAAACGCGATTCAATCGCAACATCGATACCGTGACGTTCACCGAGTGCAAAGGCAAATGCCTGGCAGCGCTGCAGCGGGGAAGTGATGATGTGGTTCCAGTCATTGTAGCTGCCGACGGCGTGCCACATTTGCGACCAGCCTTTCTCGCTGAGCGGATCGTCCACACCGTGACCGCGATAGCGGCGTCCCCCGGCGGGTTGGCCATGGCGGATCAAATCAATCACTGTTTCTGTCATAAAAATTGGGCGGAAATATTCGATAGATACGGTAGTGTAGCTGATTTAACTAGCGTGGATGTGAGTCGAGGCAAAAAAGTGAAATTGCCCCAGATTTGCTCTGCAGGTTGACGATAATCAGTCTGTTTTTTGGAAGGGAAAGTCAGCGAATTTTTGAAGGAGGGGGTAGCAGCAGTCTAGCAAGGTTCTAGTTATTACCCACTTTAAATTTCGAACCGCCGGTTTTATTGATCACACCCAGCGCAATGTCGACATATTCGGCAAATTCCAAGGCATCTTCTTCGGCGATCGGGGTCGCCAGCACGAAATCCGCATGCTTGCGCGCTTCGTCTTTTCTACCCTCGTCGTACAGCAGTTCGGCGTAAAAAGCATGCGTAATCACATCGCGCGGGAACAGTTCGTGCGCCCGTTTCAGGTGCATCAGGGCTTTCTGATTGCTGCCAAAGCTGATCGGGAATCCAGGCAATTTGTGATAGATGCGGCCCAATGCGCGATGTGCTCCGGCGTTCTCGTATTTCTCGTCCAGTGCGACCACCCTGAGCAGCAAATTTTCCATCGGACCGAGCAAGCGCAATGCATTCACCATGCCGCTGTCTTCGGCCATTTTCCCTATCGCTGCGGCTTTCCAGAAAAGTCCGCGCACATCGTTCTCATTCAGTGCAAGCGCACGGTCGGCAATGGCAACGCAATTCTCGAATAATTGAATGCGGTGGCTCTTATTGCGTTCGAGCTGTGCATGCATAAAATGCAGACGGGAGAGCTCGGCGAACGCAGCGGACTCCCGGGAGTGCTGCGTCAGTTCACGGAACCAGCCGATTGTTTTCAGCAGCAGCGGTGTATCCACTGCGTACTTCCACACCGCCAATTCGATTTTTTGCTGGTTTTCTTCGGTTAATAGTGTGATGGAAGTATTTTGCGCATAAACCGGTGAGGTTAGGCAAACAAATGTAATGATTCTACAAGCGAATAGAATCACTCTTTGTCCCATCTGTCCTAAGCTCAGTTTTATAAAAGCGCTCATTTCTTCTCTTTCTGATCGGTTATTTCCCGCCTAACCATTTTTCTAAATCATTACAAATAAGTAAGAATAACGTTGTCGCCAATAAATTCAAACCGTAATGAAACCGTGAAATTCGGCGCTAATCTCCGAGCCGCTGCGCTCGTCGCTTTTTGCACTGAATAAGACGGTTTGGAACTAACATATAATATGCAAATTTTGACTGGGAAGCAGTGTTGTCAGCTATGATTTTTAGCACAAGCAAGACAACGATATTAAAAATGCAACAGAAAACCACTTTACCCGAACCGGGCGCCATCGCACGTTATGCTGGTTTTGCCGGCTCCAGCGATGCGCTGTTTCTGGCGCAACTGGCGCAGCAAGCGAAACCGGTTACCATTATTACCGCCAATGCACTGGATGCGCAGCGCCTGCTGGAAGAAATTCCCTACTTTGCACCGGAACTGAAAACGCACCTGCTGCCGGACTGGGAAACGCTGCCGTACGACACGTTCTCACCGCATCACGATCTGGTGTCCGAGCGGCTGGCAACGTTGTATCAAGTGATGACCGGCGCGTGCGACGTGTTGATCGCGCCGTTGACCACTGCATTGTACCGCATGCTGCCGCGCGAATACCTCGCCGCACACACGTTTTTCCTCAAGCAAGGTGAAACGCTGGATGTCGCCGCATTGCGCAGCCAATTGACCTTGGCCGGTTATTCGCATGTCACGCAAGTATTTTCTCCGGGCGAATACAGCGTGCGCGGCGGCTTGATCGATCTGTATCCGATGGGCAGTCCGTTGCCGTACCGTATCGACCTGATGGACAACGACATCGACACCATCCGCACGTTCGATGTCGACACGCAGCGCAGTATTTATCCAGTCAAGGAAATCCGCTTGCTACCGGCGCGCGAATTTCCACTCGATGAAGCCGGACGCACGTTTTTTCGCGGCAAGTTCCGCGAGAAATTCGAGGGCGATCCGTCGAAGAAACAAATTTACAAAGACATCAGCAAAGGCGGCACACCCGCCGGTATCGAATACTATTTGCCGCTGTTTTTCGAGCAAACCGCGACGCTGTTCGATTATCTGCCGGACAACACCCTGCTTTGCTTGCATCACGATGTCCGCCCGATCATCGACGAGTTCTGGCGCGACACGCAATCGCGTTACCAGTTGATGCGCGGCGACAACGACCGGCCGCTGTTACCACCCACCGAACTCTTCCTTAGCAGTGACAGTTTTTTCGCTCAGATCAAACCGTATGCACGCGTCGAACTGTTGATCAAGCCGCAGGATGTCAAAGTCACCGGCGAAAGCACCAGCGCGCCGCTACCGCCGGTGCAAGTTAACCGGCACGCGGAAAATCCGCTGGAGAAACTGGCAGTGTTTAACGCGCAATTCAAGATGAGCGGCGGCCGCGTGCTGCTGCTGGCGGAAAGCATGGGACGGCGCGAGCTGGTCGCCGAATATTTGCAGCAATACGATTTGCACCCGGCGGTTTGCCAGGATTTCGCCGCATTTTTGAGCAACCAAGAACCTTTCATGCTCGGCGTTGCGCCGCTGCACACCGGCTTTATCGATGAGTCCGCAAAAGTCGCGTTCGTCACCGAAAGCGAACTGTACGCCACACACGTACACGGCCGCCGCGAACGCGAATCGCGCAAAGCCATAACATCGACCGACAACATCCTGCGCGACTTGTCGGAAATCAAACCGGGCGATCCGGTGGTGCATGAGCAGCACGGTATCGGCCGCTATCTCGGCTTGGTCAGTATGGATGTCGGCGAAGGCGAACCGGGCGAGATGAGCGAATTTCTGGCATTGGAATACGATGGTGGCGACAAATTGTACGTGCCGGTGTCGCAACTGCACTTGATCGGACGCTACAGCGGCGGCGCACCGGAATCGGCGCCATTACACAAACTGGGCAGCAGCCAGTGGGACAAAGCCAAGCGCAAGGCGATGCAGCAAGTGCGCGACACTGCGGCGGAATTGCTCAATCTGTACGCGCAGCGTGCCGCACGCGAAGGCCATAAATTCTCGCTGCGCCAGCACGATTACGACGCCTTCGCCGAAGGCTTCGGCTTCGAGGAAACACCCGATCAGGCGGCGGCAATCAAGTCGGTGATCGAGGATTTGACTTCCGGCAAGCCGATGGACCGGTTGATTTGCGGCGACGTTGGTTTCGGCAAAACCGAAGTGGCGTTGCGCGCCGCATTCATCGCCGTGGCGGATGGCAAGCAGGTCGCGGTGCTGGTGCCAACCACCTTGCTCGCGGAACAGCATTTCCAGAATTTCTCCGACCGTTTCGGCCTGATTGCCGATCAATGGCCGGTCAGAATCGCCGAACTGTCGCGCTTCCGTTCCGCCAAGGAGCAAACGCAAGCGATTGCCGGTCTGGCCAAGGGCGAGATCGACATCATCATCGGTACGCACAAACTGATCCAGAAAGACGTGCATTTCAAGAACCTGGGGCTGGTCATCATCGACGAGGAACACCGTTTCGGCGTGCGGCAGAAGGAACAATTGAAAAAACTGCGTGCTGAAGTCGATGTGCTGACGCTGACCGCGACACCGATCCCGCGCACGCTGGCGATGTCGCTGGAAGGCTTGCGCGATTTCTCCATCATCGCTACTGCGCCGCAGCGCCGCCTGGCGATCCGCACCTTCGTCACCAGCTTTTCCATGGGCATCATCCGCGAAGCGTGCCTGCGCGAACTGAAACGCGGTGGGCAGATTTATTTCCTGCACAACGAAGTCAGCAGCATTCAATTGATGTACGAGAAACTCAGCGGCCTGCTGCCGGAAGCGCGCATCCACGTCGCCCACGGGCAAATGCCGGAACGCGAACTGGAACATGTGATGCGCGATTTCTACCAGCAGCGCTTCAACATCCTGCTGTGCACCACCATCATCGAAACCGGTATCGACATCCCAAGCGCCAACACCATCATCATCAACGAAGCGCACAAATTCGGCCTGGCGCAATTGCATCAACTGCGTGGACGGGTCGGGCGCTCGCATCACCAGGCTTACGCGTATTTGCTAACACCACCGGAAGAAGCGCTCGGCGCACAAGCAAAAAAACGTCTGGAAGCGATTCAAGCGATGGAAGAACTCGGTTCGGGCTTTTACCTAGCGATGCACGATCTGGAAATTCGCGGCGCCGGTGCAGTGCTTTCCGAATCGCAAAGCGGCGAAATGCAGGAAATCGGCTTCAGCCTCTACAGCACCATGCTCGACACCGCGATCCAATCGCTCAAGCAAGGCAAGGAACCGGACATGCAACACCCGTTGGGTGTCGCCACCGAAATCAACCTGCACGTCCCTGCACTATTGCCGGAAGACTACTGCCACGATATTCACGAACGCCTGGTGTTGTACAAACGCATGGCCAATTGCGCCGATAACGACCAGCTCGACGACATGCAACGCGAACTGATCGACCGTTTCGGCCTGCTGCCCAATCCGGCGCGCGCCCTGCTCGACTGCCACCGCCTGCGCATCGCCGCCAAACCGCTCGGTATCACCCGCATCGATGCCAGCACCGACAGCATTCAAGTGCAATTCATCCCCAACCCGCCCATCGACTCGGTAAAAATCATCCAACTGATCCAAAGCAGCCGCGAGTACTCGCTCTCCGGTCAGGATCGATTGAAAATTCAGGTACAGATCGAGGATGTGAATAAGCGGGTGATGAGAGTTAAGGAGTTGATGCAGAGGTTGGGGTAAATGGTTGAGAATAGTTTTTTCCACTGGCTTATGGATTTATTAGGTGTGATATATTGATAAGAGAGATAGCATGATGATTGCAAATATGAATTTTATTTTTTATACATTAGATTGCGTCATCATTACGAACACCGAATTTTAGTCAAATTAAAGATATCCATGATCCGACATGATGGTTACACCATTCGTGACCAAAGTTTTCAATTTTCTTTAATGATTCTTGGTATCAAACAATTTGTGGAAACAAAGAGCATATGGTCAAAGAAACGGTATTTATATCAAAACTATTTTAGCGAATTTGAAAGTAAGCTCCGACCTGCATTACTAAACCTAGCGATCAATTTTAGAACTATAGATGACGAACTTCGGACAGATACTGAACGCCTCCAAGCGCTAAATAATAATTACATACACCACACAATGGCATTTTCTGTTCCAGATGGCTTGAAACTCAATCTACGAGACGTATGTAATAAATAATTCATTCCCGTAAATCATATTTATGAATATGCAGAAGTTGCTTGTGAATACTGTGGTGTCTAAACATCTAGAAATAGGTTTCAGATAAAACCCAAGCTTTCCAACCAGCTAAACAAAGAAGTGTGAAGAAGGCTGCCACCATATCGTCAAACATGACACCAAATCCGCCGGTCAGCCGGTTATCGTAATAGCGGATCGGTTGCGGTTTGACGATGTCGAAGAAGCGGAATAGAACGAATGCCGCGAGCTGCCATGTCCACTCGTCCGGGGTGAAGTACAGCACCAGCAAAAATGCCACGGTTTCATCCCAAACCATGCCGCCGTAATCGGGATCGCCCAATGCCTTGCCGCAAAGGCCGCAGGCCCAGATGCCGGCGATGAACATGATGTCGATCAGCAAGAGAAAATAAACCGGGTTCAGATAATGATTGAGCCACCAGAATAACGGAAACGCAACCAATGTACCTACCGTGCCCGGCGCTATCCGGCTGAGCCCTGCTCCGCCGGAAAATGCAATGAAAGAAGCGGCATGACTATAAACAAAATAAATATCCGGCCGGAATCGCGGAGCGGCAGAGCCGTTCGATGCGTGATGCGTTTCAGGTGTTGAAGTGGTCATAGCCTGTGATTCCCAATGTCATTGCATGTCCTTGCGCGTCTTTTACGATCAATCCCGCGCCCGGGCTAACTTTACCGATGCGGGTCAGCGGAATGGCCAATTCGGCGGAAAGCGCTTCAATTTCCCGGCGATTGGTTTCCGCTGCCGTGAAGCATAGCTCGTAATCGTCACCACCCGCCAGCAGACAATCGGTAGCGATCGTTTGCCGTGAATATTTTTCTAATACTGCGGAACAGGGTATGTCTGTGATGTTAATGCTGGCGGCTTTTTCCGAAGCGGCGAGCACATGCCCCAAGTCCGCGATTAAACCATCGGATATGTCGATGGCGCTATGCGCCAGGCCGATCAGACGTTGTCCTAATTCCACCCGGGCTGCTGGTGTTAATAATGCCGGCAAGCACTGCGCGATTTCTTCGGGAGTCAGCGTTATCTTTCGTAATTCATGGTTCAGTGCTAAGGCGGCATCGCCTAGTTTACCGGAAACCCAGATATCGTCGCCCAGTTGCGCGCCGCTGCGGCGTAAGGCCTGGCCTGCCGGAACTTCACCGATGATCTGCACGCCGATATTGAGTGGCCCGGCAGTGGTGTCGCCGCCGATCAGCTCGACATGATACCGGCCGGCAAGAGCGAAAAAACCCTTGCTGAATTCCGCCAGCCAGGTTGAATCCGGGTTTGCCAATGCTTCCGGCAGCGTCAACGCCAGTAAAGCCCAACGTGGCTTGGCGCCCATCGCTGCCATGTCGGACAGATTGACTGCCAGGGATTTGTAACCGAGTTTGTAGGGATCCGCATCGGTAAAAAAATGCCGGCCACTGACCAATGTGTCGGTTGATAGCGCCAGTTCGATTCCGCTTTTGACCGCTATGAGCGCTGCGTCGTCACCGATTCCAAGCCGTGCATCGCTCACGGGCCGCTTGAAATAGTCGCGGATAATATCGAATTCCGAGGCCATGCGGCTCTGGTTTTACGGACGATGTTTTATCGGCCTTGGCATGGCTGCTTCTACGGGACGGAGCTGAACGGCTAGTTTATCCAGCACGCCGTTGACATACTTGTAGCCGTCGCTGCCGCCGTAGGTTCTGGCCAATTCAATCGCTTCGTTGATGATGGCGCGATACGGGATTTCCGGGTGATGAATCAGCTCGAACGTGCCCAATAACAGAATCGCCGATTCGACCGGACTCAATTCATTCAAGGCGCGATCCAAATGCGGCAGGATGATTTTTTCCAATTCTTCCTTACGCTGCAACACACCGTGCAGCACATGAACGAAATGCTTGTTGTCAACATGTTTAAATTCATCGGATTCGCGTAACTGCTGCTCGATGAAGCTTGCCGTGCCACCTGCTACTTGCCACTGGTAAATGCCTTGCAAAGCAAATTCGCGTGCTATGCGGCGGCGGCTTTTGTATTTTTCCGTTGGGTTGCCGCTGGATGGATCAATTTCGCTCACTGCGCTGCTCATATGTCGATTTCATCAATTTTGATATGCAAATTGGCCATTTCTAGCGCAACCTGCGCGGATTCCATACCTTTGGTACTCATCCGGGCAATCGCCTGATCTTCGTTATCGGTGGTCAATATGCCGTTGGCGATGGGAATTTCCGCTTCCAGTTGTACCGTGACCAAGCCACGCGCCGATTCGTTGGCGACTACTTCAAAATGGTAGGTATCGCCGCGAATCACGGCGCCTAATGCAATCAGGGCGTCGAATTGATCGGACATGGCCATTCGCTTCAGCGTCAATGGAATTTCCAATGCGCCGGGCACCGTCGCGATCAGGATATTGGAGTCCAACACACCGTTTTTTTTAAGTTCCGCAGTGCAGGCGCCGAGCAGACCTTCGCCGATATCGACGTTAAAACGGCTCATGACAATGCCAATGCGTAGATCGGATCCATCCAGATTCGGTTCAAATTCAAGTATATCGTCATAGTACGGCATCACTGATTCCTGTTTATCTATTTATCAATTGAATTGCGCTTATTTCTCAAGCGATCACGGTGCGAATTATAGCTTAGGCGCCTCCGCGTAGCCGGTTACTTCCAAGCCGAATCCCGTCACACTGGGCATTTTTCTCGGCGCCGCCATCAAGCGCATTTTGCCGACGTTAAGATCTTTCAGTATTTGCGCGCCAATGCCATGGTCGCGTAAATCCGGTTTGAGTTGGGTGGAGGCATGCGTTTCCTTGGATTGTACCCGTTCGATCAGTTTCGCCGGGCTTTCTTTGCGGTGCAACAGCACGATAACGCCCCGCCCGGCTTCGGCAATCAGTTTCATGGCGTCATGAATACTCCAGGAATGCGTATGATCGTGAATATCGAGCAGATCGACGGCTGATAACGGCTCATGCACGCGCACCAGTGCTTCCGTTGCCGGATTGATTTCACCTTTGACCAAGGCCAAGTGAGTGGTATTGGCAATTTCGTCGCGATACGCTGTCAACAGAAATTCGCCATGCACGGTTTGGATAGCGCGCTCCGCCACACGAGTGACCAGGCTTTCGGTTTGGCTGCGGTATTGAATCAAATCCGCGATGGCGCCGATTTTGAGCTGATGCTTTTGCGCGAATGCCATCAGATCCGGCAAGCGCGCCATACTGCCATCTTCTTTCAAAATTTCACAAATCACCGACGCTGCTGTCAAACCAGCCATCCTGGCCAAGTCACAGCCGGCTTCGGTGTGACCGGCGCGCACCAATACACCCCCTTTTTGCGCCATCAGCGGAAAAATATGCCCCGGCTGCACGATGTCATGCGGCTTGGCATCGGCCCTGACGGCAACTTGTACCGTCCGCGCGCGGTCGGCGGCAGAAATGCCGGTCGTGACGCCGCTGGCGGCTTCGATGGAAAGGGTGAAATTGGTCCCCAGCGGGGCGCGATTGGCCGATACCATCAAGGGTAAATCCAACTGATGGCAGCGCTCTTCCGTTAGCGTTAAACAAATCAGTCCGCGCCCATGCGTCGCCATGAAGTTGATTGCTTCCGGGGTGACGAAATCGGCGGCCAGCACCAGATCACCTTCATTTTCACGATCTTCTTCATCAACCAGGATGACCATTTTGCCTTGTTTGAGGTCGGCGACAATATCCTCGATTGCACTGATACTCATAGTCAATTAATCCTGGCTGTCTTCAAGATTCAGTAACCTGGCCACGTAACGTGCCAGCATGTCGGTTTCCAGATTTACCGGCGTTCCCGGTGACAATGCCTGCAAGTTAGTCATGGCCAGCGTATGCGGAATGAGATTGATGGCAAATTCGTTACCGTTGATTTTATTGATCGTCAGACTGACGCCATTGACGGTTACGGAACCCTTGTGCGCAAGGAAGCGAGCAACAGACTGGGGCGCCCGGATGACTAGCTCCACGCACTCTCCGATGTATTCGATCTTTGCCACGACCCCGACAGCATCGACGTGACCGCTGACTAGATGCCCGCCCAACCTGTCCGACAGGCGCATGGCTTTTTCCAGATTGACGGACGCGGCTGGCTGATCCAGCCCAACGGTGCAATTCAGTGTCTCCCCGGAAACATCGGCAGCAATCGAATCATGCGTCAATGCGGTTACCGTCAGACACACACCATTCACAGCAATACTATCGCCAGGCGCGACATCGCTCAGATCGAGTTGTTGTGTGGAAATGGTCAATGACAAACCGCCATGACTTTTTTCAGTACAAGGCTTGATACTGGCAATGACACCTATGGCTTCTATGATTCCGGTAAACAATTCAAATTTCCAGGTTGCGTAAACCAACAAAACGCATAGTTTAGCATTACCCGATGCCAAGAATCTGTCCGGATGGCAGCTTGGCGCTGATTACCTGGCCTAGCGCCCGAAACGGGATGCCGTCAGCGTCACATCGGCGCGTTCCCAGGCTTTTTTGAAGCGCGCTTCGATCAGGATCGCTTGATCATCCTTTTTTTGCGCACGCATGGCTTGTGCTAAGCCATAAAGCGCCCAACCATTGTTGCGATTACGCCGCAGGTCTTCCCAGTAGACGGTTTCTGCTTGGGCTGGCTGCCCAGATTCCAGCAGGATAGCACCCAGCGATAACCGTGGCGGTTGATGAAATTCGGCCGGTTCGGTATAGATCAGAGCATCCTCCAGCCGGACCGCTTTTTCAAGATACGCAACAGCCTGATCGAATTGCCCTCGGGCGGCAGCGATTTCGCCCGCAAGTACTTCCGGAGCGATGCGAAGCACTGTGTTCGAGGTGTTTTTCGACAATAAAGGGTGATCTAGCCGTGGATCCGCCATGATTTTGCGTAGTGCCGTGAGTTCCTGCTCAGCCTGCTGCAGCTGTTTCGTGGCTACCAGCGCGAGGCCGCGCACATAATGCCAGCTGCCGGTCAAGAAAGCATTGGTCGATGGCGGCGGAGCGAGGTCAAGGATTTCCTTCCAATGCCCGAACCTCGCCAGTGCCCAATACGGCGTCACGCGGAAAACTGCCGTCAGCGGAATTGCTTTTAGCACGTCATCGTCGATTTTCCGGGCAGTTTCTTTTGCCGATTCGATTGCAAGTTTGCTTTGTCCATCCGATGTCGCCGCGAACCAGAGAAAGTGAATATTGTGCGGGTAGTAAACCATCGGGTATAAGCCGTGGGCATGATCTTGCGCGATGTAAGATTCATCCGCTGCGATAGCCATTTGATTGCTTTTGATCGAATCGGCGTAGCGGCCGATGCGCTGATAAATATGCGATGCCATATGAATCATATGCCCTGCTTCCGGCATTAACTTAAGCAGCGTGTCAGCCGCTTTTTCTGCGCGTTCCGGTGTAGATGTCGGTTCGATCAGATGAATGTACATATGCAAGGCGCCCGGGTGTTCCGGGTAACGCCGCAATACCTCTTCTGTGAGCGCGACGATTTCGGCAGTGCCCTCATAGGGTGTGCCGTCCAGCATCCAGTAGCCCCATGGACGCAGATCCATCATCGATTCGACATATAGCATCGCAATGTCCGGATCATCCGGAAAGCGTTGATGCACATCACGCATCGCTGCCGCATAGGCCTTGTCATTCGTTGTTCTGTGCTCGGCTTTACCCGAGTAACGTTTCTCCAGTGCGTTGATGAGTGCTTGCTCCTTCCCAGAAGCTCGTATCATCAGGAATTTGGCTTGTTGCATGATTTCCAGTGCCTGGGGCTCTTCGTTCGGTTCCATCATGGCGTTAATATTCGGGCCGAGCACCAGCGCTTGCCCCCAATACGCCATCGCAAGCCCGGGATCCAGCCGGGCTGCTTCACGGAATGCTTTGCGCGCTTCGGCATGGTTGAATCCATACGCGAGATTGAGTCCTTGATTGATGTATTGTTGTGCTAATGGATTGCTTGTACTGACAGGAAATGCGTGCTTGCCGAGGGTCTGTAAACGAGGCGCGTGCCGTTCCTTCGAATCAAATTGTTGCACCGCGCCGGATGCCGGAGCATGTGGTGGGCTGCTTTCTTTTTCAGCTGTAGCCCATGATGTGACAGAGCTTGCAACGGCCAGAGCCATAATCAAAAAGGGAAAAATAATAACTCGAGGGTGCATATCTACCTCCGTAAAAAATGTTGATTATCAGGTTAACAAGAAATTTCTCGAGGCTATTCAGCCGTCGTGGGATCAATCATGGATCGAACTTGGGCAACACGAGTGACAGGGAATTCGCCTTGTTCCGCGTGCATTCGAATAGCGGCCTCGTCCGGCGCAAGATAGAAGCAATATACTTTATCATCGGTGACATAGCTTTCCAGCCATTGGATGCTCGGCCTCATGCTGTTGAGAATGGCGCAAGATTTTTGCGAGATGGCTTGGAGGTCTTGGGACGTGAGCGAGCCAGCACCAGGAATTTCACGTTCAATAATGTATTTGGGCATATCTTTCTCCTTTCATTTTTATAAAAAACGACCGGTCGTATTTTTAAATACTAAAAAAATAACTACCGTATAAAAAAATCATCCAATAAATCATGGCAGCATTGCTTGACGGGCGCGGATGATTTTTCTATTTGCATTCGCAGCAGCGCGCCTTGCCACGTGTTGATCAATAAATCAGCCATTTCTTCGGGAGTTTTGTCCGTTCTGACAGTTCCTTGTTGCTGTGCCCGAGCCAGACCGGACTGCAATAAATCGCGATATCGTGCGATTGCCGATTGCAATGATTGCTGACATATGTCGCTGGTGCTGCCAATTTCACCCATGAGGCTGCCCAGCAAACAACCTCCTTTAAATTTGTTTTCTTCAAGTTCCACAATAAGCTCAGCAAAATAGCGGCGGATGGCGCCCAGCGCATCGGAATCGGATTGCTGGAGATGCGTGGATAACCGCGAAATAAACGGCTCGATATAATGCTGGATGACTGCCGCGCCAAATTCTTCTTTGCTGCTGAAGTAGTTATAAAAAGAACCTTTGGGGACATTGACCGCATCGAGAATCTCCTGTAAGCCGGTGCCGTGATAGCCTTGGTTCATAAAAAAAACAACGCCTTGATTCAGTAGGCCTTCTCGATTAAATTCTTTTTTACCTAATTTTGACATACGAAAATAATACGACTGGTTGTCTCAAAAATCAAATTAAATTTGCACTTAACTCATTCAAGCAATCGATTTCCTGATGGATTGGCGCGCCCAACACGATTCGAACGTGCGACCCCCGCCTTCGGAGGGCGGTACTCTATCCAGCTGAGCTATGGGCGCTTAAGTGAAAGAAAACCAATAATCTTTATTGCCGGCGCAAGGATAACTGCTTTTATTATTCCCGTCCAACCTAGAGCAACAGTCGGTGTGGAAAAAATTTCATTCATCCGGCTACTCGAGGTGCTTTCTCGTTGATTCAACTGCAAGAGGGAAGATTTTAACAGTTTTTACAATCCTGTTTTTGGTTTGGATCACTTCGATCGGATAGCCGGCAATATTAAGGCTTGTTCCTGCTTCAGGAATGTCCTCAAAATACTCCAGGATCAGACCATTCAGAGTTTTTGGTCCGTCTAGCGGGAATTGCAAACCTAACTTACGGTTCAATTCGCGTAATAAAGTGCTTCCCTCAACAAGGATGCTGCCGTCTTCCTGTTTCTGAAAAATATTGGTCAACGTAGGTGCGTGCGTAGTAAATTCGCCGATAATCTCCTCAATAATGTCGTCCAGTGTGATCAATCCCAGCCACTCGCCATATTCGTCAACGACCAGACCGATTCTTCTCTGATTTTCCTGGAATAACTGCAGTTGAGAAAACAACGATGTGCCGGAAGGGATGAAATAGGGTTCACGCATGACTTTTTCCAGCGTGGTGGCGGTTATTTTTCCTCCTTGCATCTGATTCAGTACTTTTCGTACGTGCACGATACCGACAATATTATCCATACGCTCGCGGTAGACCGGTAAACGGGTGTGATGGCAAGTCAGCAATTGCGAATGAATGACATCATCGTCCGCGTTCAAGTCAATCGCTTCGATTTGACTGCGCGGTACGATGACATCGTCAACGGTGATCGTTTCAAGGTCAAATAAGTTCAATAGCATGCTCTGATGCTTGTGCTGTATAAAATGCCCGCCTTCCAGCACCAATGTTTTCAGCTCTTCCGTGCTGATTTTTTGCTCGAGTTCGCCCTTTTGGGGTTTAAGCCGAAACAGGATCAGCAGTCCGCTGACGAACAAATTAACGAACCATACGACAGGATAGAAAATAATCAGCAGCGGTGTCAGGACATAGCTCGAAGCTAAAGCAATCCGTTCAGGATAAGCGGCGGCGATGACTTTCGGAGTAATTTCGCTGAATACGAGGATGGCGAAGGTTACGGCGATCGTTCCCATTAATAATGCAAAGTCATCGTGAGCGAAAAGAGCGCCGATAATAATGGCGACTAGGGTTGCTGATGCCGTGTTTAATAAATTGTTGCCAAGAAGAATGACACCTAATAACCGGTCGGTCTTGTCGAGCAGTTTTATGGTTAACCGGGCGCCGCGATGGCCTTGCTTGGCAAGGTGCCGCAAACGATAGCGGTTGATCGCCATCATGCTGGTTTCGGATAGGGAAAAGAAGCCTGATAAAACAAGTAAAAACACCAATGCGATCAGCATAATGTGCAGCGGCATATCTTCCAAGAATCACCTGTAGTAAGTAATGATAAAAGCATTAAATAAACAATCATATATTCTGAGTCTAAGCAAATTTTTGTCAACAAAAAGAACCATTCAATTGAGTGGATATTAATAATTTTGTGCTCAAATCAGATTTCAGATTATTTGAATTCTGAAATATATTAATGATATTTAATGATTAATTTCAAATTAATGAATATTTCTCCAGGAATGACAGAATGTTGTAACTGAAAATTGTTTTGTTTTTTGTAAACCTATTAATTGGACTAGCGTTAATAACATCTCTTCGTTCTGATTCAAATGCCATGTCTGACTCCTTAAATTTAGGCAGCAATAGTTCCAAAGATATTAAATTTCTTGAAATCAAACACTTGAATGGTCCCAATATGTGGACTTATTACCCTGCCTTAGAAGCAACCGTGGATATCGGTGAGCTAGAAGACTTTCCTTCCGATAAGATTCCGGGTTTTTATGAACGGCTATCGGAATGGTTGCCGTCCCTGATAGAACATCGTTGCAGCTATGAAGAACGCGGCGGATTTTTACGCCGTGTCAAGGAAGGAACTTGGCCGTGCCATATTCTTGAGCATGTTTCGCTGGAGCTTCAGAATCTGGCGGGTATGCGCGGTGGTTTTGGCCGGGCGCGCGAAACATCGGTGCGTGGTGTTTATAAAGTCGCACTAAGCGCATGGCATGCAGAAATTACCAAAGCGGCTTTGTACTTGGCGCGTGAGCTGGTGTTGGCTGCAATGAATTTTCAGCAAGCCCGTAACCCGTTTTACGATGTCGATGGCGCTATTCAGCGTATACGTGATCTCGTCGACTCGCTATGGCTCGGACCTTCCACAGCTTGCATTGTGGATGCGGCCGTTGCTCGCAACATTCCGGCCATCCGGCTGATCGCAAAAGGAAATCTTGTGCAACTGGGGCATGGCGCACGTTGCCGTCATATATGGACTGCGGAAACTGATCGTACACCGGCCGTAGCCGAGAGTATTTCCCGCGACAAGGATTTGACGAAATCATTGTTGCAATCTTGCGGTGTTCCGGTTCCGGAAGGGCGTGTGGTCGAGAGCGCTGAGGCTGCTTGGGAAGCGGCGAATGATATCGGCATGCCGGTTGTCGTAAAACCGTGCGATGGTAATCATGGACGTGGCGTTTTTATTGAGCTGAGTAAGCGCGAAGAAATCGAATCGGCCTATCACGTAGCGTTAAAAGAGGGCAGCGAAGTATTGGTTGAGCGTTATGTTCCGGGTACTGAACATCGCTTATTGATTGTGGGCGATCGTCTTGTCGCCGCCACGCGCGGTGATTCGGTATCCGTTGTGGGAGATGGCGTTTCAACGATCGCTGATCTGATCGAATCGCAAATCAATTCTGATCCCCGGCGCGGACTAACGGAAGATCATCCGCTGAATTTGATCCGGTTGGATAGCGCAGCGCAAATAGAAATTGCTCGCCAAGGCTATCAACGTGATTCAGTTGTGCCAGCCGGCATCACAGTTTTGATTCAGCGCAATGGAAATCACGCCTTCGATGTCACGGATCAAGTGCATCCAAGCACTGCGGCTATTGCATCACTTGCGGCGCGCGTTATCGGTTTGGATATTGCCGGGATTGATCTGGTTACGCGTGATATTTCACGTCCGTTGAATGAACAAGGTGGAGCGATTGTTGAAGTGAATGCGGGTCCAAGCTTGCTGATGCATATCAAGCCGGCAGTCGGCACGCCGCGCCCCGTTGGAAAAGCAATCGTCGATCACTTGTTTCCGGATCAAGAAAATGGCCGCATTCCTATCGTCGGCATTTCCGGAAGCTATGGCAAAACCCCGGTGGCTTATCTTGTTGCCAGATTGCTGGTACTTTCCGGCAAACAGACTGGTTTGGCCTGTAGCAACGGACTTTATCTGGATTACCGGCAAATCGATAAAAACAACAGCGCTAATTGGGCGGCGGCCAATCGCACATTGTTGAATCCGACCGTTGAAGCCGCTGTCTTCGAGAACGGTTTCGATACGCTGATGAATGAAGGATTGGCCTACGATAGCTGTCAGGTTGGGGTGATTACAAATGTTGATCCTGCTTGTCATTTTGGGCGGTATGGCATTGAAACCCGCAAGCAAGTTTATACCGTACTGCGCTCGCAAGTCGATGTTGTAACACCAACGGCAGCGGCGATTGACGATGTGGAAAAAGATGTGAAACTACCGATCGGTGCCGCAGTGCTCAATGCAAAAGATGACATGCTGGTAGAGATGGCCGAAGAATTGTGTCACGGCGAAGTCATTTTCTTCAGCAGTGAGGCGGATTTGCCTGTGATCACCCGACATCGAGCGGATGGAACCGGTCCTACCCAAGGAAAACGCACTGTTATTATCCGGAATGGCAAAATTGTGCTTGCTTCCGGTAAGAATGAGTTGTCACTGCTTAATTTACGCGAAGTACCTGCAGAAAACGGGGCGAAAAGCACACAGGCTATAGAAAACATTTTGGCAGCTGTGGCCGCTGCGTGGGCATTAGGTATCGAGCCTGAAGTTATACGTGTTGGAATAGAAACATTTGGCTTTAGCCAAGACAAATACAAACCTGAAAATCAGAATCTTTCTATCGGATTACAAACTCAAGGGGCTAAGTTATGAAAGTGTTACGTATGCGCGCTTTACGCGGGCCTAATTTATGGAGTCAGCACACCTCTATTGAAGCTACCGTCTTTTGTGGCGGTTCTGAAAGCAATATTGATACTATTTCTGGTTTTGAGGCGCGGCTCCGTGAGCGTTTTCCTGAAATTTCCTTGCTTCAAACCGCCGGCCATCATGAAGCGGTTACCGTAGCCCATGTGCTTGAATTCGCTACGTTAGATTTGCAAGTACGAGCTGGTTGTCCAGTGACATTCAGCCGCACGGTGCGAACTCCTGAGGCGGATACTTATCGGGTTATCGTCGGGTACAGTGAAGAGAAAGTAGGCCTGCTGGCTTTCGAGCTGGCGCAGATTTTATGTATTTCGGCTATTGAAGATACTGCTTTTGATTTAACAGACGCTTTGCGCCGTTTGCGTGAGCTTAATGAAGATATTCGCTTAGGGCCGAGTACGGGATCTATCGTCCAAGCGGCGGTGACGCGCGGCATTCCATTCCGCCGCTTGACGGACGGCAGCCTGGTGCAATTTGGATGGGGTAGTAAACAGCGGCGTATTCAAGCTTCCGAGAGTGACCGAACCAGTGCGGTCGCTGAATCAATCGTGCAAGATAAAGAATTAACGAAAACCTTGTTGCATGCAGCGGGCATACCGGTGCCTCAGGGCCGTGAAGTAATGAACGCCGACGATGCATGGGCGGCAGCCTGCGAAATCGGCGTTCCGGTCGTGATAAAACCACAGGACAGTAATCAGGGTAAAGGGGTAACTGTCAATCTTGTCACTGCCGAACAGGTAAAAGCGGCTTTTATGATCGCATCTGAAATCAGCGATAACGTTTTAGTGGAGCGTTATATTCCCGGACATGATTATCGCTTGCTGGTTATCGGAAATAAACTGGTTGCCGCTGCACGGCGCGATCCTCCGCAAGTTATTGGTGACGGTGTGCACAGCATTTTTGAACTGGTGGAGCAAATCAATCGTGATCCGATGCGTGGTGAAGGGCACGTTTCTTCGTTAACAAAGATTCATTTGGATGAAATTTCATTGGCGTACTTAGCGGCGCAAGGACTGACGGCGGAATCGGTTCCTGTGAAAGGTATGCGCGTTGTGTTGCGTAAAAATGCCAATTTATCAACGGGAGGCACAGCTACGGACGTCACTGATGATGTGCATCCCGAGCTGGCGGCGCGAGCGATTGCGGCTGCAAAAGTGGTGGGACTGGATATCTGCGGTATCGATGTGGTATGCGATAATGTTATGAATTCCTTGGAAGATCAGGGCGGTGGCATTATTGAGATTAATGCGGCACCCGGTTTGCGTATGCATTTGCAGCCTTCGTATGGTAAGGGTCGCACTGTTGGGGAAGCCATTATTGATTACATGTTTCCTCAAGGAGAGGATGCGCGTATTCCCGTGATAGCGGTTACCGGCACCAATGGTAAAACAACGACAACCCGTGTGATTGCCAATATTTTGCAAAAAGGTCGCAGACGTGTTGGGGTTACTTGCACCGATGGCGTTTATGTCGATGGGCAGTGCATTGATACCGGTGATTGTAGTGGTCCGAAGAGCGCAAGAAATATCCTTTTTCATCCGGATGTCGATGCCGCTGTTCTAGAAACGGCGCGTGGGGGGCTGTTACGCGAAGGTTTGGGATTCGATCGTTGCCAAGTAGCTGTCGTGACCAATATCGGTATGGGCGATCATCTTGGTATGGCCTATATCAATACGGCGGAAGAGTTAGCCGTGGTCAAGCGGGTTGTTGTGCAAAATGTGACGCCCGGCACCGGCTTTGCCGTGCTTAATGCGACTGATCCACTCGTGGCCAGTATGGCCGATCATTGCCCTGGCTCGGTCATTTTCTTTGCGCATGACAAGCATCATCCGGTGCTGGCTATGCATCGCGCACAGCATAAGCGCGCTATTTTCGTGGAAAGCGGTTGTATCGTCGCCGCGGGTGAAACTGGCGAATACCGCATACCATTAAACGAAATCCCCTTGACCCAAAACGGCAGTATCAACTTTCAAATAGAGAATGTGATGGCTGCCATTGGCGCCGGCTGGGCGCTTGGCTTGGAATGGAAGGTTATTCATGCAGGTGTGTCAGGTTTTGTAAGCGACACACAGACTGCACCAGGCCGTTTCAATCTTTTCAATTATCGCAATGCCACCCTGATCGCGGATTACGGGCATAATCCTGATGCAATTCAGGCACTGGTTAGCGCTATCGATAATATTCCATCCAAAAAACGCTCTGTAGTTATTAGCGCAGCAGGCGACCGGCGTGATGAAGATATTCGTCAGCAAACTAGAATCCTGGGTGATGCATTCGATGAAGTGGTGCTATATCAGGATCAATGCCAGCGCGGGCGTGCCGATGGGGAAGTATTGACGTTATTGCGCGAAGGTTTGGGTAATGCCAAACGTACGCAAAAAATAAGCGAAATTTTTGGAGAATCTATTGCAATCGATGCAGCACTGTCCAATTTGCAGGATGGTGAACTATGTCTCATTTTGGTCGATCAAGTTGAACAATCGCTAGGGCAGATTAATAACCGTATCGCATTAGGGTAACATTGTATTTTGACTGTGACAGTTATTTGCGCACAATCTACCAAGTGATTTCATTCAATAGTCATTGTGCGACTATCGGTGCAGCTTATCAAAAGTAGCTGCACCAATGGTACCTTTTATTAACGATTTGTTGTTAAATAGATAGAATTCCGCATGCATGATTGGTGTATTCAATTTCGAAGTGCAACACCTAACGGTGATTCGGTGTAACGCACCATCTTTCCGAAGAAAATCTCAAACAGGGTTCTGAATCCAAGTACTTTGCGTGGTCGATGGTTGAGTCTATTCACCGCTCATTGCACTTGTTCTTGGGTAACCTCGACCAATTCCATTACCTTGGGGAAATACTGGCGCAATAACCCGTTGCTGTTCTCGTTCAAGCCACTCCTTTATGGAGGTGCAGTAGCCGCGTTACTGCCGCCGTCACACCCGATGCATGTTTGCCGGGTACTTGGGCCGCCAGTATGTAGCACGGCTTCTGTTCAGCCAATGTGACCCATATGCGCCTCGATGGTTCTTGCCGATTACGGTGTTGCCTTCCCAGTCGCCTATGCGGCTTTTCTGGTCGGTAATCCCCGAGCGTTCGTCAATGCCGATCCGGTTCTTAATCGTGCCCCGGCACTCTCGACCGCCCACGTAACGTTTTCTGTGGGGTTTCTGGCGGCGCAAGTGTTGCCGCAGGCCGCCGCCACGGCGTTTGTCTTCATAAATGTGCACGTAGATCGTCTCGTGGCTGATTCTCAATCCGCATTCCAGTGCAAGTCAGCAAGATGTTTGTTCCGGGCTCATAATCCAACCGAATCAGCCGTTCAACTTCCGCCCATTCCAGCAATGATAGACGCTGTGCATTGATGCATTTCTTTCGATGCTCTTCCCGTAATTCCTGCGCCTGCCCTGGGCGTCAGCCACGACGGCCTTTGTTTCGTCAGAATTCTCGAGAGATCGTCGACTTGTCTACACCCACTTCATCCACAATTTGCGATTGATTCAATCCCGCTTTCTTCAAACCAGAAATCTGGTATTGTTGCTCTTTGGTGTGCTGCTTATAGCACTTCATCTGTGCTCCTTTTATTTGGTCCTTTAAGCAGCTCCGATACTACCGCAGTCTTGCCTATTGACTTCATTATAAAAGTTGTGCTTCGAAGTTGAATCCGCCGGTAGTGATAAGTGGTATTAGCGATAGTTAGGGTAACAAGCAAGGAAGTGTAATTACAGAGCGCGTTGGCCGTGCTTTAACGCATCAAGCAATGACGCATAGGTCAACAGCAACTCTAGTCATGAATTAGGGTCTGTTAACACAACCTAAGAGCTT